>CAZCOV010000373.1:0-6025 GCA_964499975.1 uncultured Thermoanaerobaculia bacterium
TTTGGCCGCGGATCCCCCAAGCCCGGGCAACGAAGTGTTGATCGAAGAATTCATCCAGGGGCAAGAGCACACCCTGGACACGGTTTCCATCGCTGGACGGCCGGTCTGGCACTCGATCGCGCGCTACCTGCCCACCCCACTCGAAGCGATCGAGAAACCCTGGATCCAGTGGTGCCTCTACGTGCCGCGAGAAATCGATCACCCACGTTTCGACGCGATTCGCCGGATCGGTTCCCAAGCCTTGACGGCCCTGGGCATGACCACTGGACTCACCCACCTGGAGTGGTTCGAGCGTCCGGACGGTTCGCTGGCGATTTCTGAAGTTGCCGCGCGTCCGCCGGGGGCACAACTGGCCGCGAGCATCGGCTTGGCTCATGGCATCGACCTTTTCCGGGTGTGGGCAGAACTCATGGTCAGTGGCACCTTCACCCCTCCTGAGCGCCGCTTTGCTGCTGGTGCGGCCTTCCTCCGCGGCCAGGGTCGCGGCCGGGTGCTCGCCGTTCAAGGCTTTGAAGAAGTTGCGCGCGAGCTCGGCCCGATCCTGGTCGAACGGCAGCTGCCCCGTCCTGGCCAGCCCCACAACAGCCACTACGAAGGCGACGGCCACGTCCTCGTCCGCCATCCCGAAACCGCCGTCGTCGAGCGCGCCCTCGCCCGCCTCATTACCCGCGTCCGCATTTTGGTGGGGTAAGAAAAAACTAAATTAAATGATACTCGCAGCTAGCGCCTGCGCAGGCGCGATGCGCCCGCTCACCAGTGCCGATCGCGGAGCAGGCGCTCCTTCAGAGCTTCGAGTTCAGCGCGGCTCATGGTCGCGAGCGCAGCGCTTTGCTCGGCGTCGAGTTCGAGCGCAAAGGCGGCACAAAGCGCCTGCACGGTCTGGCGCAACCCCTCAGCAAGACCCTCCGCATGGCCCGCCTCATGACCCTCCGCTCGACCCTGAACCAAACCCTCCGCACGGCCCCGCGCCAGACCCGCGGCTAGGCCTTGACGCTCGGCTAGGCTCAAGGCTCCGCGCGCGTCCTGCTCCGCCATCTTCACCCGATCGTAGAAATCGAGTTCGCTCGCCCCAAAATTCGCGATCCGCGCCACTTCCAGCGCCTCACGAAACGGAGCCGACGCCAGTGCGGGCGGGACCACCGCAAGGTTCTCTGCCTCCCGGAAAAAGTAGGCCCAGCGGTCGATCAAACCGACGGGCGATGTACCCGCGGAGTACTTGGGCAGCTCCAGAAAAACATGCTGGATCTGCGACAGTCCGAGCGCACCCAAGTGCTGTTCCTGCATCCGCCAGCGCGACAGCATCGGCACCGACGGTCCACCCCCCTGCGGTGGTTCCGGCCACAGCTGAAAATCGCAGATCGTCACACCGATCACGTCGTTGAGCTGAGGATAATCCTCCCCCGTGCGCAGCTGAGTCACGTAAGACTTGGCGGTGTTGTACACCACACGCTTCTCGAATCCTTCGACGTTTAAAACCTGCATTTCCACCACGTAGTGCCGTCCGCTGTGGTCAATGCACTTGACGTCGACTACCGACAGCTTGAACTCGTCGATCGGGATGTGCTGCTCTGGGCTGAGGTGCTTGAGGTCGACAATGCGGTGCGGCGCGTCGAGCTCGAGGAGCGCATTCAACAGCTCGATGAGCAAGGGTTTGTGGACCTCGCTGCCGAAGATGCGCTTGAACACGAAATCCGTCTTGGGATCTGCAAAAATCGGCCGCATGCCTCCATCTTAATCACTGCACCCTGGACGCGCAACACAGGCAGCCCGGTCGTGACCTCAGGGCGCAGGATCTGCTAGATTTTCGCGGTGATGACTGCCCCTCCCCGCTCCTCCACGATTCCGCACCGCACCGCACCGCGGCTCCTTGCTGTCCTGCTGACCTCGTTCAAGCCTTTCTGGCGACACGACGCCAGGTGCTGTGAACCTTCAAGAGGAGATCTGACCATGCGCCCAGATCATCGGTTTTTCCCGTTGCTCCAGGGGCTCCTGCTGAGCAGCCTCCTAGGGTTCTCAGCTGGGGGCTGCGCTTCCCGGCCCGCGACTGTGGTAACCCTGCCGCCCCCGTCGGCCGCAACCGTGACCGCACCCCCAGTGCCCAGCTTGCGCGACACCCATGAACAGCTGCAAGGCACGCTGTGGATGCAGACCGCCGCCGAGTACACGGCGCTTGCCACGTCCACCTACCGGTCTGCGGGGGAAGCGCTGTCTCTGGCACTCGCTGATCCGTCCTGGTCAGCTGCCCTCGAACAGACCGGTGATGCGTCGCACCTGCCGTCAGCAGTGATCCTCGATCTCGACGAGACCGTGCTCGACAATAGCCGTTTCCAGGGCGAGCAAGTCCAGCGGCGGGTGGCCTACACTTATCCGCTATGGGCGGAATGGGTCCGGCGCGAGCAGGCCGAGCTGATCCCCGGCGCACGCGACTTTCTCGAACTTGCGCGGCGGCTCGGGGTCGCGACCTTTTTCGTGACCAATCGCGCTGCTGATCTCGAAGCGGCCACACTGGCCAACCTGCACGCGCTCGGGTTGTCGTGGGTGACCAGCGAGCAGATCCTTTGCCGCGATGAAAACCAATGGCCGGCGGACAAATCCACTCGGCGTCAGCACGTTTCAGCCAGCCACCGCGTCCTGCTTTTGGTCGGCGACGATCTCGGCGATTTTCTTGCGCCGCCTGCCACCCTTGCCGAACGCCTCCAAGCGACCCTCGAGCGCACGGATTGGTGGGGGAAGCGCTGGTTCCTCTTGCCCAACCCGATGTATGGCTCCTGGGAGCGCGCGCTCTATCCACCGGGCAGCAGGCTGTCCGATACCGAGCAATTGCAGCTCAAACGTTCTCTGGTCAAAGCCTTTCCGCAGTGACCTCTCTGCTACCTCGCGGGAACTGGAACCTCCCCGGTTCCTGATCTGCTTGCCGTAAAAGTGTTCCAGGCATCCTGGAACAGCTGCACAACCCGTTGAGTGCAGGAACGACGATATTTTTCTAGCTCCTATAAATATACCACCCGATCACAACGCTCAATTCTCATACAGGTCGCATTCTGCGGGTATTTCTGATAGAGTTCTTTTGGCCGGGCATTTATTTGCATAAACAAAGAATGCCTTTCCATTTCTGAGAACACCCCAGGGAACTCTGAGAGCACACCAGGGAGCAATGAACGCGCTACAGCGATCGTTGGACATCCATGGATAACCTGACCGGAGTACTGAGATGCGATTTTACGCAGATTTACACGTCCACTCGAAGTACTCCCGGGCGACCAGCCGGGACGCGGATCTTGAGCACCTCGCGCTATGGGCCAAGCGGAAAGGCATTCAGCTCGTTGGGACCGGTGACTTCACCCACCCTGCCTGGTTTTCTGAGCTGGAGAGCAAGCTGGTACCCGCCGAACCTGGGCTCTTCCGGCTACGGCCTGCTGAGGAAAAGCAACTCGATGAAGAGTTGCCGGCGTCGTGCTCGCGCCCCGTCCGCTTCCTGCTTGAGGTCGAGATTTCGACAATCTATAAAAAGGGGGACCGGACGCGAAAAGTCCACCACTTGATTTATGTGCCGGATTTCGCCTCGGCCCACTGGCTGCGCGAACGCCTGGCGCGGATCGGTAACCTTGCTGCAGACGGGCGTCCGATTTTGGGCCTGGATTCCCGGCACCTGCTCGAGATCACCCTCGAGTGCAGTCCTGACGCTTACTTGATTCCGGCCCACATCTGGACGCCTTGGTTTGCGGTTCTCGGGTCCCACTCGGGTTTTGATGCGGTCGAGGAGTGCTATGGGGACCTCACTGAGCACATTTTTGCGGTGGAAACCGGGCTGTCGTCGGACCCGCTGATGAACTGGCGGGTATCCAAGCTCGACCGTTTCACCTTGGTCAGCAACTCCGACGCGCACTCGCCACCAATGCTCGGCCGCGAAGCTTGCCTCTTTACGACCGACCTCGACTATTTTGCGTTGCGCCGTGCCCTCGAGACCGGGCTGGGCTATGGCGGCACGGTCGAATTTTTCCCCGAAGAAGGCAAATACCACCTGGACGGCCACCGCGCTTGTGGGGTCCGGCTCGAACCGCACGAGACTTTGCAGCATGGCGGCCGTTGCCCGGTATGTGGCAAGCCGGTGACCGTGGGGGTGATGCATCGGGTCGAAGAGCTGGCGGATCGGCCGCCGGAGTATCGTCCAAAGACCCCTGTGGATTTTCGTTGTCTGGTCCCCCTTTGCGAAATCGTTGGCGAACTGCAAGGGGTGAGTTCGCGTGCCAAAACTGTGCAGCAGCGGGTGGCCGGACTGATCAGCCGGTGGGGTCCCGAACTCGAAATCCTGGAACGGTTGCCCGTCGAGGAGTTGAGAAAACATGCGGACCCCCTGCTCGCCGAAGCTTTGACCCGGCTGCGCAACGGCCAGGTCCAGTGCGAACCCGGTTATGACGGCGAATATGGCAAGATCCGGCTGTTTTCTCCCGAGGAACTCGCGCGCTCCACCCGTGGCGGTTTGCTTTTCGCCCTGGCAAATAGCGCGCCGGGCCAGACCAGCACCCGGCCTGCCGGGCTGGGCTCGGCAGCTGGGGCGATCGCGGGTCGCGGCTCTGCCACCAATGCGGACGGGACTGCGCTGCAGTCTCTAATCCTCGCTGGGTTGGATCCCGAACAGCGCGCAGCGGCGCAACACGTCGAGGGCCCGCTGTTGATCATCGCCGGACCCGGAACCGGCAAGACGCGCACCCTGACCCACCGTCTCGCCTACTTGATCGCGGAGCGCGGCGTCCGCGCGGAAACCTGCTTGGCGGTGACTTTTACTCGCCGCGCCGCCGAAGAAATGCGGCAACGTCTGGATCAGCTGATCCCGCAGCAAGCCGCGCAAGTTCTGGTCACGACCTTTCACGGCCTGGGGCTCAAGATCCTGGAGCAGGAACGCGCGGAGCTTGGTCTCGCGCACGGTTTTCAAGTGGCGGACGCCACAACGTGCAGCGAACTGGCAGCCCAGCGGCTGCAAATCCCGCTGCGCTCAGCAGAAAAGCTGCTCAAAGAATTTGCCGCGTTGCGACGAAATCAAGTTCAAAGCGAGCTGAACCCGGCAGAAAGCGGAATCGCCACGCCTGCGTGGGACTTGCGGGGCTTGGGACTACAACTGCAGCAGTATCGCGAAGCGCTGCTCGCCCGCAGTCTGGTCGATTTCGACGACTTGCTGGCGCTGCCCGGCGATTTGCTTTCGCGGCGGGCTGACCGCTGTGCGGTTTACCGAGCGCAGTTCCGTTACCTTGCGGTCGACGAATACCAAGATATCGACAGCTTGCAGTATCGGCTGATCCGGCTGCTTTCGGGTCCCCACGGCAACCTCTGCGCGATCGGCGACCCAGACCAGTCGATCTACCAGTTTCGGGGGGCCGATGTCGGTTTTTTCCTGCGCTTTCAGCAGGACTTTCCTGGGGCTTCTACCGTCGAGCTGAAGCGCAATTATCGGTCGAGTGCGACGATCGTCAAGGCAGCGGTGGCGGCGATCGCGCCGAGCAGCCTGGTGGCAGATCGTCAGCTGATCGCGATGCGCGAGCTGCCGCCCGAACCTATCGTCATTTTTCGCGGTGCGAGCGCCCGGTCGGAAGCCGAGTTTGTAGTCAAAAAGGTTGGAGAGCTATTGGCCGGCACTTCCCTGGACCCGGGTTCCAACGGACAGCGCGATGAGCTCACTAGCAATCTGTCCTTCAAGGACTTTGCCGTGCTCTACCGCAGTGACGCCCAGGCGGAGGTCGTGCTGAAGGCATTCACCCACGTGGGGATCCCCTGCCAGAAGCGCTCGCATGGTCGCTTGAGCGAGCAGCCCGAAGTCCGCGCGCTGCTCGCAGCACTGAAACGCCTGACGGCTGCCGAGCCCGCACTCCTGGCAGAGCAGCCCGCGGTGAGTCTTGCCCGGGCAGCGCAGGAACTCCGCAAATCGGCGGACACAACGTCGGGCAAACTGCCCCCAGAGCTCAGTGTGCTGGACGTCTTGCAACCTCAAGCAGCGCGGCATGGCGACCTGGCGGGGTTCTTGGCAGAGGTG
>CAZCOV010000374.1:0-6014 GCA_964499975.1 uncultured Thermoanaerobaculia bacterium
CTGCGGTGTCGAGAAAGCGGCTGCGCTCGCGCACGTCCTGGCCATCGAACGTGGCGGTCAGCGGGTAGCGCTTGGTGGGATCTCCCGGGCTGGCGTGCCCCGGATAAAAAGCAAAGACGATGGATTCCGTCGGACGCTGGTTGACATGACAGATCATCCCTGCCGAACCGGTGAAAAACCAGCGATCCGGCTCGTCTTCCCGTTGCTTTTCCAGCTGCCGCCAGGCGCGGTCGGGCAACACCAGGTACGGCTCTTGGGAAATCAGCCGGTGTTCGAGGTCAGCGAGCCGCGGGAGTTCGGGCGTGCAGGCAGAGAGCAATGCGAGCAGCAGGACGCCTGCGCCAATCTGCTTGAGCAAGAGGTTGGGGGCCAAGGGTCGACGCATCAATAACTTGCGAAATCCATCTTCCGTTCCGGCGCTGATCTTAGCGGGATCAGCTACGCCACACAACCCAAACGAAAAGCGCGGTAACGTCGAGGCGTTACCGCGCTTTGAGCCACCGCGTTCAGCGCGGCAGGAGGGGGGTCAGAGGAGCGAAAGCGCACGGCTCAGGATCCGTGCTGGGACGCGGACCGAAACATCCGCATCGGAGCTCTTGACATCAATCGCGAAGGAGCGTCCCTCTTTGGCGATGCGCACTTGCTCTTCTGGGCTTTGCACCTCGACCAGCACGCCGTCCGGGCAATCGGCGAGGGCCGCCGCGAAGGCCTTGAGGGCTGGCAGCTGCGGTCCTACCTCTTGACGCGCTTCTGCCAAGGCATCTTCCGGGATGATCGCCGGTGCCGCCAGGACCGCGAGATCGACCAGGATGGCGGGAACCGGCAAGAAGAGGTGCGCGCCGTCCGGATGATGTTCGTCCACGCTGACCATGATCGTGCCGGTGGCAGCCACGGTGGTGCCGAAAACGAAGATCGGCATGAACAGCAACAGCAATGCGATGGTGAGGAAACGATGCCGTTGGTTTTGCGCTTTACGCATGGTGTTACCTCACTCAGCCGCGGTCTGATTGTCGTCGATCCAGATCCGCACGGTTTCTTGACCATTGCGCACGGTAACGATATCGCTCGTTCCTTGCGCGGCCAACGCCGTCAGTGCAGCCTGGAAATTGAAAGTTCCTTCCGGGCCGGAAAGCAACGCATCAACGACCGTGAGCGGCAGTTTGACATCGACGTTCGCGCCCTTGTCGCTGCGTTCGACCGTCTTGACCAGGAGAAAGTTACCTTCCTTTTTAACTTCCACGTTTTGATCTTTGGATTCTACAGTGACGAAAGTTGCTTGGGGCGCTTGCTTGACCGCTTGCCAGAAGTTCATCAGGTCTTGCCATGATAGATTCATATCATCGACGGCGATTTTGCCTTTCTGATGGACTTCCGGCGGAATCAAAGCTGAAGCTGCATGCAAGAGGGACACGGGTAAATTGACACTGACGTTTTCGGAGTCGGCGCCATGAACGCGGATGTGGATCCACTGTTCAGCGGCTGCAGCGTTCCAAGTCATGACGGTGAACAGAAGAGCGGCCAAACCAAGGGTCTTGTATTTCAGGGTCAACATGATTTGAATCCTCGTCATCTTGAGAGAACCGTCGCGGGTTGGCGTCCGGTTCGGTTTCGGTCGTTGGATGATCCACCTAATGTTTCAAACTAATGTTTCAAACTTCAATTGCTGCGCTCGTGTGCTGTACTCGTGCACTGGGCAGCGGCTCGTCGTCCCAACTTACGGGTCAAAGTCGACGTCACCGTCACCGTTCTAAACAGGACAACGAGCCAACCCAGCAGGATGTTTCATGGCCACCCAATTTTTTTGAACGGGAGTGGTCGGCTTGACGCGCGAGCACAAGGGATCTCGTGCTCATGCCTTGCGTGGAAGCAGCCGAGAGCGAGGCGCTAAGAAGACTGCGGATTCACGGAGGGCGCCTCCGTGCCCAACAAATGGTTGCCGCCCGCCGGCTGCGCCAGCTCCTGACGCGCCAGCGGGCGGAGTGGAAGCTCGGGGTCAGGCCACGCGTTGGGCGATTGCGGCTTCGACTTCCCCGACTTCCGGGAAGCGACCCACCGCTTTCTTGGAAAAAACCAGTTCGCCGTCTAAGGTGACCTCGAAAACGCCGCCAGATCCCTTGACCAGCTTAGATTCAAGGTGGAAGCGCTTGTTCAACTCGTCCGCCAGACCGGCGGCGCGGGGTTTGTAGTTTCAAACAACGCAATACTCGATTTGTACTTCGGCCATCGTATCTCCTTTCATGGCCCATGATCTGGGAATGGGAGGCCAGATGTTCCTCAGGGGAAAACTCGCCCCGCTCGGATTCTAGGATAGGATGTCCCCCTTGGCCAAGGTCGCCGGCCAGGCGACGACGGGGAAGGGTCGAGGACGGTCCCAGCGCATAGGGTTGACACATAGGGTTGACGATGACGATCAAGCTGGATCAGCAAGCCAAATTCCCAGCAACCGCGGTTGCCGGGAGCGACGAACCCGCAACGGCGGATCGCCTCGCCGCGCTCGACCCGCAAGAACGCGGCCGGATCACCCGGATTGCGGGTCACGTCCGCGCCATCTTGGAAGAGTTCGGCCTCGATCTGCACGATCCCAACTTGCACGAGACCGATATCCGGGTCGCCAAGCTCTACGCCGAGATGTTCCACGGCCTGCGCGAAGGCAATGAGCCCACGGTCACCACTTTTCCCAATGACGGCAACTACACCACGATGGTGATGGAGAAGGAGATCCCTTTCTACTCCTTGTGCGCACACCATCTGGTGCCGTTTTACGGGCATGCCCACATCGCTTACGTGCCCACCACCCAGATCATCGGCCTGTCCAAGCTGCCACGGATTCTCGAGTTTTATGCCAAGAGACCCCAGCTACAGGAACGCCTGACCGAACAAGTGGTGACCTTCCTCGAAGAAAAACTAAAGCCGCAAGGTGCGATGGTGGTCATCGAAGCACGGCACCTCTGCGTTGAAATGCGCGGGGTGAAAAAATCTGGGGCGGTCACCATCACCTCAGCGATTCGGGGGATCTTCCATGAGCGACCTATCCGCGAAGAGTTTCTCGACCTCTTGCGCAAGCATTAGCGCCCGGCTGTGCTGGTGGCTCGCCGGTGCGCTGCTGTTGCTCGCGGGATCTGCCGCGGGCAAAAAGCCGACCACCAGCGAAGAGCTATTCAACCCGCTGTTGGGCGTCGACTACGCGCACTGGCTGGTGGGGCCGATCAGCCACATGGCCAGCGAAGAGGAAATCAATGCGTACTTGCGCCTCGCCTCCGACCCTGAAGCCGTACAGTTCATCGCCAAGTTTTGGGAGAAGCGCAACGCGAACACCGCGGTTTTCAAGAAAACCCCGCAAGAGATTTTCAATGCCCGCGTCGTCGAGGTGAACACGCGGTTCGCGGAAGCGGCTTTCCCGGGCGATCGGACGGATCGCGGGACGATTTTTATCCTCTACGGCGAACCGGAAAAGATCGCTTACGAGTCGCCGCAAAAGATCGGGGATCCCACGCTCGAAGTCTGGACTTATCCCAAGGATGCGCCCAAGGGGC
Organism: uncultured Thermoanaerobaculia bacterium; assembly: GCA_964499975.1. GTDB lineage: Bacteria > Acidobacteriota > Thermoanaerobaculia > Multivoradales > J023 > CAZCOV01. The sequence continues at coordinate 3,534 of CAZCOV010000374.1, forward strand.
TCGACGGCGAAGTGCCGAAGCGGCTCTATCGCTTCTTCAAGGACGGCGAGCTGACCGTGTTTTTCACCGGTCGGACCCGGCCTGACCCGCGGCAGAAGTTGCGTCCGCCGAATTTCGAGTGAGTTTTGCTAGTGCCGGTTGACTGGCGACGGTTTGGCTAAAAAACAACAGGTCAGGAGCACAGAGGGGGCATCATGACACCACTGCGCGCTGTTCTCGCGGGGACCGGCATCTCAGTGCCGCCGCGGCAGATCGACAACCATCAGCTGGCCCAGATCCTCGATACCAACGACGAGTGGATTCGCGAGCGGAGCGGGGTTTTGACCCGGCACTTTGTCGAGGCGGGGACGAGTTCGGCCGATCTGGGCGCAGCAGCAGCCCAAGAGGCTCTGAACGCAGCCGGGATTAGGGCGGCGGAAGTGGATTACTTGATCTGCGCCACGTTGTCACCCGACCACTACTTCCCCGGCAGCGGCACTTTGATTCAAACCCGGCTCGGTATGGCCCCCACACCTTGCCTTGAACTGCGGCAGCAATGCGCAGGTTTTGCGTATGGCATGCAGGTGGTGGACGCGCTGATCCGCAGCGGGGTAGCGCGCACCATTCTGCTCGTAGGCGCCGACGTCCACACCTCGCTGATGCCTTTTTCCGCGCGCACCTGGGCGATCCTAAACGGTGAGGATCCCGGCCCCTTGCCGTCAGCGGACCGTGACTGGAACTCGCGGTTTCGCAATTTGCTCGTGCTGTTTGGCGATGCGGCCGGGGCCATGGTGTTTCGCGCTGCGCCGGACCAAGAGCGCGGGATCCTCGGCAGCCGGCTCTACGGCGATGGGGAGCACAAGGACATCCTGCTCCTGCCCGGGCTAGGTTCGGCGTGTCGGCCGTTCGTCGATCCTGCGATGATCGAGCGCGGCGATGCCTTCCCTTACATGGACGGCAAGGCGGTGTTCAAGCTGGCGGTACGGCAGATGCCGCGGGCCACGCTCGAAGTGCTCACCGCTTGTGGTTACACCTTGGACGACCTCGACTTGCTGGTCATGCATCAGGCCAACTTGCGGATCAACGAGGCCACCCAGAAGGCCCTCGGGCTACCCGACGCCAAAGTCCACAACAACATCCAAAAGTACGGCAACACCACCTCAGCAACCCTACCGCTCTGCTTTTACGAAGCGCAACAAGCGGGCAAGGCGCCGCCCGGCGCGCTGGTCGCTTTCACCGCCCTGGGCGCGGGCATGCACTATGGCTCGGTCCTGATGCGGATTTGAGCGGTCACGGCGCGACCGGCAGGGGCGGCAGGGGCGGGCGAATTTCGGGTAGAATGGTGCCATGATCGGGCAAGCACTCGCCCTGACCGCAGCCGAGCTCTTTCGCCTTCCTCGCGGCCAGTGGCGCTACCAACTAGTGCAAGGGGAATTGCTGAGAATGTCACCGGCGGGTCATACCCACGGCAAGATCGCCGCGCGTTTTACTGCCGCCCTGGCGCCCTTCGTCGAGGACCACGGCCTGGGTGAGACCTATGCGGCCGAGACCGGTTTTCTCTTGCGCACCCGCCCGGACACCGTGCGGGCGCCGGACGTGGCTTTTGTGGGGACCGAACGCCTAGAAGCCGCTGCAGGATCGGCTGACGGCTTTTTTCCTGGACCGCCAGACCTTGCCGTCGAAGTGGTTTCCCCTTCCGATTCCGCCGCGCAAGTCCAGGAAAAAGTGATGGCCTGGCTGGCTGCTGGGGTGCGGGTGGTGGTGGCGCTCGATCCCTCGCGCAAGATCGCGGCGGTGCATCGCTCGCGTGCCGAGGCAACTTTCCTGAGCGGCGCGCAGGAACTCACCATCCCCGAACTGCTCCCTGGCTGGTCGCTAAACCTCGCCAAGCTGTTCAAGTAACCAAGCGGTGCGCGTCGGCGCAACGGTCGTGGGGGTCTGCGCCGCCGGAACCGGAGAATCCTCAGAATCCTCCGATTTGGTTGTACGGTGATGCGGCGAGCTGTGTAGAGTAGGCGGCATGAGCGCTACCAAGACGACCTTCTACCTCGACGACGACCTTCGGCAGCACCTGAAGGGCCTCGCTGCGACGCTTGATCGCACGGTCACGGACCTCCTGGCTGAGGGTGCTCGGCTGGTCATCGATCGGCACCAAGGCGAGGTCGACCGCGAATCCTTGCATCGGCGCGCCGCCGCCGCGCGTGAACGCCTGCGCCGGGGACTCTACGAGGGCACTTCGGCGACCGGGGCAATCGATAACGTGTTGTACACATCCGCCCGCTCTTTGAGCGCCGGGGAGATGTGCTTGAGTGGCGGCTCCCGCCCTGACCACCGAGGACCACCAACCGCCAAATTCCAGCCGATTGAGCCGGCGATTCAGTCGAGTAGGCCACCAGGATGGCTGGTAGGGCCTGATGGATGAGCGCCGGGGAGGGCAGGCACGGGGGCCTGCCCCCTACACGGTCGCAATCCCACCTGGACCCTCAGGGCTATTCTGACGTT
>CAZCOV010000375.1:0-5994 GCA_964499975.1 uncultured Thermoanaerobaculia bacterium
GGCCGCACTAGGCCGCACAGCTCTATCCAAACTTAGCTCATCCTTGGGGAACGGAGCAGCAGCCCTAAAAACCACCGCTCATGGTGCAAAACGCATCGCAGACTCTGGGGCAGCAACACGTGGTGGCGTGCTCTCCTCAGACCAAGTTGCGGCCGTTCGGTTGGCAGGCAGAACCACAACACAGGCAGATGGTGCGACGGTTCGGATCCTCCAGCGTTCTGCTGGTCGTTTTGACGTCGTTGTTGAAGGTGACCGGGGTATTATCACAACTTTCCATAATCTCTCTCAGAAATCACTCGATCGTCTGGCGAAGAACTATGGTTGGCTGGATTGACAATGGAAAATAGCACAGCCATTTGCTGCTTTTGCGGATTGTCGCTGTCAATAGCGAACTCAGTTCTAATCGATATCTATCCAACCAGCAAACGCGATGAGTCTCAAAGCCTCTATGCGCACACTCGCTGCTTAGCGAAGCGACTACGGCCAGAGATACCTAGGCATCCTGCTTTGGAAAGGGATGTGTAAATACGTAGCTGGCTACTTTGCAGGTGAGTTATTGGGAAGCCGGGACAACGCGAATACCGCTTGGGATCTTGCACAACTTCGTCGCGGTCGGGAGTGGGGAAGATGCTCTGCTCCTGACGGTTGATCCGTTGCGGATGGGCGAGGCCACCGGCACGGCAATAGGTAGAGGGGCCTCGAACCCTCGAACTCTTTGACACCTTTGGCACCTTTGGCTCTTTGGCACGGCGCGCACGGCGCGCGAACCGGTTCGGTTCTGAGATAAAATCTCGAGACCAAAACCGCGGACCCCACGCTTTGGGAGAACAGGCTTGCCGATTCGCAAACTCAGCTTCATTGGCCGCACCTACCGCCACGCCAGGCGCTACCGCCAGATCTTGGCCGTGCTCCTCAAGTGGGGATTTAACGACCTGGTCGACGGCTTGCGGGTCGAGCAATACCTCGAGCTGGGCCTCCGCCGCTTGGTGCCGCGGCGGCCGCCCAAAGTCGAGGGCATGAGCCGAGCCGAGCGTTTGTGCCGGGTGTTCGAGGAACTCGGCCCGACGTTCATCAAGCTAGGACAGATCCTCTCCACCCGGCCGGACCTCGTGCCTGGGGCGCTGCTCGCTGAGCTGCCCAAGCTCCAAGACCGGGTCCAGGCTTTCCCTTTCGCGGACGTGCAGCGCATCGTCGAGCGTGAGCTCAGCGCGCCGCTCGCGGTGCTGTTTCACCACTTCGCGGAAGATCCGCTGGCTGCCGCCTCGATCGGCCAAGTGCATCGTGCGGAAATCGAGCCAGGCGAGCAAGTCGTGGTCAAAGTGCAGCGGCCGGGCATCCGGCGGACGGTCGAAGTCGACATCGAAATCATGCTCCACCTCGCCACCTTGATGGAGCGGCACCTGGAAGGCTGGGCCATCCATCAGCCCACCCGGATTGTCGAAGAGTTCGCGCACACCTTGATGCGCGAGCTCGATTACGCGGTCGAGGCCGCGAACCTCGAACGCTTCGCGTGGCACTTTGCGAGCGAACGCCGCGTGCGTGTGCCCGCGGTTTACCGCGAAGCCACCACCTCGCGGGTGCTCACACTCGAGTATGTGCCGGGGATCAAGGCGTCCGATGTTGCGGGACTTTTGGCCGCTGGCTTAAACCCGCAAGAAGTAGCGCGACGCTGTGCCCAGCTGACCATGCAGCAGATCTTTCTCGACGGCTTTTTCCACGCGGATCCCCACCCCGGCAATGTCTTTCTGTTGCCGGACAACGTGGTCTGTTACCTCGACTTCGGCATGGTCGGCCGCATCGACCGCCACGTGCGCGAAAGTTTTGCCGACCTGCTCACCGGCATTGTCGCCCGCGACGAATCCGCGGTCGCGCAGGCCCTGCTCGAGCTCGCCATCTGGGAGGACCCGCCCGAAAGCCGGGTGCTGACCCGCGACGTCGGCGAGTTCATCGACCAGCACTTCTACCGTCCGTTGCGCGAGCTGCACGTGGGCAAGCTGTTGCAGCAGCTGTTCGAACTGGCCGCACGCCACCAGCTGCGCATCTCGCCCGAGCTGTTCTTGGCGATCAAAGCGCTGTCGAGCGTCGAAGGGCTGTGCCGCCAGCTCGATCCGAATTTTGAAATCGTGGTCGAAGCCGCGCCGTTTGTCGCGCGGGTGCAGCGTGAACGGCTCCATCCTCGCCGGTTTTTCTCTGGTTTTTTGGCTTCGAGCAGCGACCTCTTCCGCTTGCTCCGGGTGATCCCCAGCGAAGTTCAGGGCATCTTGCGCCAGCTGCGCGAAGGCAAGACCCGGCTCGGCTTTGACCTGCTCGGGCTCGAGGCTGTGTCCTCTGCCCTCGACCGCGCGAGCAACCGGCTGGCCTTCGCGATCGTGCTGGCCGCGCTGATCATCGGCTCTTCGCTGATCGTCCTGGCGAGCTTACCCCCGCTTTGGCATGGGATCCCCACGATCGGCCTGGGCGGATTTGTGGTCGCGGCGATCATGGGATTCTGGCTGCTCGCCTCGATCCTCAAGCATGGGCGCATGTGAAGTCGAGGAGGTACGGCGTGGCTGAGGCGGACGAGCCCCCGCGCAACCGCAACTTGTGGGCGGTCAGCTGGACCAGCTTTCTGACCGACATCGCGAGCGAGATGGTGCTCAACCTCTTGCCCCTTTATTTTTCTTCCGTGCTCGGCTTGCGCGCCAACGCGATCGGGCTGATCGAAGGGGTGGCTGAATCCACCGCGAGCTTGCTCAAGCTGTTCTCGGGCTGGCTGTCGGACCGCTTCCGTCAACGCAAAGGGCTCGCGGTTGTGGGCTATGGGCTGTCCGCTTTGACCAAGCCTTTTTTCTACTGGGCCACGACCTGGGAGACCGTGGCGGCGCTGCGCTGGCTCGACCGGGTGGGGAAGGGGGTGCGCACCGCGCCGCGGGATGCGCTGCTCGCAGACAGCGTTCGGGCCACCCACCGCGGCAGCGCTTTTGGCATCCATCGGGCTGCCGATAGCACGGGCGCGGCCGTGGGGGTGGGCCTGGCCCTGCTGGTGGTCCTGACGCTGCAAGGCGGAGCGCCAGTGCTCGAACGCGAAGTTTTTCGCACGCTGGTGCTGCTCAGCACGATCCCGGCTGTGCTCGGCGTGCTGGTTTTGATCTTCGCTGCGCGCGACGTCCCAGTTCCCAGCGGCGAAGCGCCCCTTCCGCCCTTTGCCTGGCGAGGCTTGGGGCGGCGGTTTGGGATTTTCCTCGCGATCGTCGCGCTTTTTGACCTGGGTAACTCCGCGGATGCTTTCTTGATCCTGCGCGCTGCCGAGCGCGGTTTGAACGTGGCTGCGATTCTCGCCATGCTCTTGACCTTCAACCTGGTCTATGCCCTGAGCAGCGCGCCTGCTGGCATCCTCTCCGACCGTCTGGGACGCCGCGCGGTGCTGGTTGCGGGCTGGCTGCTTTATGCGGCAGTTTACTTTGGCCTAGCCCTGGCGCAGCAGGGCTCCCAGGTGTGGGCGCTGGTGGGAATTTACGGGCTTTACTCTGGCTTGACTTTCGGCACCGTGCGCGCGCTGGTCGCCGACCTGGTCCCCGCAGAACTGCGCGGAACCGCCTACGGCCTGCTCGGCGCCGTGCTCGCCGTCCTCGACTTGCCAGCCTCGGTCATTGCCGGGGTCTTGTGGCATGGCGTGGGCAGCTGGCCGGGCTTGGGACCAGCCGCCCCCTTCTTTTTTGGCGGCAGCACTGCTCTCATAGCCGCCCTCCTGCTCCTCCTGACTCCAGAGCGGTGATGAGCCGGGCCTCACCCACCCAACCCCCTTCCGCGCTAAACTGCGCTCATGGACGAACACCACCGTTTCGAACACCACCGTTTCGAACACCACCGTTTCGAACACCACCGTTTCAGACGTTACCGTTTCAGACCGCGCCTCGCAGTCCGCAGGCTGACGTTGGCCCTGGTGGTCCTGAGCGGGAATTTCGGGATGACTTTGCGGGCGTGGGGAGGAGGACGAGAAACCATGGCGGCAAGCGCGGGTTGGCAAGAGGTCGATCGCCTGATCGCTGAGGACCAATATCAGGCGGCAGCGGCTCGGGCGGAGGAGTTGCGGGCAGCCGCGCTCGCGGCCAAGGACAGCGCGGAGTGGACCCGCGCGCTGGTCAAGGAGGTCCAGCTCAAGACCGCTCTGCACAGCCCGGAAACCGCGGTCCGCGGGCTCCACGACAGCGCCTGGCCCACGCCACCTTTGGCGCTCGAACCGCGTCATCTCGCCGCGGTCCGGCTGTTTTATGGCCATGCCCTGTGGAATTACCTGCAGAGCTACTCCTGGGAGATCAACCAGCGCGAGCGGGTGATCGCGGATTCGGTTGTCGATTTGCGGCAATGGACCCGCGAGCAACTGGTGAGCGCGGTCATGGGCGCTTATCACGATCTGTGGCAAGAGCGCGCGACTTGGGGGGCCGAACCCCTGGGCAGTTTCGCAGAGTACCTCGATCAAAACGACTATCCGCCGCGCATCCGCGGCACCTTGCGCGATGCCGTCAGCTATCTTTGGGTCGAGCTTTTGGGGGACACCACGGGGTGGCGTCCGGAGCAAACCGACGAGCTGTTCCGCCTCGATCTCGCCCAGCTGTTGGCGGAAGATCCCGGGCTGGTCGACTTCACCGACCCGGCTATCCATCCCTTGCGCAAGATGGCGGCGGTGCTCGCTGACCTCGAGCGCTGGCACCGTGCGCACGATCGGCCGGAAGCGGCGCTCGAAGCGCGGCTGGTGCGGCTCGAACGCCTAGCCGAGCAGTTCAGCCGCGAGGTGGACCGGGCGCAGATCCAAAACAACCTCAGGGCCGAGCTTGAGCGGGTGGGGACGCGTTACGAGTGGTGGTCGATGGGCATGGCCCAGCTCGCCCAGCTGATCGACCAGGAAAGTGCGGCCGATCGGCGCGTGCGTGCCCACGCGGTCGCAGTGGCCGGGGCGACTGCGTTTCCGCAAAGTCCGGGCGGACGCCGTTGCACCTACTTGCAGACCCTGTACGAGGCACCCAGCTATGAATTGGTGGCCATGGCGAGCGATCAGCTGGGTCGGCGCTCGCTCGAAGTGACCCACAGCAACTTGCGCGCGCTCCACTTGCGCGCTTACACGATCGATATTGCGGCGCACCTCCGCACGGCGCGCGGCAACGAGCTGTTGCCCGGCTACCAGATGGTGCCGCGCTTGCTCGCCGAGGAAAAGCCGGTCGCCGAATGGACCGTGGAGCTGCCGCCGACTCCCGACTTGCAAGCCCACCGGACGTTTGTCACGCCGCCGCTCGAACGCGTGGGGGCCTATCTCATCGTCGCGTCGGCGCGGCGGGATTTCGCGCAAGACTTCAACCAAAAGACCGCACTCCCGATTTTCCTGGGCGACCTGGTGCTGCTGCGCCGGCGGCATCCGGATCACCTCGAAGTGGTGGCTCGCTCGGGCGCCAGCGGCCAGCCGCTCGCCGGGGTCGCGGTCACCCGCTGGGAGTTCGACTGGCAGCGCGGACACCGTCCGATCGAAGTGCAAACCACCGGGGTCGACGGCAGGGTGCGTTTCACCTTGCCCGATCCGCGGGTTTACCGCATGGAGTTTCTGACCGCGCAGCACGGCGAAGAAACCCTGCTCGACTTGGCCCCGATCACGCCGCAGTACCAGCCGCCCCCGGCGGAGCAGACCGCTGCCTTGATCTACACCGATCGCAGCGTCTATCGTCCTGAGCAGCAGCTGCACTGGAAAGTGGTGGCTTATCGCGGCAACCGCGAAGCCGCGCGCTTTGCCGTGCTCCCCGAGACCCAGCTGACCGTCGAGCTGCTCGATCCCAACCAGCACGTGGTGGCGAACGCGTTGGCCACCACCAACCGCTTTGGTTCAGCGGCTGGCACTTTTGTGGTGCCGCGCGGACGTCTGCTCGGTAATTACCAGGTGCGAACCTCGCTCGGCGGGGCCACGCCGATCCAGGGCGAGGAGTACAAGCGTCCGACCTTCGAAGTCAGTTTTGAGGACCCCGAGACGCC
>CAZCOV010000376.1:0-5967 GCA_964499975.1 uncultured Thermoanaerobaculia bacterium
CCGGCCCCGCCGCGGCCAGCGCAGGCCACCGCTGGCCGCGCCCCCGCTGGCCGCGCCCCCGCTGGCCGGGCCCCCGCCGGCCCCGCCGCCGCCAGCGAGCTCGTCACCCAAGACTTGCCGCCTGGGGTCGTGCTGCTGTGCATCGACGGTGCTGACCTCGACGACGTGATTGAGCCGATGGTGGCGGCCGGCGAGTTGCCGCACTTTGCCCAGCTGATGCGCGAAGGCACGTGGGGTCCGCTCGCCACGTTTTTTCCCACGCTGTCGCCCGTGGTGTGGACCACTTTGATCACCGGCAAGCCGCCAGCCGAACATGGGATCCACCAGTTCCTCTACTTTCGCTTGCCCGGGGTCCGCCAAGCGATCCATGAGTTCCCCCTCCACACCGGGCTCAACTTCCACTTTCTGCCCTGGCTCGAACGCCTCCCCGGCATGCCGGTGTTGCGCCTGCCTTACACCAGCAACCTGCGGCGGGTGGCTGCTTTGTGGACGATCGTTGGGCGCTTTTATCCGGTGGGCGCTTACCGCTGGTTGCTCTCCTGGCCAGCAGAAACCGTCAACGGCTTCAGCGTGGCCGGTGGCGTGGATTGGGCGCAATTCGAACCCGCGGCCGGAGCGCAGATGTCCACCGGCCAGCAAGCTCAAGGCTTGGTCTATCCCCAAGACCTCCAGCTCATGCCGCTTTCCGCCCCCCAGTCTTTGCCGGCCGAGGTGCTCGCTGCCTACACTGGGGGCTTTGCCGTCGATCCCGCGGATATGCGGCTGGCACCCATTCGGGCGGCCTTGGGGGATCCCACCAGCGTGGAGTTGCCGCGGCTGATCGACCAGTTCGCCGCGCGGTTTACCGCTGCCAGTTTCTATCCGGTGGACGCGTTTCACCACCTGTTCAACCACGCTCGCCAGCGCGGTGGGCTGTTTGCGCCAGCGATTGCCGAGCGCTACCGTTTCACCGACGCTCGGCTAGGCGAGGTGCTCGCGGCGGTGGGCGCACAGACCCGGGTGATTGTGGTGTCCGATCACGGGTTTGATTTTCTGAACAACCACCACACCTATGCCCCGGCCGGGGTTTTTTTCGCCCGCGGTCCGGGTTTTGTGCCAGGTCGTCGGGTGGCGGACCTGAGCGTTGACGACGTGGCGCCCATGGTCTTGCACTTGCTCGACTTGCCCTTGGCGGAGGACATGCCGGGGACCCGGTCGGGCAACTATCGGCAAGCGCTCAGCCCCGACTTTTTGGCCGCGCACCCGGAGAAAAAGGTCGCCACTTACGAGACCGCGAGCCCGCAGAGCTGGGAAAGCCTGGCGAGCCCCCAAGACGCGGCGATCAAAGCAGTCTTAAAGAGCCTGGGTTATGTCCAATAAGCCGGAGCTGAGGTCAAAATGTCAAAGTATCCATAGGATGGGTAAGAGATGGGCAAAAATAGAATCGAAGCGTTCAGCGATGGAGTGCTCGCGATCATCATCACGATCATGGTGCTTGAACTCAAGGTGCCGCACGGGGCTGACCTTGAAGCCCTGCAGCCGCTGTGGCCGACGTTTTTGAGCTACATCCTGAGTTTTGTCTATCTCGGGATCTACTGGAACAACCACCATCACTTGTTGCATACCGTGCACCAAGTCAGCGCTGGGGTGTTGTGGGCCAACCAGCACCTCTTGTTCTGGCTGTCGCTCGTGCCCTTTGTCACGGGGTGGATGGGGGAGAACCACTTTGCCCCGGCGCCCACCGCGCTTTATGGTGTGGTCTTGTTGATGGCGGCGAACGCCTACTGGATCTTGCAACAGGCCATTCTCGCCAAACATGGCGCGGGATCCGCGCTGGCCCAAGCCTTGGGCGCGGACTTCAAGGGCAAAATTTCGCAGCTGGTGTACTTGATCGCCATTCCGGTGTCGTTTCTCCATCAAGCGATCGCGGGCGGGCTTTATGCCCTGGTCGCCTTGATGTGGATCGTCCCCGACCGGCGGATCGAGCGGGCGCTCGCGCACCCAGACGGCTGAGGTGCGGCCGGCCGGCGCTTGAATCCGAGGCGGGTGCATGGGTTAAGATGGGCCAGCGCCGTGGCCCGCTGGACGGCGTTGCCACTTGCGAGCCGAGAAAGGAGGATGTTATGCCTGACTTGACCCGTGTTGTCTCGGTCGACGAGATCGAGCCGCTCTTTGCCCAATCCGAGAAAACCCCGGTTTTCATCTTCAAACATAGCCTCACTTGCGGGATTTCCCAGGCCGCTTTTGCCGAGTACCAGCGCTTCGCCCAGCAACCGGCTGGCGCGGCTCTGTGTGCTTTGATCGAGATCCAGAACGCGCGCGACGTTTCGAACGCGATTGCCGCGCGGACCGGTATCCGGCACGAGTCCCCCCAGGCCATCTTGCTGCGCGATGGGCAGGCGGTCTGGCATGCCAGCCACTGGTCGATCCGCGCAGGTAGCCTGGCTCAGGCGCTCGAGAACTGAAGGAGAATGCATGCGCGATTTCCACCTGCTTCGCTCGGCTTCCTCTCCGTTCTTGGGCCTCTTGTGCGGGTTGCTCTGCGGACTGTCCGCGTGCTCCGAGACCCCACCCCAAGGGCAATCCTCAAGCCAACCGTCCTCAGCCGCTGCACCCTCGCCCGCGTCTGCGCCGAGTGTTCCGCCCTCAGCAACTCCACCTTTTGCCACGCTGTCATCGCGCGATCGGTCCCCCGCGCCCGGGGGTGGGCGGACGATCGAGGCCCCTGGCGCCAAGTTTGAGCTGCCGGCCGAGTGGACGTCCGAGACTCCGTCTTCGAGCATGCGCTTGGCGCAAGCTGTGATCCCAGGCGCTGCGGGTCCGGGCCAGCTGGCGGTTTTTCACTTCGGGAGCGGCGGTGGGGGAGGAGTCGACGCCAACCTCGAGCGGTGGCTGTCGCAAGTCGAACCCAACCCCGGCGAGACCCCGCGCCGTGACAGCTTCAGCGCAGGCAATGCCCGGGTGACCTGGATCGAAGTGGCTGGCACCCTGTTGCCCTCGACCATGGGCTCGGGTCCGACCACCCCCCAGCCGGGATCGCGGTTGCTCGCGGCGGTGGTCGAAGGGCCGGGCGGACCGTGGTTCTTCAAGGCGACCGGGCCCGATCGCACGTTGGCGGAACAGCGCGAGGCGTTCTTCGCGATGCTCAAGGCGGTGCAGCTTGCCGGCTAGGGCGGTCGGACTGAACCGCCTGTTGCCAGCAATTCGTGGACTTGAACCGGCGCGGCTGTTGCCGATTGGCTGGTGGCTTCTTGCCGCGGGTTTGGCTGCGAGTCCGATTGCGGCAGATCCCGCGACCCAATCCGCGACTGCCTTGTCGACCGCTGCACCGACCGCTGCAGCGGCGGCTCCGGACCCGGGAGCTGCAATCACGTTGGAAACTATCATGGCCGATCCCGAGTGGATGGGCCACCAACCCCAGGATCCCTATTGGGCGGATGACAGCCGGGCGGTTTATTACGAGGCCGAGCGTTCAGGCTCGGACCTAGTCGACCTCTACCGCCTGGACCTCTCAACCGGCCAGATCCGCCGCGTGGACGAGGCCGAGCGCGGTTCGGTGGATGCTCCCGAGGGCGAGCTCAGCCCGGATCGTCGCTACTGGGCTTACACCTGGCAAGGTGACTTGTGGTGGCGCGACCGGCAAAATGGCGAGCGACGACAGCTGACTCGCACTCGGGAAGAGGAAAGCTCCCCTCACTTCTTGGCGGACGGTACCAGCATCGTTTTCGCGCGCGAGGGGCAGCTGTTCGTGCGCAACTTCGTGACCGGTCTCGAAGCGCAGCCCGCGGATCTGCAAATGACTGCGGACCCGCACGCGCCCGCGGAAAGCGACTACTTAGAAGCCCAGCAGGCGCGTCTGTTCACCTATCTGAAGCGGAAAAAGCAGCAGCGCGATGACGAGCAGGCCCGCGAGCGTCTGCGCCAGCTGCAGGACCCAACCCAGGTTCAGCCGACCTGGTATTTGGGGGAAGAGCGCGAGCTGGTTGAGCAGTCCTTGTCCCCGGCTGGCGATGCCCTGCTGGTGGTGGTCAAGCCCAAAGACCAAGATGAAGGCCGGCGCGAGAAGATGCCCCGCTTCGTGGCTGACAGTGGCTATGTCGAAATCGAGGACGTGCGGGCCAAGGTTGGAACCGGGCAACCCGCCGCGCATCAGTTGCTCTGGCTCGACTTGAAACACCACGTCCAGCACGAGCTCGATTTTGCGGTCTTGCCCGGCATTCTCGCAGATCCGCTGGCTGACTTGCGCCGCCAGGCCGCCGCGCGTCGTCAAGCTGAAGAAGCCGCCGAGGAAGCCAAGGAAAGCGCGGACGGCGTCCCGGCCCAGAAGAAAAGCGCCAGCACCGCCAAGTCCGGCACCGCCAAGTCCGGCACCGCCAAGTTCGGCGCCAAGACCGGCACCGCCGACGCGCCCGACAGCGACGCGGCAACGCCGTTGCCGCGGCCGGTCGCCGTCGAGGAGATCGCTTGGAGCCCGGACGGCCGCCATGCCGTGCTGCAACTCAGCTCGGCGGACAATAAAGACCGCTGGATCGTCTTGCTCGAGCGGGGGCAGGCGGCGACGGCGGCGGGAGAGAGCGCTCCCCCGCAATTGCGGACGGTCCACCACCTTTCCGACCCCCAAGGTTGGATCGACTGGGAATTCAGCCAGGTCGGCTGGCTGAGGAGTCAGCCGGCGTTTTACTTCCTTTCCGAAGCGACCGGCTATTCCCAGCTCTACTTGCACTCGCTGGCAACCGGCGCCACCCAGCAGCTGAGCCACTGTCAGTGCGTGGTTTCCGATCCCCAGCTCGATCCCGAAGAGCGTTTCATTTATGTCATGGCCAATCCCGTCCATCCGGGAATTTACGAAACCTACCGGGTCGACCTTAAGACCCACGAATTTCTTGCCGTGACCCAGCTGGGCGGCCGCAATCCAGCCCGCCTGTCGCCGGATGGCAAGTCGCTGCTGATCCTCCACTCGACCACCACCGAACCCCCCGAGCTTTACTTGCAGGAAGCGAGTTCGGGAGCAGTGGCGCGCCGCTTGACCACCACCGTAAGTCCAGCGTTTCGCGCGTTGCCTTGGACCGTGCCCGAGATCGTGGCAGTGCCGTCCACCCACCAGGCCCAGCCGATCTACTCGCGGCTGTACTTGCCGTCCACGGAGCCTGGCACTGCGCTGCGGCCGGCGGTCTTGTTCGTTCACGGGGCGGGATACTTGCAAAACGCCCACCATGGCTGGTCCTCCTACTTCCGCGAGTTCATGTTCCACACCTTTCTCACCCGTCATGGCTACCTCGTCCTCGACATGGACTACCGCGCGTCAGCTGGCTATGGCCGCGATTGGCGCACCGCGATTTATCGGCAAATGGGCACGCCAGAACTCGAAGACTTGGCGGACGGCGTGGCTTGGTTGGTCGCGCACCAGCGGGTCGACCCGCGTCGGGTCGGCGTCTACGGCGGTTCCTATGGTGGCTTCCTCACGTTAATGGCGCTTTTTCAAAAGCCCGATCTCTTCGCTTGCGGCGCAGCGCTCCGGCCGGTGACCGACTGGGCCCACTACAATCACCCTTACACCTCGAACATCCTCAACACCCCAGAGATTGATCCTGAAGCGTATGCGCGCAGCTCGCCCATCGAATTCGCCGCCGGATTGACCCGTCCGCTGCTCATGTGTGCGCCCATGGTCGACGACAACGTCTTTTTCCAAGACACAGTGCGGCTGGCGCAGCGCCTGATCGAACTGGAGAAAGAGAACTGGGAAGTGGCGATTTACCCGGTCGAGCCGCACGGTTTCCGCCAACCGAGCAGCTGGCTCGACGAGTATCGGCGAATTTTTAAGCTCTTTGAACAAAACCTCAAACCTTGAACCGATGATTCCGAGCATAGCCCGCCGCGAACGGACCCTTGGGATGATGCCTGAGGTGATCTCTTCGGTGATGGCTTTTCACTCAGCCTGCAGTTCTGCTAGAATCCTCCGCACCCGATGACCTTGAGCGCGATGCAAGA
>CAZCOV010000377.1:0-3985 GCA_964499975.1 uncultured Thermoanaerobaculia bacterium
GTGCCCCGGGCTGGCGTGCCCCGGGCTGGCGTGCCCCGGGCTGGCGTGCCCCGGGACCCAACAGCCCGCGCCGCGAACCTGCCGCTCGGCCGTCCGCTGGGCAACAGCCGGGTTTATGTGGTCGATCCTGGGCTCACTCCCGTGGGAGTCGGGATCCGCGGGGAGCTGGTGATCGGCGGGTGGGGCGTGGCGCGCGGTTACCTCGGACGCCCCGACCAGACAGCTGAACGTTTCGTCCGCGATCCTTGGAGCAGCGACCCGCAAGCGCGGCTCTACCGGACCGGCGACATGGCGCGCTGGTTGCCCGATGGCCAAGTCGAGTTTTTGGGTCGGGTCGACCATCAAGTCAAGATCCGCGGATTTCGCGTGGAACTGGGGGAGGTGGAAGCCCAGCTGGCGCTCTTGCCCGCGGTGGCAGAGTCCGTGGTGCTGGCACTTCCCGACCCCGGCGGCAACTTGCAGCTGGTCGCTGCCGTGGTGCCGCGCGATCCTGCGCTGGCAACCAGCGCAGGATCGGACGAGTCGTTGACGGAGTGGCGGCAAGCCCTTCGGCGAGCCCTTCGGCAAGCCCTGCTCGACCGCTTGCCCGAGCCCATGGTACCGGCTCTCTTCGCGGTGCTGGCGGAGCTGCCGCGGCTGCCCAACGGCAAGGTCGATCGCGCGGCGCTGGGCCGGGCCGCGCTGGGCCGGGCCACGCTGGGCCGGGCTGCGCTGGGCACGGCTCTCAGCAGCGCCAATTCGTCACCGCGAGCACGCGAGACCAGCGATCCGGCCAGCGATGCCCACCATCCAATCCGGGAACTGGTCGCTGGAATTTTCCAAGAACTGCTCGGGAGAAACGCCCTCGGCCCGGACGACAACTTCTTCGAGCTGGGCGGTCATTCCTTGCTGGCCACCCAAGTGATCGCGCGGCTGGCCACGCGGATGGGTGCCCAAGTCTCGCTGCGCCAGCTGTTCCAGGCACCCACGGTGGCAGGGCTGAGCGTTGTGGTCGAGGACGCCCTCCGGGCGCCCACTGCCGGAGGGCCACCGCTCGTCCCCTCTCCGCGCGACCAGAGCGCGCCGCCGCTGTCTTTTGCGCAGGAGCGGCTCTGGTTTCTCGAACAGCTCGAACCCGAGACCAGCGTCTACTTGCTGCCCAATGCTTTCCGTTTGCGCGGCGAACTCAACTACCCCGCGCTGCTGCAGTCTTTTGCGCTGCTGGCCGAACGCCATCAGACCTTGCGCTGTGCCATCGCGTCCCAAGATGGGCGCCCAGTCGTGCGGCTGGAGATCCCCCTCCCCTGGCTTTTGCCCCGGCTAGACCTCACCGCGCTGTCCCCCAAAGACCGCGACCAGGAACTGGGCCGCCAGGTCCAGGCCGCGGCAAGCACGCCCTTCGACCTGACCGCGGGTCCGCTGTGGCGGGCACGGCTGCTCCAGCTCGGGCCGGCGGACCACGCCCTGGTGTGGGTGCTCCACCACCTGATCAGCGACGGCTGGTCGCGGCGCCTTTTCTTGCGCGAATTGATGTGCGCTTACCCGGCTCACTGCGCTTCAGCCCAGCCGGCCTTGCCGCACCTGCCGGTGCAGTACGCGGATGTGGCGCGCTGGCAACGGGAATGGCTGCGCGGCGAGGTGCTGGAGACCCAGTTGAACTATTGGCGTCAGCAGTTGGCGGGTGCTGAGCAGGGCATGGACTTGCCCACAGACTGGCCCCGCACGCCAGCCGGGGGCGCCCCAGCCCGGGGCACGCCAGCCGGGGGCGTCCCAGCCCGGGGAGCGAGGCAGCACCGCGCCGGGCATCTGCAGTGGGTGTTGTCACCGCCCAAGACCGATGCCTTGCGCCAGTTCGCGAGCGCCAGCGGCACCACCCTCTTCATGGTGCTCTTGGCGGCGCAGGCCCAGCAGCTGGCTCGGTTGGCAGGAGCGCGCGAGGCCGTGGTCGGGACCCCGATCGCCGGTCGCGGTCGGCGCGAGCTGGAAGACCTGATCGGGCTTTTCCTCAACACCTTGGCACTGCGCCTGCAGTGCGCTCCGACGCAATCTTTCCACCAACTCGTCCAAGCCGCGCGGGAAGTCTGCCTAGGCGCTTACGCCCACCAAGACATCCCTTTTGAAAAGCTGCTGGTCGAGCTCAGGCCGGAGCGCGATACCCAGCGCTCGCCCTATTTCCAGGTCTTCCTCAACTTGCTGAACCTGCCGAACGAGCAACTCGAGCTCGAATTGCCGGGTCTCGAAGCGACGCGGATCGGCGGCTTGACCGTCTATTCAAAGTTCGATTGGACCCTCTACGTCAAAGAAACCGCGGCGGGTTTGCAGCTCAACTGGGTTTACGACGCCGACCTCTTTAGCCAAGCGCGCATGGACGAAGTCGCGCGCCAGTTCGTGGAGCTCTTGGCGCAGGGTGTGGCCAGACCCGCAGCGCCGCTCGCGACCTTGACCCTGCTCACCGATGCGGCCCGCGCGATCTTGCCCGATCCCAGCCTGGCCTTGCCGGAACCGTGGGAGGGGCCTGCCCACGAGCAGTTGGCGCGCTGGGCCGCCGCAACCCCTGACCGGCTGGCCGTGGCGGACGACCGCGAGGCGTGGACTTACGCTGAGCTGGAGGCACAGAGCCGGGGGTTAGCGCACACCCTGCTCGACGCTGGCCTCGGTCGCGGCGACGTGGTCGCGCTCTGGGCGCACCGCAGCGCGCCGCTTTTGTGGGGGGTTCTGGGCGTGATGCGCGCGGGCGCAGCCTTCCTGCTGCTCGACCCCACCTACCCGGCGCAGCGGTTGGTCGAGCTACTCCAGCTTGCCCGGACCGGGGCGCCCCCGACTGGCTTCCCCTGCGTTCGCGCTTTCCTCCAAGTGCCTGCTGCTGGCGAAGTGCCGACGGCCGTGGCCGCTCTCTTGGCGGAACACGTGGGGATCGTCCGGCTGGCGCTGACGCCACGCGTTGAACGGGTCCCGTTCGCTGACCCAAGCTCTCTGGTTTTGGGATATCAGCTCACCCCCCACGACCTGGCCTACCTCGCCTTCACTTCGGGCTCGACCGGCAAGCCCAAAGGAATCCTCGGATTGCACGGCGCGCTCGGCCGCTACGTTCCCCGCATGGTCGATGCGTTCGGTCTCGCCGCCAGCGATCGCTTTGCCATGCTCTCAGCCCTGGCTCACGATCCGCTGCAGCGCGATCTTTTGACCCCCTTGCAGTTGGGTGCGACCCTGCTCATCCCTGACCCCGCGCAGATGGCCGTGCCCGGCTACCTCGCAGCCTGGATGCGCGAACAGCGGATCACGGCAGCGCACCTGACCCCGGCCATGGGCAAAATCTTGACTGAAGGTTCCGCAGGGGCCGACAGCCTGGCGCCAAACCGTCTCGCGCCTACGAACTTGCGCTTCGTGTCGTTAGTGGGGGAGGCCCTGACCCTCGCAGATGCTGAGCGGCTACAAAGGCTGGCGCCGGGTGCCCTGATCGTCAACTCCTACGGTTCGACCGAGACCTCGCGGGCCGTGAGCTACCACCGCTTCACCGCTGCTGATTGCGGCGGGCTGGAGATCCTGCCTTTGGGTCAGGGGCTGGTGGACGTGCAACTGCTGGTTGGGTCCTCCGGGCAACTGGCCGGAATCGGGGAACTGGGCGAACTGTTGATGCGCAGTCCGCACCTGACCCTGGGGTATCTCGGCGACCCGGCGGGAACTGCGGCGAAGTTCGTGCCCAATCCCTACCCAAGCGCCCGGTTCGGGGAGCGGGTGTACCGCACGGGTGACCTCGGCCGCTACGCGCCCACCGGCGAGGTTCTCTTTGCTGGTCGGGCTGACCAGCAGGTGAAGATCCGCGGCTTCCGCGTCGAGCTGGGAGAGGTCGAGGCCGTGCTCCAGCGCCATCCTGGGGTGGCGGCAGTTGCGGTGACTTGCTGGGAGCCGCGCCCGCAGGACGTCCGTCTGGCGGCCTGGATCGAGGTGGCTGGCACTGCGGCCAGCGGCACTGCGGCCAGCAGAAATGCGGCCAGCAGAAATGCGG
>CAZCOV010000377.1:4085-5956 GCA_964499975.1 uncultured Thermoanaerobaculia bacterium
GGCACTGCGGCCAGCGGCACTGCGGCCAGCAGAAATGCGGCCAGCAGAAATGCGGCCAGCAGAAATGCAGTCAGCGTCGAGGAAATGCGCCAGCAGGCGCGGGAGCGGCTGCCGGATTACATGGTGCCAGCCGCCTGGACTTTCCTCGCGCAGCTGCCCTTGACCAGAAACGGCAAAGTCGACCGCGCGGCACTGGCTCACCTGGCACCTTCAGGGGAAGCGAGCGACAGTGGTTTCGTCGCACCCCGGACGCCGACGGAAGAGATCCTGGCCGACATCTGGAGGCCTTTGCTCGGGGTGGCGCGCGTGGGGAGTTCCGACAACTTCTTTGCCCTTGGCGGTCATTCGCTGCTTGCGACCCAAGTGCTAGCGCGCATCCGCCAGGCTTTCGCGGTCGAACTGCCACTGGCGGATTTGTTCGCTCACCCAACCCTGGCAGATCTTGCTGCAGCGCTCGACCGCGCAAGTGCCCACGACGTTTTACCCTTGCCCCCCCTGGTGGCGCGCCCCGGGCTAGCGCGCCCCGGGCTAGCGCGCCCCGGGGAGACGCAAGAGTTGTCGTTTGCCCAGGAGCGACTGTGGTTTCTCGACCAGCTGTTAGGGCGCAAGGAGACCTACAACATCAGCTTGCCGCTGGCCCTTACGGGTCAACTCCAAGTGGGCCTGCTGGTTGCCAGCCTGGGCGAGATCGTGCGCCGTCACCCAACCTTGCGCACCGCATTTCATGCCGTGGCAGGACGGCCGGTTTTGCGCGTGGAAGAGGTCGCCTGGAACGTGCCGCTCGTCGACTTGACGGCGCTCCCGGCGGCTGCCGCCACCGCGCGGGCAGACCAGCTGCGGCAGGACGAGGTCGTCCGCGCCTTCGCGCTCGACCGCGCCCCGCTCCTCCGCGCTACCCTGCTGCGGCTCCATCCAGAAGAGCATCACCTGCTCCTGGTGGTCCATCACATCGCGAGCGATGGTTGGTCGATGGGGGTGTTGCTGCGCGAGTTGACCGAGCTGTACCGCGCCCAGGTGATCGGTCAGCCCCCGGCCTTGCCCCCCTTGCGGGTGCAGTACACGGACTTTGCCGTCTGGCAGCGGAGCTGGCTAAAAGAGGAGGTGCTGGATCGTCAGCTGGCATTCTGGCGGGATCAGCTGCGAGGCGCGCCCGCCCTCATCGAGCTGCCCACGGATCGGCCGCGTCCAGCGGTTTATGGCTACCGGGGGGCCCGAGTGCGGCAACAGTTGTCACCCGAACTCGCCTCCCGCATCGAGCAACTGGCGCAGCAGGAGCAGGGAACACCCTTCATGGTCTTGCTGGCCGCGCTCGCGGTCTTGTTGGGCCGGCTTTCCAGCCAACGCGACCTTGCGGTGGGCTCGCCCATCGCAGGTCGGCGCCATCTCGAAACCGAAGCGCTGATCGGTTTCTTCGTGAACGTGCTGGTGTTGCGCCAGCAGTTCTACGGCGGCGAAGCCTGGCGCAGCTTTTTCGGGCGGGTGCGCAGCCGCACGCTGGCGGCTTTTGCCCACCAGGATTTGCCCTTTGAGCGGCTGGTGGAAGCGCTCGAGCCGCAGCGCAGCTTGAGCCACCCCCCTCTATTCCAGGTGATGTTCGCCCTGCAAAATGTGCCAACCACCCGCGAGGCGTTGCCTGGCTTGACCCTTAAGCCCCTGCCCGTGCCAGTCAAAACCAGCAAGTTCGATCTCACTTTGACCGCTGCGACAAGTGCGTCCGGCTTGCATCTGGTGTGGGAGTATGACGTCGACCTGTTCGACCGCAGCACGGTCCAGCGCTGGATTCGGAGTTTCCAGGTCCTGCTCGACCACTTGACGACGACTGCGCCGCAAACCGCGATCGGCGCGCTGCCGCTGCTCAGCGCGCCAGCGCG
>CAZCOV010000378.1:0-5924 GCA_964499975.1 uncultured Thermoanaerobaculia bacterium
CGAGGGTACCGTTCAAAATCCAGGGCAACTCAAGGGACACTTCTTGGCAGTTCACAGCGGGACCTCGCTCGCCAGCCTGGGTCATCGGTCTGCGGGGATGAGGAGGCTGGCCTGCCCTCTCCCCGGGGCACGAACGCCCGGGCATCTTCCTGAGTTATTAGGCGACGGAACCAGCAAGAACGTTACCTGGTCTCTTTCACTTGCCCACCCGTCCTTACAGCAACCGATCGCGAAACTGGATGGCTTTGGCCCGGCAACGGTTGACCCGGACGCGCAGGGTTCCTGGCGCCTGGCCCTCGAGATTGGCCATCTCTTCGTAGGAATAGCCTGCTACGAGCAGCATCCAGAGCCGCTTGCACTCTTCGCTGGCTGCCGCGATCACCCTTTCGATCAAATCGCGGACTTCAAAACGGGGGTCCTCGACCGGGATCAAGCCTCGGTTCTCCAGGTCGATCTTCACTTCGTCGAAATCCGTCCAAACCCAGCGAGTCTGCGCGCGGATGCGGTCCAAGCAGAGATGGACCGTGACCTGCCAAAGAAAAGTTCTGAGGGTCGCTTCCCCGCGAAATTCGTTGGCTCGCAGCAGCCGGGTCACTTCCAGGCGGACGTCTTGCAGCACATCCGACAGATCCTCGCCCAGACGCTGGCGGAAGGGCCAGGACGCGCTCTCGATCCATGCGTCCACGGTATGCACTGCCGCCGGGTCGCCGCGCAAGAAAGACTGGATCAGCTCATCGTCCGATGGCACGCATTCATCCTTTTGGTCCTGGGGATCGTGTCTGAGTCAGCGCGCGATGTCAATTGCGGGTTCAAGCTTTCTGGGCTCGTTGCCCGCGGTCAAGGAGATGGCTTACAGGAGGGCAGCCCGCGCGGAAGAGCTCTGCGTGTCCCGTGATCTGGTAACCGCGGACGGCCGCTGGGAGCAGCACTGAGTCGCCACCGCGCAAGGGGAGTGCGGACCCGGTCGCAAGGTGGGTGATCACGCCTTCACCGCGGTAGCAGAAAAGGATTTGCACCCCTTCCCCCGGATCGCCAAAGTAGGTTCGGTCGGGTTCGAGATGGATGTGGGTGAGCGCGAAATCGCCCGCCGGAGCCGCATAACAGGCCACCCCAGGAGCGGGAATTTGCGGCCGCAGCACCTCCGGACGGCTGGGAGCAAACGACGCGATCGCGAGGAGTTCCGGGATGTCGCGGTGTTTGTCGGTGAGGCCGCCGCGCAAGACGTTGTCGGAGCTGGTCATCACTTCGATCCCCGCGCCGTGCAAGTAGGCATGGAGAATTCCCGGTCCGGTGAAGATCGTCTGTCCAGGCGCCAGTTCCAGCAAATTGAGAAAGAGGGGGGCGAGGGCCCCGAGGTCGCCGGGGAACTGCTGGCAGAGATCGCGGCAGAGGGCAAACGTGGCATCCGACTCCGCCAGGGGCCCGAGGCGGGCTGCGGTTGCGGTCAACAGTGCGGCAGCGCCGTGCGGCGGCAACGATAAGTAGGCCGAAAACAGAGCGCGCAGCTCCTCGCGCGGTGCGTCCTGGCCGCTTGCTGCCTGAATCAGCGCGGGCAACCCGAGCGCCTGACTGCGCCGCGCGATCTCTTTTGGATTGCGGAAGCCACAGAGCAGGCGAAATGGGCTCAAAGAGTAAAGCAGCTCGGGTTTGGGGCAGGAATCGCGGTAGTTGCGCTCCGGCGCATCGCGCGGGATCCCTCGCCGCTCTTCCCGCGCAAAGCCCACCCGCGCCTGTTCGGGGTTGGGGTGGACTTGGATCGAAAGCGGCCCTTCAGCTGCGAGGACCTTGAGCAAGAAGGGCAGGGTCGGGTCAGGGCCGCCGGCCGCTGATCCCAAAACTTCTGCTGGCGCCTGCCGGATGAGTTCGGGCAAAGACATCCAACGACCGTCGACCAAGACCTCTGAGGGGCCTTCAGAATGGGCGCCCATCCATAGCTCAGCCTGCGGTTCTGCAGCGGGTGATGCCTGGCCCAAAAGCTCGGGGATGACCGTCCGCGATCCCCACGGATAAGGCCGGACCTTGTTCTGCATCCGATAAATTTCATGCATGGTCGAGTTGCTGTCCTGTCTCAATCCGTCCTTGTCAACTCAGGGCCTGGAGTGCCCGTAGAGTGCCCGCAAGAGTGCTCGGGTCGAATGCACGGCCTGAAGGTTCGTGATTTTATCCTGCTCAGCCAGTCAAAAGCAGGATCTCGCGCGGCAGGGTGGCGGGGTGGCAACGGCCGAAAACCCAACACCAGCTTGTCTCAGGGCTGCGAGCCGTTGGCTGGCGCTCCCGCTCTTCCATGGTCCGCGTTACCCGTGCCTTGCAGCTGGGATCTGGACCGGGGCCATGGCGCTGACCTTTCTGGCTCAACGGGAATCTGGCCGCCCAGAGCAGCGGAGCAGCAATCGGAGCGGCAAGTTGTTGAGCGGAATCGCGCTCGGAGCCGTTGGGATCTGCGCCCTCGTGAGCGGCATTCGCACCACGACGGATGGAACCCGGCAGGCCTTGCGGGGGGACCAGCGACTCCGGCGCCGGCTATACCCGCCAACTCGGGCTGCTCATGCGCGGGATCACGGTTGAACCCGATCGTTCTGGTGGCTGACCCTTGTGTAGCTTGCCTGCAAGCTCCCTCAGCTGTCTTGACCTACTCGCATTTCAGCCACAGCCGTTGCTGCACACCGTGGACCAACCCGTCAGAGTTCCGGTGACAAACCCGTCGCTAAACGCTATTCCTGGGCCGGAGAGAATTCGGAAGTTGTCTACCGTCGCCTGACCACCTGGCGATCCGGCTGCAGTTTGAATGTGGACCCCAGCAAACGCGAGGCTCGGCGAGAACCGAAGGTCATTCAATGGGAAGCCTGCCAGTACGGTTTCGCCGTTGATTTCGATCCACACCTCGTTTTGGACTCGATCCAAGTGAAGCGCAACACGATTGAGGCCGGTTGGGGAAAAGGTGCGCGCCTGACCAGTACCAAGCACATGCTGTAGGCCATTGGCCAGAGCTGACCAATGACCCGTGGGCTTAAGCAGCGTCCACACTTGGCCATGCCCCCTATAACCCCCGGTTGCTGATAGGGAAAAACCAATCCCGATCCACTCCGTCCCGACAACTATGAGATCCGCTTCGATCGTATGCATGCACAAATTGCAAAATATAAACCTATTTTACAGACATATCATGCTTGCAAAATAAAATTTTGCTACTAAAATATATCTTCTGAAGTTGGATTCCAGCTCAATCAATTCAGAATCCGGACCGCCACCCGAGAACCACCTCAGGAGGAGGTTTCATGGCAAAAACCCAGCAATTTGTTGGCTCGCTGCTACTGGTCACCCTGGCCGGCCTGGCTGCAGCCCACGGCCAGGGCTTGAACCTGGACCGCGAATTGATCGTCTTGATTGCGCCTCCCGGCAATGGCCCGGAAGCCCCGGTGGATCCTGAATCCGTCGTGCTCGCCATCAACTCCGGCACCCAACCGGTCCCAGGGGGTTTTAACGTAGGCGATCCCCTTGCCGCCCGCTTCGCGATCCCCGAACGCGCGACCGGACGCACCCGCGACTGGATGCTGGAGCACCCCGACGCACCCCTCGCCCGCCTCTCGCGCTACCTCATCTTCACTTACGCCAGCCCCACCGCCCTCCCGGCCGTGATCGACGCGCTCAGGGACAACCCGCATGCCGAGCACGTCGAAACCAACTACGCCTTCCAGCTGGCGACCGCCGGCACCGACCCCTTGCTGATCCCGCCAGCCGACGGAGATCCCGGCAGTTTCCAATGGGCGATTTACGCTTTAAATTTAATCAATTCCTGGAGTCATGCCAAAGGCGGTCATACGCTGGTGGCTACGCTCGACCGTGGATTGATGGTCGACCATCCTGACCTGCAGGCCTTTCACCGCGACCCGGTGACCCAGGAGCTGATCTTCGATGGCGGCAACTTTCGCAGCCACCTGAGTTACGACGTCCGTCACAACAACTGTTCCGTCGACGAGAGGGACCCGGCCGACGGCAGCCTGATCAACACGGCAGGACACGGTTCCGCGGTCAACGGGATCATTGCGTCGACATATTTCAATAGCTACGGCACTGCTGGTGCTTGCCCAAAATGCTCAATCATTGCGATGAGGGCTTCTGCGCAGGGCGACACTAGCGTCGACATGGCCATGAATCTGGCAGGCCAGGCCTTGGACCTTGTGGTCGGCGAAGGAGCGCAGATCGTCAACATGAGCTTTGGCGCACCTGGCCTCTCCTGCGCCACCGATCCGGACGGTCTCATCTGCACGGCCATGGCCTTGGCCGATGAGCGCGACCTGATCCTGGTCGCCTCGGCGGGCAACGAACGCACCAGCATCTACTTCCCTGCCCTCGATCCGCGGGTCATCTCAGTGGGTGGGCTCGAACCGGTTCCCCCCGCTATCGGCGCCTTCACCTTTTGGGATGACTTCCCCCTCTGCCCCTATGGCGTTGGCAACCCCCTCGTCTGCGGCTCCAATTTCGGACCCGAAGCCGACCTCGCAGCGCCGGCCAAAACCGTTCTGAGCACTCTTTACGCCGGCTTTACGCACAACAACACGATCCAATGTGGCGACGCCTTCTTCGGCGCCCCCGATGATGGCTTCGGTCCCTGTACCGGCACCAGCATGAGCGCCCCCTACGTCACCGCCATCGCTGGCCTCGTCCGCTCCGTCAACCCGCTCCTGACAAAGGCCGAAGTGCGCGACGTGCTGATCTCCACCGCTTCCCATGCCACCCAGTTCACCCCCCAGTTGGGCTTTGGGGCGCCCGACGCAGGCGCCGCCGTCCGCCGCGCCCTGGGAGAGGTCCGCGGACAAGTCATGCCCAACCGCCTCACGCCGCTTTTCACCCTCTACAGCGCCGATGCCCTCGATCACGTGGCCACTACCTCGCCGCAGATGGCGGTCAGCCTCATTTTCGGCGAGCACGAGACGTATACCCCAGTCGGACCAACGGTTCCCGGTTACGACTGCTTTCCGGGCACCCAGTGCGTGATCTCGCCCCTCGACCCGGCGCCCACGGCTTCGGTCTATCTGTTCACGACCGATGCTCCTCCCTACCCAGAAGCGCCCCCTCTGGTGCCGCTTTACCGCATGAACTACGACCCCAACCTCGCCAACCGCTGCGTCAGGCCCCCGCCAGCGCGCCAGCCGGATCGCGATTATGCCTACACCACGAGCGCCCAAGGCATCCTCCGCTTCAAGGAGGATTTTGTCGACAACAACTCGATTGGATATGAGTTGGATGGCATAGAGGGATATATCTATGAACGATGCACGCCCGAGCCATCCTGCATGCCTCCGGGAACGGTGCGGCTCTACCGCCTCTACCATCCCGGCCGAGACGACTTTGCCATCTTTCCCGAGACTGAACTGGCCCAGTGGCAGGCCGAAGGGTACATCTCCCAGCCCACGCTCAACTCCTGGATTGGGTACGTTTATCCAAATATTGACACGGATGAAGATGGCCTCGTTGACGGCTTCGAAAGCCTGCTCGGGACCAACCCCGCCCTGAGCGACACCGACTGCGATACGATCAGCGACGGCGTCGAAGTGTTAGAGTATCAGATGAGTGACCCCAGCCCGGCAAACCATGGCTACTCAGATCCTCTGGACGGTCCCTGCATCGTGTTTTTCAGGGACGGGTTCGAGACCGGCAACACCTCACGCTGGTCCGTGCGCGTGGGGGGATAGCGGATAACATCCGATGGCGGACGCGGCGATGAATCAACACAGCAAGAACTGGTCTTTGAGCTTCCTTTTGCTCTCGTTCTTGGGGGCAGCAGCGCCAGCCCAAGCGGCCACCTACCTGGTCAACAAGCTGAGCGATGACAACGGCCCTTGCACGCCGGACGACTGTGCGGTGCGCGAAGCGATCATCGCCGCCAACGCCAACCCGGGAAAAGACACCGTGATCGTGCCGCC
>CAZCOV010000379.1:0-5916 GCA_964499975.1 uncultured Thermoanaerobaculia bacterium
AACGCCCGTGCGGTCCTCGCCATCCAGGCCGAATTTGGCAGCCTGGACCGCTTCTTGTGGCAATTCGTCGGGGGTAAACCCCAACAAAACGCCTGGCACAGTTTGCGCGAGGTGCCAGCCCAGACCCCTGAATCCACTGCCCTCAGCAAGGCTTTGAAAAAGCGCGGTATGAACTTCGTGGGCCCCACCATCTGCTATGCCTTCATGCAAGCTGTGGGCATGGTCAACGACCACACCGTGGACTGCTTTCTCTATCCCACGAACCAGGGCAACTCCTTGGGCGACTCCTGAACTCTCGATGAGGATAGGCCGTGTCGTCCGCCGCGGCGCACCCTCGTCGTCACGACCACCAGGAGGCGGGTTTGGAACCGGCAAAAACCGCACAGTTACTCACGGACTGGGCGCTCGCCGCGGGTTTTGACCGGGCGGGAATCGCCGCGCTCGAGCCCTCGCGTCAAGGCGCTCAGCTGCGGGCTTGGCTGGCCCGCGGAGAGCACGCCGCGATGGCCTGGATGGCGCGGCGGGTCGAAGTGCGCGAGAACCCGGCGCAGCTCTTGCCCGGCGCCCGGTCGGCGCTGTGTGTGGCCTTGCAGTACGCGCCCTTGCAAGGCTCCGCAGAAGTTGCGGGCGACCTCTGGCCGCGGGTCGCCCGCTACGCCCGCGGTCAGGACTACCACGACCTCATGGGGGCACGGCTGAGGGCGCTCGCTACCCGTATCCACAGCGCTTTTCCCGGCTGTTTGACCCGCGCTTATGTCGATACCGGACCGATCCTCGAACGCGAACTCGCAGCGCGTGCTGGCATCGGGGCGGTGGGCAAGAATACCAACTTGCTCAACCGCGGGATCGGCTCTTGGTTCCTTCTCGGAGAGCTGTTGACCACCCTCGAGCTGACGCCTTCTGACCCCGTCCACGACCTTTGCGGGCGCTGCACCCGTTGCCTCGATGCTTGCCCCACCCACGCGCTCCCCGCTCCCTACCAGCTCGATAGCAACCGCTGCATCAGTTACTGGACGATCGAGCACCGCGGTGTCGTCCCCCCGGAGCAGCGCGGCGGGATCGGTGAATGGGTCTTTGGCTGCGACATCTGCCAAGAGGTCTGTCCTTGGAACCATCGCCCGCAGGTCGTGGACCACCCAGAGTTCGCTTTGCCCAGCGAGCGCGCGGCGCTCGATCTCGCCGGCTTGCTGCTGCTCGGCCGGGCGGACTACGAGCAGCGTTTTCGTCATAGTCCGCTCAAACGGGCCAAGCGCGCTGGGTTGCAGCGCAACGCCGCGATTGCCATGGGCAACCGCCGAGATCCAGGTTACGTACCAGCCCTCACGCGTGCCCTCACCGAAGGAGAACCGGTGGTGCGACAACACGCGGCCTGGGCTTTGGGTCAAATCAACGATCCGCCTGCTCGGGCAGCGCTGTGGGCAGCCCAAGGTCAAGAAAGCGATGCCGCGGTGCTGGCCGAAATTGCGCAGGCGCTCGCCCGCTAACTGTGTCGACCCTTAGGCCAATCGTTTGCGGAAACGCAGGACAGCCAGGGTCATCATCACCGCGAAGAAAGCCGCGAGAGGCCAAAGCTCGTTTTGTACTTCAGCCAGGGTGGCACCGCGCAGAACAATGCCGCGGACCATGCGCAAGAAGTGGGTGAGCGGGAGCATTTCGGCAATGCGCTGAGCCAAATACGGCATGCCGTCAAAGGGAAACATGAATCCCGACAGCAAGAGCGAGGGCAAGAAGAAGAAAACGGTCATCTGGAAGGCTTGAAATTGGGTTTGCGCGGCGGTCGAGATCAAGAGCCCCAAGGAAAGGGTCGAGGCAATGAAGCAAATGGCCGCAAGATAAAGGTCGAGCAGCGAACCGCGGATCGGGACGCGGAACAGGGTGACCCCCAGGAACAAGACCAGGCTGACCTGAATCAGGCCGATCGCAATGTAGGGGATGATTTTTCCGATCATCAGCTCGGGCGTGCGCACCGGGGTGTTGATCAAGAGTTCGAGTGTGCCCCGCTCGCGCTCGCGCACGATCGCAATCGCGGTGAACAAGGTCAAGGTCAGGGTCAAAATCACGCCGATCAGGCCGGGCACGATCTGGACTTCTGAACGGCGTTCCGGATTGTAAAAAGCGCGCAACTCAAACGTCGGGGGCCGCTTCTGCGTGGGCAGTCCGAGGCGCGGGCGGAGCGGCACTTCGACTAGGCCCTGGACGGCTTGGAGCAGGGTGGGGTCGCTGGCATCGAGCAGCAGCTGCGCCGGGGTGGTCAGGCCCTGTGCGACCCGGCGATCGAAATCCGGCGGCAAGTAGAGGCCCACCGACACCTGTCCTTCGCGGATCAGCTGTTCGGCTCCCTCCACCGTGGCCGCTGTGGCGACCACGTCGAGCACCTGGGAGGCCTGGACGTCGAGGATCAAGTGCCGGGCGAGCTGGGTGCCCGCATGATCGACCACCGCCGTGCGCAAATGCCGGACATCGGTGTTGATCGCATAGCCGAAAAGCAGCAGCTGCAACGTGGGGATGCCGATGATCATGCCCAAGGTCAGGCGATCGCGGCGCAGTTGCAAGATCTCCTTGCGGATGATCGCCAGAGTGCGGGCAAAAAACACCATCCAGCTCATCGGGTCGCCGCCACGAAAACGTCTTCCAGACTGGGGTGAGTGGGGTGGATCTCGGCCGGCAACCCCTGGGCCGTCAGCCAGGCTGCGATTTCCTGGTCAGCTGGCTGGGCAGCTTTTATGGCGGTAGGCGGACGGAACAGGACGTGCAAGCGACTGCCCAAGTGGGCCAGGCTGACGATCCCTTCGTGGCTGGCCAGCGCCCGCTTGATCGGTCGCAGGTCCGCAGCTTCAATCTCGATCACCTGCAGTCCGATTTCCGCCTTGAGCCGCTGCGGCGTGCCCTGGGCAGCCATCACCCCGCGATCGAGGATCGCCAGCTCGTGGCAGCGTTCCGCCTCGTCCATGTAGTGGGTGGACACCAAAATTGTGGTCCCAGCGTCTGCGAGGAGAAACAGCGACTCCCAAAAGTCACGCCGGTTTTCCGGGTCGACCGCGCTCGTGGGTTCGTCGAGGAAGAGCAGCTCGGGATGGTGGAGGGTGGCTGCGGCGAGGGCCAAGCGCTGGCGTTCACCGCCGCTCATGGTGCCTGCGCGCTGGCGGCGCAAACGTCCGAGTTGGTAACGTTCGATCAACTCTTCGATGCGCTGGCGGCGTTTTTTGCCCGGCACCGAGTAGATTTGGCCGATGAAGCGCAAGTTCTCTTCGGCCGACAAATCTTCATAGAGCGAGAAGCGTTGGGTCATGTAGCCGATGCGGTGGCGCAAGCGCTCGGAGTCGTGGGGGATGCGCATGCCCAAGACCAGGGCTTCGCCCGCCGACGGCGCGAGCAGTCCGCAGAGCATGCGGATGGTGGTGGTCTTGCCCGAGCCATTGGGGCCGAGAAAGCCGTAGATCTTGCCGCGGCCGATCGCCAGGGAAATCTGATTGACCGCCAAAACCGAGCCGAACCGGCGGGTCAAATTGCGGGTTTCGATCGCGAGTTCGCCCGAGAATGGGAGTCTGCTGCCCGCGGGGTCGCGCATCCGTCACGGGCTCCCCACCGTCACTTCGACGGGTAAACCAGTGGGGAGTTCGCGCGCCCGATCTTCGGTCAGGTCGATTTCCGCCAAGTAGGAAAGCCGGCCGCGGTCTTCTTCGGTGAGCGCAAAAAACGGCGTGAACGCGGCTTCCCCGGCCACGGTGCGCACCTGCCCCACAAAGGTGCCAGCCACCCCTTCGACCCGCACCACTGCCGCCGTCCCTGGACGGACTCGCGGCCGCACTTGGGCGGGCAAGTAGACCCGGGCGTAAGGCGCGCCAGAAGCGAGCATCACCACCACCACGCCACCGCGGGGCGGTTGCTCTCCCTCCTCGTAGGGCAGGGCGTCAATCTGACCGGCGCGGGGCGCCACGATGCGCAGGCGCTCGGCATCGAGCTGCGCGGCGGTGAGCGCAGCTTCTGCTTCGTCGAGTTGGGCGCGCGCTTGTGCCAGCTCTTCGCGGGTGGCTCCGTTTTGTAGCCGTTCGAGGTTGGCTTGTGCGGCGTCGCGGCGGGCGCTGGCTTCGCCGTGTTCGGCCACGGCCAGATCGAGCCGACGTTGCGCTTCAACCGACGACTCGACCAAGGCAGCTGCCCGGCCGCGTTCGAGTCCGGCCACGGTCACCGCGGTTTCAGTTTCGAGCAGTCGGGCCTGGGCTTCCGCGATCTGCTCGCTGCGGGTGCCGCGGAGCAGCTCAGCCAAGGCAGCCTGCGCTCGGTCGCGGGCCGCTTGGGTTGACGCCAACCGGGCGGTCAGCCGCTGAGCATCGAGTTCGACGAGCACTTGCCCAGCAACCACCTGCTGGCCTTCGGTGACGTGGATTTTGCGGATGGGCTCAGCCTCTTCCGCGATCAATTCGAGGCGGTCTCGTTCCAGCGTGCCGACCGCGAGATCTGGGTTCTTGACCGGTCGGCAAGCGATGAGCAGGGTCAAGAGCAGCAGCCAGAGGCCACGGCGGGCAAGCCAATCGGGGGAATAGAGAAAACCAGCGTCGGCAGTCATGGCCTCAGGATAGTCAGAGGATGGCTGCGCGGTCAAGGCTGTTAAGATCTACCCATGCGACCCCTTTCGGCGGATACTCCCCTCGAGGTCGAGCAAATCTGGCTTGCGGCGCAGCGGCAGCGGGGCCCCCTCTGGCGTTTGCGCCGCGCGGTCGACCTGAGCAGTCTGTGCTGGCGCGCTGCCCAGGAAGCGGTGCGCCGCGCTCATCCCGCGGCAACCCCTGCAGAGCGCGATCGGATCCTCTTGGCCCAGCGCTATGGTGAAGAGCTCGCCAGCGAAGTGGTGCGCTTGCGCACCGCCAAGGGGTTCTATGCCTGACCAGCCCGAGCTGTGGGCCGCCTTGCTCCCGGTCGTCGATGTTTTGGGGTCGCTCGACGTTCCGTGTTACATCACGGGCTCGGTCGCCAGCTCCTATACCGGTGTGGCTCGGGCAACTCAGGATGCTGACCTAGTGGCTGACCTGCGCATCGCCCATGCAATGGCTTTTGTCAAGGCGCTTGAAGAAAGTTACTACGTCTCTGATGAGCGCGTATTTGCGGCCGTGCGCAAGAGGAAAAGCTTCAACCTGATTCACCTGGAAACGGCATTCAAAGTCGACGTCTTCGTCTTACCAGACGACGCGTTCGCCCATCAAACCATGGCGCGGAGGGTCAGGCTCGAAATTCCAGAGATTCATCGCGCCCTCGATTTTTGCGCTCCTGAAGACATCGTCTTGAACAAGCTCCGGTGGTACGAGATGGGCAACCGGGCCTCGGACCGCCAATGGTATGACCTGCAAGGGACTCTGCGCCTCCAACGCGAGCAACTCGATCTGGCTTATCTACGGCAATGGGCGCGGGAGCTGGGTTTAGATGAGGTCTTCCGGCAAGCGCTGAGCGAAGCGGGACTGGCCGAGTTCGAGGAAGATCGGTAGACGTAGCTTCGACCGAGCACCCGGACTCGATGCCCATCGGCACGGCAGTCCCTGGCCGTGCATCAGCCCCAACTTCAAGGCAGGACGTGGAAGACCTCGGCGAGCGTTTGGGCGGTCAGTACCCGCTCGCCCCACAGCAACAGCCGTTGGGTGTCGGCGGACTTCACCTCTTGGTGCACGTTCGCGGGCAGCGTCCCAAACTTCCTCTCCAACTGCCGCAGCAAGAGCTCGGATTCACCTTCTTGGCGCCCTTCTTGGCGTCCTTCTTGACGTCCTTCTTGACGTCCTTCCCGGCGTCCTTCTTGGCGTCCTTCTTGCCGTCCTTCTTGGCGTCCTTCTTGCCGTCCTTCTTGCCGCCCTTCTTGACGCCCTCGCTCAAGCCCTTCGGCTAACCAGCTATCTCGCCATTCGATCACGGTAGTTTCCAACATGGTGG
>CAZCOV010000380.1:0-5883 GCA_964499975.1 uncultured Thermoanaerobaculia bacterium
TGACCCCGTTGCGGGTCTCGCTGAGCCGATTTCCGATCTTGTCATACGACCAGCTGCGGGTTCCCCACGGGCCATTGCCTTGGGTCAGAAAGTATTGGAAATCGCGGTATGCGAAGACGCGATCCTGGGCGGATTGTAGGTTGTCGATCAGGGTGATGTTGCCCACCGAGTCGGTGGTGTACTGCCAGTCGAGAAGGGTGCTGGTGCCAGCCACCTGGATGCTGTCACCGTCTCGTCCACGAAGGTGCCCAGGGTCCAACTGCTCGGCGCCACGCCACCAGGGTTGTAGTTGCGGTAGAAGTGGCATACGGTTTTGGGCATCCGATGGGTCCGATGGGATTGGGGTATCTACAGGTTAAGCATGCCTAGATTGACTGCCAATGTAACAAGCAATACAAAAGCTAGCATAAATACAATAGCAGTCGCTCCACCAAGCAAAATCCGGGGCAACTCGACCCTCAAAAATTGCAAAAGTGTAACCCAAAAAATAACAAATCCAATCGGTCCTACAGCAACCAGGAGGTCACCCAAAACTGTATTTTCGGACTCAGCTCTCCGAACCATCTCTTTCTCAGTGAACAAAACCACCACAGCTGTTAATAACGCCAAACCAAACAGACACAGCAGCTGCTCTCGCTGCCGATGGCGCAAGAAAACCACAAGAAGCACGACCAGCATGGGCAAACCCACAGGAAACAGCAGTTCCGTCATTCCTGAACCTTATACAGTGGCAGCGGTGGTCGTGGGTGTTTAGCAGTCGGAGAGCGGTCACATGGCGGGCCGAATCTCCCTCCTGGGGCTTCAGTCTCCGGAAGCATCAACGCTTCAACACATGAAGCAAGCGCTGACTGGCAGTCATTAAAAAACGGGATGAAAGGTTCTACTTCGCGAACGCTTTGGCAACAAGCCATCAAGAGATCCTCTTTCCCTTCGCTGCCGGGAATCTCCTTGCACTCATCGACAAGAGGACCCTTTTCTTGGCTAGAGAATCTGCCGCGCGCACAAGACCGTGGAAAGAAAAGGGGGCCGTACCGGTCGTCCCAGAAGTAAGCATGGTTGCCGACACGAAACGGAAGAAACGACTTCCTGCTGCAAATTAGGATTGCAAGACCCAGTGGATCAGAACCATTAATCGGGTTGCTCGCGAGATAGCCATATAGATTCGGCCCATCGTAAAGACCTAATGGATCTGCCTTGGAATAGCGTGAGAAGCGGTAGCCATACCACCTGTGGACGTTGTAATAGACGTCCGTTCCCACACTGCCTTCTGACCACGCCGCATCATCCCACTGGCCCGGAAAGCGCAAAAGCATCCCGACGCCTTGCGCATTGTTCCAGTCCGCGCCAAAAGGCTCAAAGCCTCCCGACCACAACGCACTTCCGCTTCCAGACGTCGCGAGAATCGGCGTCCCCAGGTGATCAGCGCTCAGGAATTTCAGGCTTGACGCCGAACCCGTGCGCGTCAAAATCCCCACCGGCCGCCCTGCGAAATAAAAAACGTACTCATCTTCGACTCCGCCTGCGCGGCGGACGTGCATCAAGGTGCCTTCGCTGCTGTAGGTGGGCTCGCTCTTGGGTTTGGCCGGGCAGGTGCCACCAGCGGGAGCACCCACGCGCGTGGACCAGCAGGCGACGCTGCCCGATTCGAAGCCGTCAACAAACAGCGTCAGCGGTGCGGACGGCGTTGCCCGGCGCAGGAAGCTCCGGCCGTCATAGAGGAAGTCGGAGCGGGCCGCGCCGCTGTTGCGCTCGATCGTGGTCAGTCGCTTGGCCGCGTCGTACAGCAGGTCGACCGCGTCGCTTGCGGTGTCCACCGACGTCTGATCGCCGATCGCGTCGTAGCCAAAGGTCTTGGTGCCACCTCCGCCGAGCGAGATTTGGCTCAGCTTGGGCGTGCGACCCGAGACCCCGTTGAGCAGGTAGGTGTAGGTATCGGTGACCCCGTTGCGAGTCTCGCTGAGCCGATTTCCGATCTTGTCATACGACCAGCTACGGGTTCCCCACGGGCCATTGCCTTGGGTCAGGAAGTATTGGAAATCGCGGTAAGCGAAGACGCGATCCTGGGCGGATTGCAGGTTGTCGATCAGGGTGATGTTGCCCACCGGGTCGGTGGTGTACTGCCACTCGAGCAGGGTGCTGGTCCCAGCCACCTGAATGCTCAGGGGGCTGGCGGCGCTAGAATGACTACAGTGCAGTGGAGGATAGGTCAAGAATCCATAGGGCAAATACAAAGAAGGGCGCATGGGGTTGTACATTGCGATTAGCTTCGGATGTAAAGCGGACAGCGGAGTGGAGGTCATTGAAGAGATGGTGTTGATTGAGTAATGGCGCCCACTCGTTCGGCTCGCTCCAACGTGCCGCACCACAGTTGGTGAGGGCACTGGTCAGATAGAAATCCGCCACGTCATATCCAGCTCGCTGGCCAGGCAAGTGGGCGAGGTTAGGAGGGGATATTTTACCTACCCGTTTTTCCCACTTAGCCAGCAAAGGTTCCGGGATCGACGAGGAAATGAGTTCAACTGCAATCAAGCGGATCTGCTGCAAGTCGAGGCACGGCGCCGCCCGCAAGACCCCAGCCAATGCCGAAAGGTCTTCCCAAAACAACTGCACAGGCCCAGTCCAATCGGGCCTCTCCAAGCCAGGAACAGTATCGAAGACGGAGGGCCAGACGTCTGAGTCCACCGAAAGCGGCAGAGAAACGTCGCGACGCAGCAGATGAATCAGCCGCCGTTCAGCAGACCACCCACCGACCGTGGATAGGTAGGCTTCGCGCGCGTCGTAACCGAGGAGAAGGGCGGACTCTCTCATCTTTCAGAGGCATCCACCGAACCGCCGAACCAGCCGGCACACACACTGCGGTGGCGGGCTTTGGTGGTACTCAAAATAGTGATAGTGACCTTGACCAGGCTTGCATGGGCCATGGCCGTGCTCATAGTCGATTACTGGCGGAGGCGGTGGTGGGCAGGGGGAGCAACCGTTTTGCCAATTCTTGCATTCGGCGACTGCATAGTCGAGGAAAGCAAGGCACATGGGTATTCCGAAGCACTTGCATCCCGTGAAGCGAAGTTTCCGCTGCACGCACTGCTCTTGGCACCACTGTACATCAGCTGGATTGCAAGGCCGCGGGACGAATCGGCCCTCGGGATCGACGTTAAGTAGTGGGTTTGCGCCAGCATAGAGGAAGAGGTTGATTCCACTGCCTTCAATACCAAGCGGATCAGGCCGTGTGTACTTCCCTGTTGGTTCCTCATACCACCTGTGGACGTTGTAATAAACGTCCGTTCCCTCACTGCTTTCTGACCACGCCGCATCATCCCACTGGCCCGGAAAGCGCAAAAACATCCCGACGCCTTGCGCATTGTTCCAGTCCGCGCCAAAAGGCTCAAATCCTCCCGACCACAACGCACTTCCGCTTCCAGACGTCGCGAGAATCGGTGTCCCCAGGTGATCAGCGCTCAGGTATCGCGCGGACGACGCCGAACCCATGCGCGTCAAAATCCCCACCGGACGCCCTGCGAAATAAAAAACGTGCTCATCTTCGACTCCGCCCGCACGGCGGACGTGCATCAAGGTGCCTTCGCTGCTGTACGTCGGCTCGCTCTTGGGTTTGGACGGACAGGTGCCGCCAGCGGGTGCGCTCACGCGCGTGGACCAGCAGGCGACGCTCCCCGATTCGAAGCTGTCGCTGAACAAGGTCAGCGGTGCGGACGGCGTTGCC
Source organism: uncultured Thermoanaerobaculia bacterium (assembly GCA_964499975.1). Lineage (GTDB taxonomy): Bacteria > Acidobacteriota > Thermoanaerobaculia > Multivoradales > J023 > CAZCOV01. The sequence continues at coordinate 3,719 of CAZCOV010000380.1, forward strand.
CGGCGCAGGAAGCTCCGGCCATCGTAGAGGAAGTCGCTGCGCGCCTCGCCACCGTTGCGCTCGATCGTGGTCAGCCGCTTGGCCGCGTCGTAGAGCAGGTCGACCGCATCGCTTGCGGTGTCCACCGATGTCTGATCGCCGATCGCGTCGTAGCCCAGGGTCTTGGTACCACCTCCGCCGAGCGAGATTTGGCTCAGCTTGGGCGTGCGACCCGAAACCCCGTTGAGCAGGTAGGTGTAGGTATCCGTGACCCCGTTGCGGGTCTCGCTGAGCCGATTTCCGATCTTGTCATACGACCAGCTACGGGTTCCCCACGGGCCATTGCCTTGGGTCAGGAAGTATTGGAAATCGCGGTAAGCGAAGACGCGATCCTGGGCGGATTGCAGGTTGTCGATCAGGGTGATGTTGCCCACCGGGTCAGTGGTGAATTGCCAGTCGAGCAGGGTGCTGGTGCCAGCCACCTGGATGCTCAGCGGGAAGAGTCGGCGATCGTGCAGCCGTGTCTCTTGCAGGCCGTTGCCCAACGAGATCGTCCGCGGCGGACCGCTGGCGTGGTAAGTCGAGGCTGTCACCCAGGGCATGGCGCTGCTCGGGTCCTCGACGGTCAAGGTCTGCTCGCGGTCGGCAAAGTCGAAGGTGTAGGCGGCGCTCACTCCAAAAGGATAGCTGATCTCGGTGCGATTGCCGTTCTTGTCCAGGACGAAACTCATGGGGCCGTCCTGGATTGTCCGACCAAAGCGATCGTAGCCGTAGTCGACGGCGTGACCATCGCGCAGGATCCGCGTGAGACGACCGAGCGAGAAGGGCACCGCGCCATCATCGTAGGTGTAGCTGATATCCAAGCTGATGCCAGGGTAATCGACGAAAATCACCCGGTCGAGAGCATCGACCGTGCGGGTGACGGTGACACCGCGCGCGTCGGTCTCGCTGACCAGTTCGCTGTGCTCGTCATAGGCGAAAGTGCTCACCCCAGAAACCCCAGAGTTCTCCTCGGTGAGCAAATCGCGATCCGAGTATTGGTAGCTCGTGACGTTACCTTCAGCATCGGTGACTTGGATCAGGTGATCTTGCGGGCCATACCCGTAGCTGGTGACCGCATTGCCGCCACCTGCCCAAGGCTGGCTCACCGAGGTCAAGCGGTCCAAGGCATCATAAAAATAGCGAGTGCTGGGCGGGTTGAGCTGGCCGTTGCTGGGGTGGTTGGCGTCCCAGACCCGTTCCAGGTTGCCGTTACAGTCGTGGGCGTACTCTGTAGTGCTGGCGTAGGGAAAGCCCGCGCCCGCAATCACCTTGTTAAGCTGACAGCGCGTCGAGTACTCAAACGCCGTGACCGCGTCGACAATCCATGAACTGCCGTTCCAGCGCTGCTGCTCTTCGCGGACGCGATGCCCGAAGTTGTCCAGCGTGTAGACCGTGCGCTCGCCGTGGCTTGAAGGGGTGGCGGCCGGCTTGCGCTCGATCGTCGTCAGCCGGCCGGCGGCATCATAGAGGTGCTCGATGACATTGCCTTCGGGCAGGACGGTCTGGAAGAGGTCCCCGAGCACGGTGTAGCGGTATTCCGTGACCAGGTCTTCTGCAGCGCTGGCGCCCCGCTGGATCACGAACCGAACGCGATCGAGCGCGTCGTAGACGGTGTCCGTGACCACGCCGTTAGGATCGGTCACCGCGGTCCGCCGATTGAACCCGTCATGGCCAAAGGTGGTCTCTCCGATCAAGGGATCCGTGCGGGACGCCATCACCAGGTTGCCGCGGGCAGGATCGTAGTCGAAGGTGACCTCGTCGGCGGTGCCGTGACCTGGCGGGTTGAGCGAGAGGGGTTGGCCCGCGGCGTTGTAGCTGGTCACGGTCTCGTGGCTGAACGGCGAGCCGGCCTCAATACCCTCGCGCGTGCTCGTGACCACGTTGCCGGATGAGTCGTGATCGAACAGGCTCACCCGCAAATCGAGCGGGTTGCCCGTGGTCGATGGCTGCTCGATCCGCTCAGGGAAGGCCGGGTAGGTCGCGTCGTAGCTCCAGGTACTCTCACGCTCAAGCGCGGTGCCGAAGGCCTCGATCTTCGACGTCAGCTGGCCGTGTACGTCATAGCTCATGCGGGTCATGATGCCCCGGCCGTTGGTCTCCTCGGTCACCCGCATTGGGTTCAAGGCATCGCCGTAAAGCTGCAG
>CAZCOV010000381.1:0-5876 GCA_964499975.1 uncultured Thermoanaerobaculia bacterium
GACGGCAGTGGGTAGCGGGGAGTCCGCGGGCGGCGTTGCGCTGGCGGTCGGGCAGGATGCGTTGAGAGTGGCCAGCTTGACTGGCGGTCTGGGAGGAACCGCCGCCGCAGGTCGTACTGCTCTCGGAAAGTTGGGCTCAGGGACCAAAGCTGCTGCGGGATCCATCGATGACCTCGTAGCTGCAGCACGGTTGAAATACCCTGGCAAGGCCGGCACGTTCGAGCAACACCACATTACGCCCAAATATCTTGGCGGCGATCCCAAAGGCCCTACGGTCCGCCTCGATGCTGCATATCATCAGGAGATTACGAATGAGTTTCGAAGGATCGCGCCATATGGTCAGCCACGGCCAATTCCAAGACGACTTGAGGAAATTCGGCAACTTGTGTACAAGAGGTTCCCTCTAGGGGGAGATCAGTAAAATTAAAATGCGCGAAATAGTCGAGTTTCGGATCCCCGAAGAGTATGCGGCACAGTACCTGCCGCCGGGTTATGGTGTGTTACTCGGCGAGACAGTGCGGAAAATGAAGATCAGCCACAACGACCCTGTGTTTAAGCTGATAGGACAGCTCGACAAAAAATTTCAAGCGCGAGAGAGAGCATTCTTTACCTATTGGAAGCCTCACCGCGCATACTCCCGCAGAGAGCTTGACGTTGCCGAACTCTTCTACATGTGGCCAAAAAGGGTTTTCGAGCCGGCCGCCGAAGAATGCGGAACAGTTTACGATGACGCCAAAGCTTGCCCCGAATGTGGTGCAGGAGCGCCGCAAATCAGCCCCCTTTTTCTCGATGGGCGCAAGATTCCTCGCCAAGTCGACTTTGCCTGCACCATCGCTGACGAATGGGTAGTCTCTTCGCGTGTAGTCGATCTGTTCCGTGAACAGAATCTCTGCGGCGCGGAGTTTGATCCGGTGCGTCTCTCTAACCAGCACGGGGCCGCATCCCAACATCATTACCAATTCAAGGTGATCAGTGCAACTGTGGAAGTGGATACCGCGACCCGATTCGGAGAAAGTCCTTTCGACCAGAACAGCTACGGGCGATGTTCGCGCGGTGACGTAGCCGGTTTGAATCTGCTCTCAGAGGTTACCGTTACGGAAGCGAGCCTGCCCGACAGAGACGTGATGGCCACCCGGCAGTTGGTAGGGGTTCGCCGAGGCCTGTTGCGACCACGGCCGATCTTGTTGTTCTCACCGAAAACCTGGCGGGCGATTGAGGCCGCGAACATGAAGGGACTGGAGGTGGAGGTCGCGCGACTTGTTTGAGCAACATAATGGTCAGCTACTGGCAGCGGTCGAGGCGGACGGCACGATCTATCATTTTCACCTCGATCACCTCGGCACCCCGCGCTTGATCACCGACCAAGCGGGCAACCGCGTCGCTTTACATAGTTACTACCCCTTCGGACAAGAAGCCACTGACACACCGGATAGCGGCGGTCGTTCGCGAGCTTCGCTCTCGGGGCCTCGAAGCTCATGGCGCTCTTCTTCGGCTACTCGATGATCCACGAGTCGAGGTTCGCGGTTGGGCTGCTGCACATGCCCTCGAGCTGGCACCCGAGAGGGCCGAGAATGTGCTTGAGGCGATCGCAGCCGGGCCCCGCTCTCCCGAGAGGTTGAGCGCTGAAATGGCCCTTGAGGAGTGGCGCGGCGGCCGGCTGAAGTTTCCGTAGCCACCGACGGCTCGGCTGGCACGTGGAACAGTTCAGGGCGCGAGATGAGCGAAGCGAAGGAGGAGCAAGATAGTGGCAAGCTTTCGAGTACGGAGCTAGCAGAGCTGGTAGTCGATGCACTAGTCAGGACTGGCCTCTTGATAGAAGTCCCGGGAGGGATGCGATTCCGCGATCTCGTTGTGGTCTTTCCGCCCGACTCACAAGAGCAGATTGCTTCGCTGCTCCGGTTGGTGGACCACGACGAGGGAGCACCCTGAGGGCCGAAATTTTCGAGATTGGAGCCCTTGGGTTGAATCAAGCACCTGCAATCCTCCGACGGCGTCGGCAGCCCGCACTTCCATCCACCCCTCTCATCCGCTCTCTCCGCCCTCTCCGCTCTTCCGCTCTCCGCTGGCTGAACCCGGCGCAGCTGATGTGCTAGCATGGATAAGATGAACGCAGAGCTAAATCCTTCACATCCATCCCCTGCCCAAGCCCCGCCCAAAGCCCAACGGATCGCCATTTTGGGGGGTGACGGCATCGGCCCGGAGGTCACGGCCGAAGCGGTCAAGGTGCTCGAGGCCGCAGCTGAGGCCGGAGATTTTGCCCTCGAACTGGTCGCCTTTCCTTGGAGCGCAGACCATTACCTCAAAACCGGCGAGACCTTGCCTCTAGGGGCCTTGGAGGATTTTCGCGACCACTACGCCGCGATTTTTATCGGGGCCTTTGGCGATCCGCGGGTCCCGGACATGAAACACGCCGGCGATATCTTGCTGGGCATCCGGTTCGGACTCGATCTCTACATCAATTTACGGCCGGTCAAGGTCTATGACGAGCGCTTGTGCCCGCTCAAGGACCGCCGCGCCAGCGACATCGATTTCGTGGTCTTTCGCGAAAACACCGAAGGCGCTTATATCGGCGCCGGGGGCATTTTCAAGAAAGGGACCCCCGACGAAATCGCGATTCAAGAAGAGCTCCACACCCGCAAAGGGGTCGAGCGGATCATCCGGGCAGCCTTCGCTTATGCCGAAAAGCACGGCAAAACCCAGGTCTGCATGAGCGATAAATCCAATGTCATGCGCTATGGTCATGACTTGTGGCAGCGCTGCTTTGCCGAAGTCGCGGCCGAGTATCCTGCGATTTCCGCCCAGCACCTTTACGTCGACGCGCTGGCCATGCAAATGGTCCGCGCTCCCGAGCGGTTCGAAGTGATCGTCACCAACAACATGTTTGGCGACATCTTGACCGACATCGGTGCCGCGCTCCAGGGTGGCCTCGGGCTGGCCGCTTCCGCCAATTTGCATCCCGGACGAACTTCGATGTTCGAACCGGTGCATGGCTCGGCACCGAAGTACGCTGGGTTGGGTCAGGCCAATCCGATCGCGGCCATTTTGTCCGCGGGCTTGATGCTCGAACACCTCGGGCACGCGACCGCGGCTCAGGCGGTCGAGAGCGCGGTCCGCGCCAGCTTGGCTGCGGGAGAAACCACCCCGGATCTGGGTGGCAGCCTGAGCACCACGGAAGCGGGCGATCGCATCGCGGATCGCGTGCGCGCGCTGACCGCGGCCGCCTGTGGGTCCGGCGAACTCCTGATGCGGGCGGGGGCAGAAAGCTGAAGTCGCTAGGCCGTCCCCAACGGGCCAGTTTTGCAGCTAGTTTTACAGCTCTTTGAACGGCAGTTGATTGGACGGCAAGAGGCAACCCGCGTAGAATCTCCGAAGGCGGACGGAGGCAGGCATGCAACTCAAAGAATCGGACCTCATCTACGACTGGAATCGTGCTTCCGGGCTCGAACTGCAACCGCGGTTTCGCGTCGAGCTCGACGACGAGACCCTGCGCGACGGCTTGCAGTCTCCCTCGGTGCGCAATCCGACGATCGAAGAGAAGCTAGAAATCCTCCATCTGATCGCATCGGTCGGCGTCGACGGAATCAACGTCGGGCTGCCGGCAGCCGGTCCCCGGGTGTTTGCTGACACGCTGCGTCTGGCCGAAGAGATCAGCCAACAGCGCCTACCGCTCAACCCCAACGCCGCAGCGCGCACGGTAGTCGCCGACATCGAGCCGATCGTCGAGATCTCGCAGCGCGCGGGGATCGCCGTCGAGGTCGCTGCCTTCATCGGCTCGAGCCCCATCCGGCAGTACGCCGAAGCCTGGAACCTGGACCGCATGCTGCGCCTGACCGAACAGGCGGTGTCCTTTGCCACCCGACATGGTCTGCCGGTGATGTACGTCACCGAAGACACCACCCGAGCCAATCCCGATGACTTGCGCCGGCTCTACACGACAGCGGTCGAAGCGGGCGCCCGACGGGTTTGCGTGGCAGATACCGTCGGCCATGCCACGCCCGAGGGGGCGCGCACGGTGGTGCGCTTTGTCCGCCGGGTGGTGGCAGCCACCAGCGAAGACGTGAAAGTCGACTGGCATGGCCACCAAGACCGCGGGTTGGGCGTGGCCAACGCTCTGGCGGCCGCGTCGGCCGGGGCCTCGCGCCTGCACGGCACCATCTTGGGGGTGGGCGAGCGGGTCGGCAATGCACAGATAGACCAGTTGTTGGTCAATCTCGAACTGCTCGGCTGGAGCGATCGCAACTTGAGCCGGCTGGCCGAGCTTTGCCACCGCGTCGCCGCCACGACCGGCGTGCCTTTCCCGGATAACTACCCGATTTTCGGCCAAGACGCGTTCCGCACGGCAACCGGCGTCCACGCGGCCGCGATCATCAAGGCGCGCAACAAGGGCGAAGCTTGGCTGGCAGATCGGGTCTACTCCAGCATCCCGGCCGCGCTGGTCGGCTGCCGTCAGATCATCGAGATCGGACCGATGAGCGGTGAGTCGAACGTCATCTACTGGCTGCAAGAGAATGGCTATCCTGCAGACAAGGAGCTGGTGCGCTTGATCTTCGAACGGGCCAAAGACGCCCCCAGTGTGCTGCGGGAAGGCGAACTCCACGAAATCTGCCGCGCCTGGGGCCCGGTGGGAGTGGTCTCCTGAGGCGAGACCATGACCGCGCCACCCACAGCTGCCCCGCCAGACCCGGATTTGCGTGTCCTCGATGGGTATCTCGACAGCCTGCTCGTCGAGCGCGGCCTGTCGCGCCACACCGTGCTCGCCTACCGCACCGACCTCTTGCGCCTAGTCGAAGATCTGCGCGCAGCGCGGACCCATCTCTTGGCCGCCGATGCTCCGGCGCTCCAGGCCCACTTGCGCGGGCTGCGCCGGGCGGGAATTTCGCCCCGTTCGATCCGCCGGGCACTCGCTGCCTTGCGCAGCTTCTACGCTCACCTGGTCGAAAATCGCTGGCGCAGCGACAACCCGGCCCTCCATCTGATCTCGCCCAAGGCGTGGCAGACCCTCCCCACCGTGCTGAACGAAGCGCAGGTCGAAGCGCTGCTCGCTGCCCCTGACCCCAAGACCCCGCTGGGGTTCCGCGACCGCGCGATGATCGAGCTGCTTTACGCTTCCGGACTGCGGGTGAGCGAGCTGGTCGGCCTCAGCTTGGCGCAACTGCGCTTGTCCGCGGGATTTCTCGTGGCCTTGGGCAAGGGCAGCAAGGAACGGATCGTGCCAGTGGGCGAACGCGCTCAGGTCTGGCTCGAGGGCTACTTACGGGAAGTGCGCCCGCGCCTGGTCCGCGGTCGGCATGACACGGTGTTCGTTAACCGTCACGGCCAACCCATGACCCGGCAAGGCTTCTGGAAGGTGCTCCGCGGCTACGGCCTCACGGTGGGCGTCGAACTGTCGCCCCACGTCCTGCGCCATAGTTTTGCCAGCCACCTGCTCGAACATGGAGCGGATCTGCGCGCGGTCCAGATGATGCTCGGCCACGCGGACATCGCGACCACCCAGATTTACACCCACATCCACCAGCATCGGCTGAAATCCCTCTATGAGCAATTCCATCCTCGGGCTTAGCCCTCTTTGGCAGCGCCAAGCACGCGCGCTGGTTCTCGGATTGGGGCTGCTGTCCTTTGCCCTGCCCGCCCACGCCGAACTCGTGGTGTTCAGTGACGGCGGCTTTCTCACGGTTACGAGCTTCACGATCACGGGCGAGCGGATCCGCCTCGAACTGCCCGCAGGCGGCGCCCTGGTCTTACCCCTGTTGCGTATCGACCGCATTCTCGCCGACGAAATCGTCCGCTTGCCGCCGGTGGCAGAGGCTCCGGCGCCGTCCCCGCCGCCGCCCTTCCCCTTGCGCTTTGACGCCACCCAACCCGTACCAGAGACGCCT
>CAZCOV010000382.1:0-5873 GCA_964499975.1 uncultured Thermoanaerobaculia bacterium
GGTCCGACATCCGGCTTAACCCACGTGGACTCACGGTAAGGAGAAGAAACATGAGTCGAGAGAATGTCTTAAGTCTCAACTGGCAGCGTCATGCGATCCCCGTCAGGATGCGCATCCGCACCCTGTTGCAGGCGCTGCGCGGTCTCTTCCTGCCCTTGGCAAGGCTAAAGACCCGGCGGGAAGGAGCGAATCCCTTCGCTGGAAGTTGGCGCAACTTCCAGTACTCCGGCCCGGACTTCATGGAGAAGATCTTGGTTCCTGACGCGGTTTTGCTGGTTCAATTTGAGTTCGAGGAATACGCTGTCACGCTGGAGCATCCCGGGCATGGCAAGACCGTGCCAGTGCCATGGACTCTGCTGGCGAGCGACGGCTTGCTCCATGGCGAGTTCACTTTGGACCAGGCCCGCTACTACTTCGAGATCATCGTGCCCACTCCGCCTAAGACGCTCCAGCCCATAACGCGCAGCATCTACGGGATCCTCGCGCCGATCCTCAGCGGCCAGTTCGGTGACAGCCTCGGGGATCCGGGCACTTGGCAGGCCGAGGACGATGGTGGAGAAGTGCCGCCGGGGGCGTTGCGCGGGTGAAGCGTGGGCGCTGGCTCGGGGTCTTGCTGAGCGGGCTTGGAGCAGCTGTCACCAGGGCTGACCCGCCCGTTCCGCTGCCCGCACCTCCAGCAACACTCGAACGCGAGCTGGCCGGGGGCCAAGCTCATGTCTATGCCTTCAGCCGCAGCGCGACCGAGGATCTCTGGTTGGCCGTGGTTCAGCTGGGGATCGACTTGACCCTGACGGTGCGCAGCGCGGACGGCGAGGCGCTCTTGAGCGTCGACAGCCTGAGCGGAGCTTGGGGGGAGGAGTCGCTGGGCTTTCAAGCCCAAGGAGGGGCTCGTTATCAGTTCGAGATCCGCGCCCGCGAGCCCACTGCGGTGGCCGGACGTTACCGCTTGCAAGTCCAGACCCGCTCTGGCCACCCCGACCCGCGTCGCCTGGCGGCCGAGCAAGCGATCACCGCCGCGGGTCGCCTGGTTTTCACCGGTACCCGGGAAGCTCGGCAGGAAGCCGTCACCCACTTTGAGGCAGCGCTCACCTGGTGGCAAGCGCTCGGGGACAACCCGCACGCCGCGAGTGCGCTCTTCAACCTCGCCATGCTCCGGGGTTACTTGGGTGACCTGCCCACCGCTTTGACCCTGCACCGTCGTGCTCTCGGTGGGTGGCAGGAAGTGGGCGACCTCGCGGGTGAGGCCCAAGCCTGGATGGAAATCGGCGCCGTGGCCTGGGCCATGGGCGAAAGCGAGCACGCGCCCGAGGCTTTCCGCGAAGCCCTCACCCGCTGGCGCGCCCTCGGCGATCGCGATGCCCAGGCGCGGACTTTGAACTACCTCGGTTTGACCGCGGCGCGCCAGGTGCCGCGCGAGGCCCTGGTGCCTTACACCGAGGCTCTGGCGCTGTTCCGCGCGACCGGCAACCAGCGTCAGCAAGGCGTCGTGCTCAACAACTTGGGCGGCGTCTACGACCTGCTCGGCGAGCCTGAGCAGGCGCGGGAGCACTTCCAGCAGGCCCTCGAACTCCACCGCGCACAAGGCGACCGCGAACAGGAAGCCGCGGTGTGGAACAACTTGGCATCGCTCGCTCGCCGCAGCGGTCGCCTGCAGGACGCGCTCGAACAATTCGCCCGGGCCCTGGCCATCCGGCGTGAGCTCGGCGACCGCCGCAACGAAGGGGTGGTGCGCAACAATCTCGGGGTTACCTACCTGCGCATCGGCGATCCCGCGCGAGCTCGCGCTGAACTGGAGCAAGCCCTGCTCGCCCGCCGCTCCAGCGACGATCGGCGCGGCGAAGCCGTCACCTTGCACAATCTGGGTCTCGTCGCGCTGGCGGTGGCCGAGCCGGCCGCGGCAGTGGAGTTTTTCGACCAAGCTCTGACCCTCCGTCGCTCAACCGGCGATCGCCTCGGCGAGGCCGCCACCCTCGGTGAGTTGGGCCGTGCGGCGGCTGAGTTAGGCCGGCCAGAGCAGGCGCGTCAACACCTCGAAGCAGCCCTGGCGATCCTCGACCAGGTGGGCAACCCCTGGCGGCGCGGCCGGATGTTGACCGCGCTCGCCCAAGTCCTGGCCACGGGCGGTGCGCCGAGCCAGGCGGTCCAGGCGCTCGAGCAAGCCCTGGAATTACTCCGCCCGAGCGGCGACCAGCTGGCTCTAAGCGAAGCTTTGCTGGCCCTCGCCCAGGCTGAGCGGGGCCTAGCCAGGGCCCAGGCAGATGCTCCTGCGCTTCGGCTGCGCGCTGCTCTGGGGCACGCCACGGCTGCCCTCAACCGGCTCGAAACCGCGCGCGCTGACTTGCGCAGTTTCGACGATCGCACCACCTTGCTCGCGCACATCGGCAGCGCTTTCGAACTCGCCTTCGACCTCGCCATGGACCTCGCTCCAGAGGATCCTAAAGCGGGCCTCGCGGCCACCGCCCTCGAGCTCAGCGAACAGGCGCGGGCCCGCTCACTCCTCGACCTGCTCGAACCCACCGGGGCTGCAGTGCGCGGCCTCGATCCAGCGCTGCTCGAGCGCCAACGGCAACTCCTCGACCGTTTGAATGCCAAGGTGGTGCGGCAGCGCGAGCTGCGCGAAAGCGTTGGGCCAGAGGCCCTGAGCGAGCGTCTGGCCCAGGAACTGCCCGAAATTCAAGCCGAACTCGCAGCCGTCGACCGCGAGATCCGCCGCCAGAATCCGCGTTGGCACGCGCTGGTGCGTCCGCAACCGTTCGCCGCGAGCGCGCTTCAAACCCTGCTCGATCCCCAGACCCTGTTACTCGAATTCGCGTTGGGCGAGGAGCGGAGTTTTTTATGGGCGGTCAACCAGCGCCAGATCCTCAGCTTTGTGCTCCCCAAACGGGCGGTGATCGAAGCCCTAGCCCAGGAGGTCAACACAAGCTTCAAGATCCACGATCTCCGCACATCCGCCGCCGAGGCCCAGACCGCTGCCCGGCTGAGCGAGATGTTGCTGGGCCCCCTGGCCGATCAACTCGTCGCCCAGCGGCTAGCGATCGTCGCGGATGGCGCCCTCCACTACCTGTCTTTTGCTGCGCTGCCCCATCCAGCAGCGCCGGATGAGCCGCTGCTCGGGCGCCATGAAATCGTGCTCTTACCCTCGGCTTCGGTCCTGGGAGTGCAACGCCAAATCCACGGCGCGCGCGCACCAGCGGGCGCCATCGCGGTCCTGGCGGACCCCGTTTTTGGCCCTCCGGATCCCCGCCTGCCCGGGGTGAACCCATCCCTGCCGCTCCCCGGCGCAGCTTCCCCCGACGATCGCCAGCGGGATTCCCCTCTCGAACGACTGAGCTGGAGCCGCGTCGAAGCCGAGGCGATCGCGACTCAGGCCGGACGAGGACGGACCTTTCTCGCCCTCGATTTCGCCGCGAACCGCGAGCTCGCCCTGGGCTTGCGCGGCTACCGCATCATCCACTTCGCCACCCATGGAGTGATCGACAGCGAGCATCCCGAACTCTCGGCCCTGGTCTTGTCGCGCTACGACCAAGACGGCCATCCGCGCCCGGGCTTGCTGCGGTTGCCCGAGATCTACCACTTGGATTGGGACGCCGAGCTGGTGGTGCTCTCGGGCTGTCGCACCGCGCTGGGTCAGACCGTCCGCGGCGAAGGCATGGTCGGTTTGACCCGTGGCTTTTTCGTTGCAGGAGCCAGCCACCTGGTCGCCAGTCTTTGGCGGGTGCAGGACCGCGCCACCGCCGAACTGATGGACCGGTTCTATCGCCACTTGCTCGCGGATCCGGTCGGTCAGTCGCTGCGTCCAGCCGCGGCTTTACGCGCTGCCCAGCTTGAGCTCCGCAGCGAACCGCTGTGGCGTGATCCGTACTTCTGGGCAGCTTTTGTGGCCATTGGCGACTGGCGTTGAACGACGTCACCCTGACCGGGGGGGCGGCAACGAGTGCGCAGGGTAGGCTAGGGCCCAGCCGGACGAACCGGGAGAAGCGGGCCCCAGCCAGCGGAGTCACTGGGTCGCAAGGGCGTCTAGCTTTTGCGCGATCTCGCGAGCCTGCGGGTGCCCGGGACGCAACTCCAGGGCTTGGGCGACCAGGAGCTTCCCTTTGATGCGGTCTTGTTGCTGCAAAGCTGCCCGCGCCAGGATCAGCAAACGGATCACCTCGCGCTCCTGGCTGACCCCGCTGTCAGCGCGTGGCTCGCTGCGCGCGAGCAGTTCCGCGCGGCGTTCGGTGAGCCGGCCATAAAGCGCTCGCAGGTTGTCATCAAGACCCCAGCGGAGGGTGGCCAAGGCCAGCAACTGGTCAGCGGCATCGAGTTCGGCACTGCCGATCAGGGCGGCGATTTTCAGCTGGGCAACTGCCTGTTCGACCTGGCTCTCCCGCGTGCGCGGTGACGAGGTGGCTGGCGCTTCCAGCGCGTCCGGACGGACACCCAGCGCCTCCTGCTGACGTTTGAACTCGCCTTGCAACTGCGGATCCGAAAGCGCCAAGACCTGGGCCTTGGCGAGTTTCTCGCGGGCGTCTGCGAGTTTCCCTGCACGGTGCAAGCGCGCTGACTCGCGCAACAAATCGCGCGTTTTGGCGATGAGCCCAAGGTGGTGGAGCTGATCGAGTTGTTCTTGGAGCACCGCCAAAGGCCGCTGCCAGCCGTAACGCTCGGTGGTCAAAAACAGCAGGCGATCCGCCTCCATCAAGCGGCCTTGGTCCATCAACTCAACGATCTGCGCTCCGGCTTTGCCAAGTTCTGCGATCCACAGCGCGTCACCTTGCGGGGCCTGCGATGGCTGCAAGGCTTGGGCCGTCAGGATGGCTTCGTCCGGCTCGCTCCGGTCCGGATGCGCGTCCGGGAAAAAAGCCAGCTCACGGTTGGACGTGGGATGAATCGCCGCAGTCAAGTGGAAAGATTGAGTTGCGGTCACGAGGAACCTCCCTTCCCGATACGTTCGCAAATCTGCAGACACGTACAAAAAATGTCATTTCAAACCGTGCGGGCTGCCAAAAAACATCAGTTCTTTAACCGCCTCGCTGGGGGCCCGTGAGGGGGGCCCAGATCTCATCGCTGGCAAGAGGAACAGAGTTCAGCAGAAAGTCCAACAGACTCAGGCTGAACTGTGGCTGAACCGGGCACAGGGTGCCTTTGGGCTCAACCACTAGCTGAAATTACTGCAAGGAGTTTGCCAAGAATGCCAAGATTGAACTTGACAGCTGATAAAAATCGCTCACGAAGGCTGCTTCGGGGGAGACCCGGTTTCTGTGCCGGAACTCACGGTGACCATGCCGCGCACGAACGTCGAATCGACCAGTTGCCCGGGCTGAGGCATCTGATCCTTGGAACGCGGCTTCAAGGTGAAGTCGGGGACCTCGGGCAACTGGAACTGATGGCCGACGGTTTCGACCAGAAGGGGCTGGTCGCCGTTGAGCTCGACTTGCAATTTGATCCCCGCGCGCGGCGGCGCATAGTACTGGATCGACATCCGAGTACCGACCCCGGTCTGATCCGCGTGGCCGCTATCCTGCTCGCGCGCGAAGCGCTTGCCGTCGAGGGTGACCGCGCGGATTTCTCCCGCAGAACTCAAGTAGAGCACGCCACGCCCTACGGGATAGGGCCACCACGCGCAAAGATCCAGCGTGCGCAAGGAGCCCTCGGCGCGCTCCCCGTTGACTTCGACCCGCGCTGGTTCGAGGGCTAAATGCGGAGCCTTGGCCTTGAAGCCCTGGTGGCTCCGGCCGGTGAGATAGGCCGGCAAGGCCGCCTTCTCGGGATTGGCAGTCAAGAACTGCAAGGTCCACGGATCGACGCGCCGATCGCGGCTGTACCAGAACGCTTCTTGGCGTTCGCTGTCGAGGACGTACACCACGGAGTTGGGATGGGGGTTGTAAGCA
>CAZCOV010000383.1:0-5863 GCA_964499975.1 uncultured Thermoanaerobaculia bacterium
CGGGCCGCGCTAGGCCGGGCCACGTCAGGCCGGGCCACGTCAGGCCGGGCCGCGCTAGGCAGGGCCGCGTCAGGCCGGGCCGCGTCAGGCCGGGCCGGCAGGGCCGTGTTCGAGACCCCAGAGGTAGCAGCCCCTGCCGAACGCAGCCAGTCAGCGACGGCAGGTTCGAGATCCGCTGGCAGTCCAGCAAGGTCCGCTGCCAAATCCCAGGCGGCCGCGGCGTCTTCCACCTCGCGATCAGCGGTTTCCGTCCCGAGCAGCGCAGCAAAAGCCGAATAGATCGCTTCAAGCCTTGAACCTTCGACGTCCTCACGCCCGCTGACCAGGTCTTCCAACCCGTCGCTCGCAGCAAAGAGGAGCGCCAGCTCTTCGCTGCCGAGGGTCAGCGTCTGCTCGTGAGCACGATCGAGCAGATCCTCCATGCGGTGAGCCAGCCGGCTGACCGCGCGCTGTCCGACCATGGCCGCAGCCCCCTTGAGGGTGTGGACGACGCGCCGCACATCTTCCAGCGCCTGCTGGGCTTCGGGCTGGCTTTCGAGCTCGCGCAGCAAGGTGCTGATCCGCTGCAAGTGATCATCGGCCTCCTGGTTGAACGCGGCGAGCAGTTCGCCCGGCGCCGCAGGTTCGAGCCAAGCTGCCGGGGGCTGGGCGGGCTCGCTCGCAGGCGGAGGTATGGACGGCGTGGGGGGCAGCAAGCGTGCGACCTCATCCTCATCGCCGGCTGGGGGCAGCCCCCGCAGTCGGCGATAAGCCCGCACCACCTCGGCCACGATCGGCCGTTCGACCAAGGTGCCATCAGCCAGCCCCTGGGCATAAGCCTCGATGTGGTGGAGGGTGCGCTGCAGCACCTCGGTCACCTGGCGCTCGACCGGCAACCGTCCCGCCGTGATCTCATCGAGGGTGTCCTCAGCAAAAAAAGCGATGTGACTGAGCGCGGTCAGCCCCACCATCGAAGCTGCACCTTTGATGCTGTGCAGCAAGCGGTGGGCTTCCTCCAGCGCGGCAACACGCCCCGGATCGCGCAGCAGGGCATCGATGCTGCTGCTGATCCGCGGCAAATAGCCCAAGACTTCCGCGATAAAACCTTGCAGCAACTCAGGGTTGACGTGTCTGGCCATCGACCTACCTCAAAGTTCGCGCGACAGCTCGCGAACGGCTTGCGGAGTGGTCCGCTTTAAGATCAGGGCATTCTCGGCCGGCACGGCTTCAAGCCCTGGCACCCGCAGCCCCACGACTTCACCCGGGGCGAGGAACAAATAGCCCCCGACGTTGAGCCGCTGGCCGAGCTGAGCCACGACGGTTTGGCGCAGCGGTTGCCGGAAGTAGAGCAAGACGTTTTGGCAAAAAATGACATCTGCGCCGCGCACTCCGCAGGTCGTGGGGTCTGCGAGGTTGGCGCGCTCCCACTGCATCCTTGCCTTGACCTCCTCGCGCAAGGCGAGAAAGACCTTGCCCTCGTCTTCGCTGCGGACAAAGTAGCGTCGGCGCAACTCCGGGGAAAGATTTGCTGCCCGGTTTTCGCGGTAGCGGCCAGCCCGCGCCTGGGCGAGCGCCGACGCACTGAGGTCAGAGCCATAAACCCGCACTTGCAAGCGGCTGCCCGCCGTCACGTCGAGCGCGGTCATCGCCAGCGAATAGGCTTCTTGGCCGGTGGCACATCCGGCGCTCCACAGCGTCAGGGTGTGGGCCACAGATCCCGCCCGCGCGGATTGGCGCGCGGTCATCAGTTCGGGCAACAAGCCGCGCAGGCTGGCAAAAGACGGCTCATGACGGAAAAAGCTGGTTTCGGAATTCACCAGCAGCTCGACCAGCGCGTCCCACTCCCCGGCAGCGCGGGGGTAGAGGGTCAAGAATCGCTGGTAGTCGTCGTAGCCTTTGAACCCGAGCTGGCACGCACGCTGCCACACCCCACGCGCCAGAGTCCGCTGCCGGCTCTCGGCAAAGTCGAGACCCCAACGCTCAACCACCAGCTCCCGCCAGACCGCGTGCTCCTCGGCCGACATCTCGGGACGTATTGCATTGGAATGGGTTTGCACCAGCATGCGCCTTCACTCCCGCTGGCTAGCCTCCGGCACGGCCGGGCAGTTTGAAGGCGCTGACCGAGTCGCGCAGGTTATCAGCGAGATGCGCCAGGTTGCGGATCGATACCGCGGCTTGCTTGGTGCCAGCTGCGGTCTGCTGCGTCACTTCCGAGATCTCGGACATGGCCTTGGCCACCGACTCGGAGCCACGCGCCTGCTGCTTCGAGGCCAGCGAGATCGACTGGATCAGCTCGGCCAAGCGATTCGAAACGTTGCGGATGTCTTCCAGGGCTTGGCCGGCCTGATTAGCGAGACCCGATCCTGAGACCACCTCGCGGGTGGTGTCCTCCATCGCGCTCACTGCTTCGTTGGTCTCGCTCTGGATGGTCTTGATCAGGGTGCTGATCCGCTTGGTCGCTTCTGCGGAACGCTCGGCAAGCCGTTCGACTTCTTCTGCGACCACCGCAAACCCTCGGCCGGCCTCACCTGCCATGGCCGCCTGGATCGAGGCGTTCAGCGCGAGGATGCTGGTGCGGTCTGCGATATCGCCGATCAACTGCACGATCTCACCGATCTCTTGCGAACTCTCGCCCAACCGCTTGATCCGCTTGGCCGTTTCTTGCACTTGTTGACGAATCGCGTCCATGCCATGGATGGTCTTGCCCACGGCATCGGTGCCGCGCTGGGAATTTTGCAGCGCCTCGCTGGCGACGGTAGCCGCCGTACCCGCATTCTCTGACACCTGCTGAATCGACAGCGCGATTTCGTCAACCGCCGACGAGGTGTCGACGATCTGCAAGGTCTGCGCTTCGCTGCCTTCGGCGAGGTGCTCGGTCGTGGTCTGGATTTCGTTGGCGGCTGAACTCACTTGCAACGTCGTTTCCTGGACATCGCTGATGATCCGGCGAAGCTGCTGGATCATCGCGTTGTAGGAATCGGCGATTGCGCCCGTGACTTCGGCGGTGACCTCGGCTTCACGGGTCAAATCGCCCTCGGCTACCCCACTGATTTCGTCGAGCAACTTGATGATCGAATCCTGGATGCGGTCGCGTTCTTCGCGCGACTGGATCAGCGCCAGGGTGTTGTCGAGCATGGCGTTGAGCGAGGTCGCCATGATGCCTAGCTCATCGTTGCTGTAGACCTGAGTTCGCGCAGCAAAGTTGCCGATTCCCAGGTTCCCGAACAAGCTCATGATCGAGCCGATTTGTTGGGTGATCAACCGGCTCACCCAGTAAACCAGACCCGCTGCCGCAAGGAGCAACCCCAACGCGACCCCGATCAAGACGTTGCGACCGAAGCGATAGCCGTCGGCGCGGTCTCCTAACTCTTGCTGCAGGAGGTCCAAAACTGCGTGGTGAACCTTGCCCTGCTCCTTGATCGCAGCGCTTCCACTCGTGAAAATTTCCTCCGCGCTGATGCTGGGAGTTGCTGCATCGACAATGCGCAGGCGAACTTGGTCGAGAAACTTGCCCGTCTGGTCAGCCGCTACCCCAGCTGAGTTTTCCAGTGCGCTTTTGAACTCATTGCGCGCTCCCATAGCCAGACGGAGCGCACGCTCCAAGGAATCGAGGTTGCCCCGGCTGGCCGCGAGCAAGACGCCGAGACGAGCCTTAGCCTCCACCTCGGTGCCCCCTTGAACTAAAAAGGTGGCAGCCTGGTCGCGCAACCGCCCAAGGTCTTCCACGGCGCGCGGTCCCCACAACTCCGCCACTTCACCGAGGTAGTAGGTTTCGAGCACTGGGTCGAGACGGATGTTGGAAGTGTCGCCCACATCTTCCATCAACGTCACAATGCGGGCGATGAGCTGGGAGTGCCGTTCGAAACTCTGCTCCATACTGGACGACATCGCGCCTGCCTTGAGGGTGCTCCAGTCTTGCTCGACTAAAATGAGCGCTGACGATGCTGCGAGAGCGTCACCGAGCTCGTCCAGGTTTTTCAAGTCGCGCAGCGCGCTATCCACCCGGTCTTCGAGTTCCAGCGCTGCAGCGCGGGTAGACGAGTCTGCCCGGTTGCCCAAATAGCGGGCCACCTGGCCACGGTGAGCTTCGACCTCACTGAGCAAGATGAACAGCGGGTCCAGATAGCGGGCACCCAGGACTTCTTGCTCCGTGAAGCGGATGTCCTCATTGTATTTCTTGATCGACTGGTAAAAAAGGAAGCCCGCAAGCGGCAACAGCATGACGGCGATCAAGGTCAGCTTGATCCAGATCTTCCAATCTTTGAGCATCTCTGCCCCTCCTCGGCGGGGACCGCGCAGGACGAACTCCTGCGGTCCGCGACTTTGACTTGCCTCCAACGAGGCGTCTCAGCGACTCTCCAAAAACCTGCAATCATCGGCAGTTCGAGGGTAGGCCCAGCCGGGTAAGCCCAGCGGGCGTTGCCGGGTCAAACGTCCTCGAGCTGCTGGATCTCGGGTGCAGCAAACAGCCGGTCAACGTCGAGGACGACCAGCAATTTTTCTGCGTACTGACTCACTCCGCGCACGAAAGGCATGATCCGGGCAGGGACTTGCGCGGTGGGCTGCACCAGCTCGAGCGCGCCCGCCGGCACAATGCCATTGACCTCATCGACGAGCAACCCCGCAACCCGCTGGCTGGCGCTGTCATGCACGATCAAAATTCGTTCGCTTGAACTCACAAGCCCGGCGCTGGCATCGCGCTCGGGTAAAGCGAACAACCGACGGGGATCGAGCACGGCCACCACGTCACCGCGCAAGTTCATCACCCCGCGCACCCACTCCGGCACCATGGGTACGGTGGTCAAGTCCGGCACCGTGTTGGTTTCGAACACCTGGGTGATGGGCAAGGCGTAGCGGGTTCCCGCCAGCGAAAACATGATGTGCTGCAGCTGCTCCAGGGTCGTCGCCACAGGTCGCGCCAAGGCTGCCGACGGCTCAGCAGTGCTCAGCGGCCGCGCGGCAACCTCGGCGTCGATCTGGCTGATCAGCGCAGCGAGCTCGGCCGTGGCGTCGACCGCATCCGCGGGTTCTGACGCCAGCCCGGACGCTTCCTCGCCCACGGGTTCTTCGCCCGGTTCCTCGCCGAATAACTCCGCGCCCAATTCGTCCACTAGCAGAATGCGGGTCGTCTCCTCGGAAGGATCCCTGACCACGGGCTTGGGGGGGTCTGAGTCGGCGTCCGTCAGCTCTGCCAGAGGCGCTTCCGCCAACCATACGCGCGTGGTCTCCTCGGAAGGATCCCGGGGCAGCGGCGGCGGCGCGCGATCGGGCAAGTGCGCCGCAGCGGCTGCGCGCTCGTCACCGGCTGGACCGCTTTGCGCCAGGCCCTCTGGCACGCCATCCGAGCTATCAGAAAAGTCGGGGGGCTCAGGTTCAGACATGCTTGGCAATCAGCGACAAAAGTTCCTGATCCTCAAAGGGCTTGCCGAGATAGGCATCCGCCCCCTGCTTCAAACCCCAAAACCGATCCGAATCCTGCGTCTTGCTGGTCACCAGGATGACTTTGATGTCCTTGGTCTCGGGCGCCGTTTTGAGCTGACGGCAAACCTGGAAACCGTTCTTTTTGGGCAAGATCACATCGAGCAAGATCAGCCGCGGACGCTCCTTCATGGCTTTTTCCAGCGCTTCTTCGCCATCTTGGGCGGTGATCACCCGGTAACCCTTGCCCTGCAGTGCTCCCAACACGAGCTTCAAATCTGTGGGGCTGTCATCAACCACCAGCAAAGTCTCATTCGCCATCACTCTTTTCCTCTCTGGCCATCCAACTCTCTGGCCATCCAACTACACTCCCACGGTTTGGGGCGACTTGCAGACGCCCAGGCCGTCCTTGCGAGCTGTTCGCGAGCTGTTCGCGAGCTGTTCGCGAGCTGTTCGCGAGCTGTTC
>CAZCOV010000384.1:0-5817 GCA_964499975.1 uncultured Thermoanaerobaculia bacterium
ACCTACCCTGACCCTGCGCAAGAACCGCGAACTTTACGGCTTCTGCTTCACCCCGCAGGATGGCAATTCGCTGCTCTCCTCGGTGGCTGCGGCCCTGTGGCTGATCGACCCCAACAACATTTCCAAACGTTTGGAACCGATCCGTCGCTGGCTCTACACCGAAATCTGAGCGAAATCTGAGCGAAATCTGAGCGAAATCTGAGCGCGAGGTGAACCACCAGCATCCCGAACCGCGGCCAAACGTTTCGGCCGGTGTCCGTTTGGCCGAGCTCGACGAGCTGGAGCTGCGCATCGAGCAGCTGGTAGCCGGAGGCGATGGGTTGGGGCGCTTCGAAGGCATCCCCATCTTCGTGCCTTGCGCTGCTCCAGGCGACTTGTTGCGCGTTCGCCTCGAAGAGCGGCGTCAGGACTATGGCCGAGCGGTGATCTGCGAAATCCTGCAACCGGGCCCTGGCCGGCGGACGCCGCCCTGTCCGTTTTTCACCCACTGTGGGGGCTGCGATCTGCAGCACCTGGAAGACGAGCTGCAAGTCCGGCTCAAGGCCCAGGCCGTCCACGAGACCCTACGCCGTCTCGGCGACCTCGAGATTCCGGCCGAAGTGCCGGTCATCGTGGGCCAGCCCTGGGCCTACCGCTTGCGCACCCAACTCCACGTGGGCAGCGGAGATCGCGGCGTTCTAGTGGGATACTTTGCACGCGGCAGTCAGCGCTTGGTTCCGGTCGATCGTTGTCCGATCCTGGTACCCGAGCTGGAGCGCGCTCTGCCCGACCTCCCCCGACAACTGGAAGGCCAGTCCCATCGCCGCCTCGACCTGGCGGTGGGTGATGGCGGCGCATGGACCACCGCGCCGGTGGTCCCAGAGCTGCCGCACGGCGAGGTTTCGCTGCAAGTCGGCAAGTTCAACTACAGCTATGACGCGCGCTGCTTTTTCCAAGGAAACCGCAGCTTGGTCGGCGCGCTGGCCGCGCACGCGGTCGCGGACTTCACAGGAGAACTCGCGGTCGAGCTCTACGCCGGCGTGGGTCTTTTCACGTTGCCTCTGGCCGAACGCTATCGCCAGGTGGTCGCGGTGGAAGGCGAGCGGGTCGCGGCGCGTTTTGCCCGCAACAACTTGCGGCGCAATCGGGTCAACAACGTCCAGCTCACGGCCCAGGCGGTCGACACCTGGATCGCCGAATTGCCCGTGTCCGTTGCCCGCATGGTGGTCGATCCCCCGCGTGGCGGGCTGTCGCTCAAGGTGCGGCGGGCTCTGCTCGAACGCCCGCCGCAGCGGCTGACCTACGTTTCTTGCCATGCGGCGACCTTGGCTCGCGATCTCAAGCAGCTGCAGCGAGGCTTTGCGCTCGAGGGTTTGACCCTGCTCGACCTTTTTCCCCAGACCGGCCACATGGAAGCCGTGGTCCAACTCATCCGCCGTGGGGGCGCCTGATGGAGGGAGCCCAACCGCAAGCCTCTTACACGTTGATCCTCGCCAAGCAGGACTTCAAGTTCTCGTGCGCGCACTTCACCCTGTTCAGCGCCGAGCACGCCGAGTTGCTCCACGGGCACAACTATCAAGTGCGGGTGCGGTTGCGCGGGCCGGAACTCGACGCGCGCGGACTGTTGCTCGCGATCGAGCCGCTCAAACGGCGGATTCGTGAACTGTGTGCGCGCTTGGACAGCCGCACCTTGATCCCGGCGGAGAGCCCGCTGTTGACGCTAGGACGGGATGACTCGAACATCACGATTCGCTTTCGTGAGCGGGTTTATGGCTTACCCGCGGCGGACGTCGTGCTGCTACCCTGGGTTAACACTTCGATCGAGCTGCTCGCACAAATGCTGTGGCTGGAACTGCAACCGGCGATCGACGCCACCCGCATCGCGGTCCTGGCGGTCGAAGTCGAGGAGACCGCCGGCCAGAGCTGCATTTACGAAGCCCCAACCTGCGAGCGATGAGCCGCAGTTGCAGGACCGCTCACTCGGCGATCAGTTCGGCCGCCGCGCGCAAGAAGTCGCGTTCAGTGACGATGCCGACCAGATGGTGGTCTGCGGTGACGACCAGCAAGCAGCCGCCGGGGTTGGCGAGCAACTGATGCATGGCGGTGAGCAGGGGGGTTTCAGGAGCCACCCGCGGCGGGTCGGTTTCCATGATCGCGGCAATCGAGACGGGTTCGGCCAGACGTGCGGGTTGCTGGCCCAGGCGGAGGAGGGCCCGCGGTGAGACCAGCCCGACCAACTCGCCGCTCATGGCCTCGACCGGAACATGCCGGAAGTGCCGCCACTCCATCATGCTGGTCGCCAGGTCGACCACATCCTCCGGTCGCACGGTGAACACGTCGGTCGTCATGATGTCGGCCACGGTGCGCGAGCCTGGGCGAATTGCTGCGGGCACAGCCACCGGCCAGCGATGGACGGGGTCGCCGCTCGCGACCAGTTCGAGCAGGGTCGCGGCGAGGCGCGCGTTCGCAGCGGCCGGGCTGGTCGCAGCCTGGCGCAAGCTGGCGAGCGAGTCGAGCAGCCAACGCGCGCCGGTCCGCTCACTGCGCACTCGCTCTTCGAGGGTGCCGAGATAGCGGTCGACGTCGTCAGCGGGAACTGCGATCGCGGCGAGCCCGCTGCGCGCTACCGGGAGCAGCTCCTCGAGCAACAACTCCTTGGCGCTCACCCAGCGTCCGTCGAGCCAGGAGAACTGGGCGCCCAGTCCTAGGCGCGCCGCCTGGACGAAGTTGCTTTTGGCCGCGTCAAAGGAAAGGCGCAAAGGAATCCCCGGAGCGACTTCTTGGAGCCCCTGCATCAAGCCGTAGAAAAGCGCGGCATTGGCCACTTGGTCGAGGATCGAAGGTCCTGCGGGCAAGATCCGGTTCTCGATGCGCAAGTGCGCTTGGTCCGCAGCCACACCGTAGCAAGCGCGGTTCCAGCGCCACACCGTCCCGTTGTGGAGCAGCAGGGCCGCGAGCCGGGGCACACGTCCAGCAGCGAGTTCTGCCAAAGGCGGCGGACCCGGCTCGCAAGTGACCGCCACGGGAAAGCGGCTGATCGCTTCTTGGAACAGCTCGAGCACCGAAGTCTTGACCCAACCGCTGCCGAAAGTGACCCGTGGGATGCGCCCGCGGGCGCGTTCAGCCTGCGTCCGCGCGTCCACCGAACGCTCGAATAAGGCCACCCGTGTTTCCTGCCACAGCCGCTTGCCGAGGAAGAGCGGTGAATTGACCGCGGCCGCGAGGAGCGGCGCCGAGATCAGCTGCGCCAGGTTGTAAAGCGGGGCGAATTCTTCGGGTTCGACTTGCAAGTGGAGCTGGAAGCTGGTGTTGGCCGCTTCGAACATCACACTGCTGGTCAACAGCTCGAATTCGTCGATGCCGTGGATTGCGATCGAAAAATGTCCACCGTTGAGCGCCACCAGCGCGTCGTTGAGCTGACGGTAGCGCGGTTTCGGGGTCATCTTGGGCAGCTCGAGGTCTGCTTGCCGCAAGCTCGGGAGAATCCCGGTCAAAAGCGGTCGGGCTCCGGTCTTGGCAAAGGTAGCATCGACCTTGGCGTGGACGTCTTGCAGCTCGCTTTCGAGTTGGCGCAAAAAGCCGCCGGTGAACTGTTGCGGCGGCAAGTTGGCTTCCAAGTTGAACAAAGCGAGTTCAGTGGTCAAGCGCGGATCTTGGGCTGCTGCCAGGACCTCGAGCGCAGCTGCGGCGGGTAACCCGTGAGCGTCGACCAGGAACATCTCCTGCTCGACGCCGATCCGGCGTACCCTGCGTTCGATCATCTCGCTGGGGAGCAGTTGTTCTAAAGCGCGGAGGTCCGCGAGCATGGCCTGGGTGAAGGCGCGCACCGTCTCTTCGTGGTTGGCATCTTTGGTTTCGAGCTGACCCATGAATTCCGCCGCGGAGAGGTCAGAAGTATAAGCGATGGAGAGCGAGCGCCGACTACCCCAAGCAGCAGGACAGATGGCGCCAGGGTGTGGGTGACGTCCCTACCCCGTGGGGTGGGACAGTTTGCCCTTCCCGGCAATTGGAGAAATTGTAGCCAAGGAGATTGATCCGCGCAGGCAAATTCAAATAGAGTGACATCCGTCATTCCGTGCTCGAAGGAGAGAACAACGTGGCAAGAGTCTCCGATTTGCTCCTGGCAGAACTCACCCGCAGGATCAAGGCGCATCAGGACTTGACCGTGACCCTGATAGAGAAGTGGCTCGGCCATCGCCCGGGCTGGTGGAAGAGCCGTCGGCGGCCCACCTACAAGGGGCTCACCGTGGATGAACTGGTGAAAGTGTGCGCCCTCGTGAAAGTCGATCCTGACGAGTTGCTCGGCGCGGCTATGGCCGCGAGTCGCACGGGTTCTGATGCCGCCGCGGGCAATCCGTTTGCCAGTCTGCCCTTGTCCAAAGTGCCGCCGATCATCTCCGCCGCCCGCCGACACCCAGGACCCCCCACCGCGGCTTTTGGCGACCGCGAAATCAAAGCGGAAGACGACCGCCGGTACGAAGCGCCGCTGCCTGCGTTGCGCGTGTTGATCGCGGCGGTCGCACGGCGGGAGGTGCCTGCCGCCTGCCTGGCCAGCGCGGTGGCGGTCGCGGGAAGCTGCTACCGCATGTTGGGCGCTGCGGGTGAGGCGCGGGCCTGCCTCGATTTCGCCTGGCAGCACACCGCCGACCCGGCCCGCCATGCGGACATCGCGCAGCGTTACGTGTACGTGCTTGGCCCGCCGCAAGCGGCAGAAGCGGCGCGGACCGCCCGCGAGCTGTGGAGCGAGTTGGCCGATGTCGGCCGCATCGGGCAGACCCTCGTCGACTCGGGCTATGCGGCGTTTGAAACCGAGAAATTCCCAGCAGCCCAGCGCTACCTGGAAGCGGCCGGGCGCTATGCCTTGCCCGAGAAGTACGAGTTCGCGCGCCTCCAGGGCCTGGGCCTGTGCTGGGCTAAGCTGGGCGACCGGGCCACGGCCCTCGACCATCTCGAACGGGCGGCGCAGGCCGCCGCGGAGCATCTGGCCGCCAGTCCCGGAGCCCGCGGCCGCTACTGGTGGACCCGCGGCGAGCTGGAGGGCGATCCCGCCTTGCTCGAACGCGCCATCTTCGAACTCTTGCCCAGCCATGTCTTCGAGGCGGCCCAAGCCTGCTGGGAGCTGTGCAGCCAGCTGGCCGCCAAGCGGGATTTTGCCGCCATGGAGAGGCTGGCCGAAGCCGTGCGCTTGCGCTGCCCGGAGCGCTCGCTGATCCCGATCTTCGAGGACTTGCAGGCAGCAGCGCGGCTTGAAGCTACCGCTGGGCGCGAGAACGCTGCGGCCGAGGCGCTGGAAACGACCCGCGTTGCCCTGAAACGGAGCCGCGCGCGCTGGCTGCGCACGCGGCTCAATCAATTGTGGGCTTTCACCTAGCCGCCGGGCTCATACATGGGAACCCAGCCAGAGCCGTTGGGCTCAAACATGGGGACCCAGCCAGAGCCACCACCCAAGACGATGTATCTCATCTCTGCGTATCTCATATCTGCGCTCCGCGCAGACGGGTCGCACCACGGGCACCATGCCTGCGTCGCCCGCCATCACTCGACCAGCCTAAGCGATCACTGAGACGGATTATAGCCGGCAGCGCGGTGCGCCACGGATGGCGTGTTTTTGCGCGGAAATCATTCCCTCTTAATGGGCGAGATTTTTTCGGTTTTAGTGTCGGCACGTAGGGTGGGCGTCAGCCCACCGGTCTTCCGCTCCAGGTGGGCTGGCGCCCACCCTACTCCGAACTGAGTGAGCGCGCTTACGCGTTTAAATTTAGGCGAGCGCGCGCTTGACAAAATCTCAGGACCAAGACTAGGCTGACTGCAATCTCTTGCCGACTTGCAAAATCTTCG
>CAZCOV010000385.1:0-5811 GCA_964499975.1 uncultured Thermoanaerobaculia bacterium
ATAGGATATGAAACTCTTTTTCTCGCTCTGCCTTGCCGCCTCGTTCCTCACCGCCCAGGCGCCCAATCCGGCGTTCGCCCCCATCCAGGACGATCCCGCGCTGCCCCGTGTGCTCCTCATCGGCGACTCCATTTCCATCGGGTATACCTTGCCGGTGCGCCGGCTGCTCGGGGTGGGGCGCGCCACCGAACGCGTCCTGCAAGAGCTCGGGATCACCACGGTCGCGGAGTTGCGGGCGCAGCCGTTCGAGCTGCTGACCCGACGCTTCGGCAGCCACGGACGCGGTCTTTACCAGATGAGCCGCGGCATTGACGAGCGGCCGGTGCGCCCGCACCATGAGCGCAAGAGTCTGGGCCACGAGCGCACTTACGCGCGCGACCTCGCCCACCTTGACCAAATGGACGCGCAGTTGCAAACCTTGGGGGAAAAAGTCGCGGCCGAACTGGTAGAGCGTCGGCTCAAAGCGCGCACCATCACCCTCAAGGTCCGCTACCCGGACTTCACCACCTTGACCCGGGCGCGCACGTTTGCCCAACCCACGACCGCCCTCCGCGGGATCGTCCTCACCGCGCAAGAACTGCTGCGCCAGACCGACGCCGCAAAACGGCACGTCCGCTTGCTGGGGGTCTCGGCCAGCGGCCTCAGCCACGACGGCGCCCCCGGCCAGCTCTGGCTCTTCGAGTGGCCCCTCGGTGCTGAAGAAACGTCGAAGTAAGAGGCCCTCTTGAAGACGGGCCTCACGCCCATCTCGTCTGCTCCCGGGATGAGGCCGCGTCGATGCATGCAGTCAACTCATTGGATCGAGAAACCCATCAGCTCTACCGGAACCGGGCAGGTGCAAGGGATGATGTCGATCGTCCAGGTATCGAGCGTCCCACTGTCCCCGCCGGCATCGTCGTCGATGTTGAGGGTCCAGGTGCCGTTAGGGTTCTCACCGATGAAGGCGGCGAGCGCTTCTTCCGGTACCAAGGGAGACGCTAGGGTGAGATTGGCGTAGAGCTGATCCGTGACCAGACCGTTGTTAGTGGTGTAGGGAACCGCTCCATCCGGATCGGCGTCGTCGTCCCACAGCGTGCCGTTCCAGACGTTGTCGTTGGTGCCGGCATTGTCCGTGGTCAAGGTGACGATCGTGCCCGCGGGCGAAGTCAGGGTCATGTCGATGTCCCCGTTGAACGTGTGGGTGATCGCGGTGGTCACGTTGACGTCACAAATGAAAGTCTCGCCGGTCGTGATGGTGATCGTCGAGCTGGCCGAGGTGACGTCATCAAACGCGAAGTCAGTGCCGTTGGTGCCGCTGACCGTCGGCGGAAACGTGGGAGTCGCGTTGATCGTCGAGAGGGTCAGCGTCCAGGTGTCGAGGGTGCCACTGTCGCCCCCGGCGTCGTCGTCGATGTCGAGGGTCCAGGTGCCGTTGGGGTTTTCGCCGATGAAAGCCCCGAGCGCTTCTTCAACCACCAGCGGAGTCGCTAAGGTGAGATTGGCATAGAGCTGATCGGTGACCATGCCGTTGTTGGTGGTGTAGGGCACGGCGCCGTCGGGATCCGCATCGTCGTCAAACAGGGTGCCGTTGAAGACGTTGTCGTTGGTGCCGGCATTGTCCGTGGTCAAGGTGACGATCGTGCCTCCGGGCGAGGTCAAGGTCATGTCGATGTCCCCGTTGAACGTGTGGGTGATCGACAACGAGACGTCGATGTCCCAGACGTAGGTGTCCGCCACGGCAACGGCGACCGTCGAACTGGCCGAAGTCACGTCGGTGAACGCGAAGTCGGTGTCGTTGGTGAACGGGGTGGTGGTGATGATGCAGCCGCTGAGGCCGGGCGGTACGCCGGGCGTGACCTTAACCCCAGGGGCTTGCGCGCGGCTGCTGGTGCTGCGCGACAACACCTGGCCAGGGTCGTCACCGCCGAGTTGCTGGCTCAGCTGTTCGTAGCGGGCGCTGATCGTGCCGTATTCGGTGCGCGCGGCCAAGCTGTCGCCAAGGCTGGGTTTGAGCACTTGCATGCGATCCGCGAGCTGGTGCATTTCGTCGTAGATCACTTCCTTGGGCGTCGCTGCCAGCGCCGCCGTTACCGTCATCACTCCTGCGCAGAGCAGGACAACCCAGAGCCGCTTCCTGAGTTCATGAGGCATCATGATTTCTGTCTTCCTTTCTAAGCCGCCTTCGGACATGCGTATTGCGCCTTGCGACTGGCCAGCAGCCGCAAACGTCTTGCAGGTTTGAAACGGGCCCTATTCTATGACTCGTCTGGCCCTTTGCATAGGGGATCGTCAACTGGCTCAACTGACTCCATGACCATGACGCCAAGGACCACGCCAGGCTTGGCCGGGAATGACCCAGCGAGGCCCTACCCCTGGATCTTTTTTCCGGCGGCTTAGAATCACGGCCATCGCGACCAGCTGGCGCCAGTAGATACCCATGCCAAGTGATTGAACTGGCTTTGAGCGCTGGCTGTCAGGCCAGATGCGACCGTTCGGTGGTCCGCTGAACTCAGGACTTGCAGGGGGAGAGCTCTTCGGTCGCGATGTACATCGACGACTGATGGCTCGACCCCGAAGGGTTCACAAACCAGGGACTCAAGTCGCTGAGGTCAGGATGCCAGGGAGCGAACTCTGCTGGCATCATCGCTGACAGCTGCACCGCGACCTGGTGCGCATTGGCGGGACGGTCCTGCGGATTTTTGGCCAAGAGTTCGGCCACGAGGTCGCACAAGGGTTGGGGAATTGCGGGATCGACGCTGTGGAGATGGGGCAGTTCGGTCTCCAGGGTGCTGAAAATCCGCTCGCGGAGGGTGCGCCCGGGAAAGGCTTCGTGGCCGGTCAGGACCTCATAGAGCAAGGCGCCAAAGCTGAAGAGGTCACCGCGGGCGTCCATCCGCTCGCCCTGCAGCGTCTCAGGGGGAAGGAAGCCCGGAGTACCGAACAGGCCCGCGGTCCGGTTCCGCAACGAGCTGGCCAGCTGCGCCACCCCGAAATCGGTCAGCTTGATCGCGCCGTCTTGCCCGAGCAAGACATTGCCCGGTTTGACGTCCTGGTGGACGATGTGATGCCGGTGGGCAGCTTCGAGTCCGAGCGCGATGCCCTGGGCGAGTTGCAGCGCCGAGTCGGGTGCCAGCTTGCCCCGAGCCCGCAAGAAATCCGCCAGGCTGGCCCCATGGACCAGCTCCATCGCGATGAAAGGGACCTCCATGCTCTCTCCCACGTCATAAATCGCCACCAGATTGGGATGGCTGAAACGCGCGATGGTGGTCGCTTCGCGCAGCAATTGCATCACCCGCTGCTGGTATGCGGCATCGTCCTGTGCGGTGTCCAGGCGCAAGGTCTTGAGCGCTACCTGCCGCTTGAGCAAGGGATCCCAGCCGCGGAAAACCAGTCCCATGGCGCCCTCGCCGATCACTTCGAGGATCTGGTAACGGCCGAGGAACGCCTTGCCCACCACGCGCTTTTCGCGGAGGCTCTCCTTGAGGGCAGGACTGACCGCTTCACTGCGAGGACGGGCACCGCTGCCCTGACTGGCCAGGCGCTCGATGCGCAGGACCAACTCATCCGGAATGAAGGGCTTGCTCAGAAAATCGTCAGCGCCTTCGCGCAAACCGCGGATCCGGTGCTGGGAATCCGCTTGCGCCGAAAGAAAGAGCACGGGAATCCGCGCCAAGCTGGGCTCGCTGCGCAAGAGGTGCAACACGTCGTAACCCGAAAGGCCGGGCATCATCACGTCGAGCACAATGGCATCGAACGGCTGTGTGCTCGCCAGAGCGTTGACCGCTCCCGGGTCGAGCAGGGTCTCGACGTCATGCCCAGAAGCCTCGAGCGCGCTCGCGACCACAAACAGAATGTCGGGGTCATCGTCGACGATCAAAACTTTGGCCACGTCACATCCTCCCTCATTTGGCCTCTTGCCTGGGCTTGCCACTCACTCCCGCGTCCTGGGGCATGGGGTGGAGCGGAGCTGCTGGGGGAGAAGTCCTGGCGGGACCACCCTTTGGGGTCTTTTTCTGGGCGGTTTTTGGCCCGGTGGACGCAGGAGCCTGCAAGATCACCTCGCGGATCGTCGCCAAAAGCGCCGTTGCCGCAGCCACAAGCGCCTCGCGGCTGGCATGTTCCGTTGCCGCAGCGACTTGGCTGATCTGGGCGAAACCATAGGTCGCCCCCGAACCCTTGAGGATATGGGCGATGTCTCGGATCAGGTCTTCCGCAGCCGGGCTCTCGACCTCTCCCGCCAGGGTGGCTAGCGCCGTTTCGAGGGCCTCTGCTCGGCTCTCGAGACTGGTTAAGTAGTGAGCCCTCAGCTTATCCATCGAAAGCAACCTCACTGGCTGGGTGTTCCCTGGTTTGCAACTCCCTCAGAAAATTGCGCAGCTCGATTTCAAGATCTATGCCTTTAGCCAAGATTTTCGTTACGTTCGATTCTAGCTCCACCCGTTCTTCAGGGGTCAAACCTTTGGCCGTGATGATCGCGACCGGGATCTGACGAAACTTGGGCATTTCCCGCAGACGGCGGAGAAACTCCGTACCATCCATGGTGGGCATCAGCAAGTCGACCAGGATCAAATCCACCGGGGACCGCGTGAGCATGGCCAAGGCGGATTCAGCATCGCTCGCTACCCGGGTTGCACAGCCGAGGTCGGTCAAATATTCGTGCAAGATCTGGCGCTGATCCTCCTCGTCGTCGATGACCAGCACCTCAGCAGGGTAGTGCGTGAGGGTCCGGCGGAGGACATGGAACAACTCTTCCCGCACGACCGGCTTGTTCAAAACATCGAGCGCCCCAAACAGCGTGCTCCGCTTTTCCGCTGCCAGAATACTGACCACGATCACGGGAATGGCCGCCAGCTGAGGATCGCTTTTGAGCGCGCGCAACACCTCCCAGCCGTCCATTTGCGGCATCATCAAATCGAGGAGGATGAGGTCGGGCGGCTCGCGCCGCGCCAAGGCCAGGGCTTCTTCGCCGGAAGCTGCAACTCGTGGACGGCAGCCCAATTCGGCGAGGAGCTCGATCAAGACCAGACGCGAATCGTCCTGATCGTCCACGATCAAAATCGATTGATCCGCCAAAACCACGTGCTCGGTTGCCGCTGCAGGCGAAGTGCCAACCGTTGACGCCACGTCGTCAGGGGTCAAGGACCTGGCCCGCTCGGTCCGCGCATCGTCTGGGGCCGCGGCGTGAGGGTGCAAGCGCACGAAAAACTTGGATCCTTGCCCCAGGCTGCTCTCGACGCTGAGCTGATAGCCCAAGAGGTGGCACAGCGAGTCGGAGATGCTCAAACCGAGGCCGGTCCCACCAAAACGCCGCGACTTGCTGGCGTCGATCTGCTGGAAAGCTTCGAAGATCCGCTGGATACGATCTTGCGGGATGCCGATCCCGGTGTCTTCGACCACGATCTGGAGGGGAACCCCCGCAGGATCCACCTCGACAACGATTCTGACCTGGCCTTTCACGGTGAACTTCAGGGCGTTGCTGGCGAGATTGAGCAACACCTGCCGGAGCTTGGTGGCATCGCTGCGCAGTAAAGCCATCTGTTCCGGCAAGACCGCAGAAAACTCGACTTCGGGGCGGGTTTGGACTCCGCGCATTTCAGCGACGATGTCCTGGATCAAAGCGGCCAGATCCACCGGTCCGAGATTGACCTCCATTCGTCCTGAAGCGATCCGTTCGAGGTCCAAAACCTCGTTGATCAAGTGCAGCAGGTGTTCGCCGTTGACGCGGATCCGTTCGAGGTAGCGCAGCTCTTGGGCTTGGAGATGCTGGTGCTTGTTTTTGATCAGGATGTTGGCGAAACCGATCACCGAGTTGAGGGGGGTCCGCAACTCGTG
>CAZCOV010000386.1:0-5774 GCA_964499975.1 uncultured Thermoanaerobaculia bacterium
AGAAGAAGGCCATGAAGTCCGGGAAGTAGGCTTCCAGGATCTCTTTCCAGGGACTGTCAAAGTCGTCAGTGGGGGTGGTTGGGCTCATCGGAGAATCCTGGGCTCAAGTAAGTAAAAATTTCCCGCTAGATATTCACACTTTCTTTGTGGCGGGAATATCTCTGCACAGGATAGCACAAATCTCTTCCAACAAGATCCGCGCCCGGCCGCTCCTCCGCCCCATTGTTGGCAGCCGCAGCTTGTGCCACAATCCCCGCCGCGGACCGCCTCCTTGGGCGGTCGTCAGGACTCCATGAATTCACGAAAAATCCTCGTCACCAGTGCCCTGCCCTACGCCAATGGCCCGATTCACCTCGGCCACATGCTCGAAGTGATCCAAACCGATATCTGGGTCCGGTTGCACCAGATGCTCGGCCATGAGTGCTACTACGTCTGCGCGGACGACGCCCACGGCACGCCGATCATGATCCGCGCGCTGCGCGAAGGGGTCGAGCCAGAAGCCCTGATCGCGGCGATGAGCCGCGAGCATCAGCGCGACTTTGCGGATTTTTCGATCGCTTTCGACCAATATCATTCGACCCACTCGCCGGAAAATCAACAGTTCGTGCTGCAGATCTATCACCGCCTGGCCGCAGGTGGACACCTTGCGCAGCGGACCGTCCGCCAATTTTTCGATCCCGAGCGCAACATGTTCTTGCCGGATCGCTTCATCAAAGGCCAGTGCCCGCGCTGCGGCGCTTTGGAGCAAAACGGCGACAGCTGCGAAGTTTGTGGCGCCACGTACTCCCCCGCTGACTTGATCAACCCGGTATCGGCGCTTTCCGGAGTGCGTCCGATCGAGAAGGATTCCGAACATTACTTTCTCAAGCTGGCGGACTTTACTGAACTGTTGCGCGCCTGGGTTTCTGCCGAACGGCTGCAGCCGGAAGTCGTCAACAAGCTCAACGAGTGGTTGCACCACGGCCTGATCGATTGGGATATTTCGCGAGACGCGCCTTATTTTGGCTTTGAGATTCCGGACGCACCCGGCAAGTATTTTTATGTCTGGGTGGATGCGCCGATCGGTTACATGGCGAGCTTTGCCGTGCTGTGCGCGCGGCGGGGCCTCGACTTCGACGAATTTTGGGGACCGGACAGCCAAGCCGAGCTTTATCACTTCATCGGCAAAGACATCATGTACTTCCACTGCCTGTTCTGGCCGACTTTGCTCGCGGGCGGCGGCTACCGCCTGCCGACTTCGGTGCCGGTGCATGGGTTTTTGACGGTGAATGGTCAGAAAATGTCGAAGTCCCGCAACACGTTCATCACCGCGCGCACCTACCTCAACCACTTGCCAGCGGACTACTTGCGCTATTTTTGCGCGGCCAAGCTGGGCCCGGGCTTGGGCGACATCGACTTGTCGTTCGAGGACTTTGTTCATCGGATCAACTCCGACTTGGTGGGCAAAGTGATCAATATCGCGAGCCGTTGTTCTGGGTTTCTCACCCGCCAATTCGCCGGACGCCTGGCGGACCACCTGGACAGCCCCGCACTTTTCGCGCTGGTAAGCGAGGAAAGCCCGGCGATTGCGGCGAACTTTAAAGCGCGCGACTACAACCGCGCGATCCGACAAATCACCGCGCTCGCGGACCACGCCAACCGTTACATCGATGACAAGAAGCCGTGGGCCTTGGCCCGCGACGCAAGCCGCGAGGCTGAGCTGCACGGCATTTTGACCACTGCTTTGAATTTTTTCCGCAGCTTGATCACTTTTCTCAAGCCGGTGATCCCGGAAACTGCCCAGCGGGCCGAAGCCTTTCTCGGCATCCCGCCGCTCCGTTGGCAGGACGCTGGCCAGCCCTTGCTCGGTCACACCATCAACCCTTACCAGGCCCTCATGATGCGGGTCGACGAAAAGGCATTAGCGCAGATGCTCGACGCTTCGCAAGAAAACCTTACGCCCGGTGCGCCGCAAGCGGCACCAACCCCGACACCAACCCCGACGCCAACCCAAGAGATTGGCGGGACGGCGATCGAACCCTTTGCCCCCGAGATCCAGATCGACGACTTTGCCAAGCTCGATTTGCGGGTCGCTCGGATCATCGCCGCCGAAGCCGTGCCCGAAGCTGACAAATTGCTCCGCCTGCGCCTCGACCTGGGCAGCTGCGAGCGGACCGTGTTCGCGGGGATCAAATCCGCCTACGACCCCGCTGCTTTGGTCGGCCGGCTGACCGTGATGGTCGCCAACCTGGCCCCGCGGAAAATGCGTTTTGGCGTTTCAGAAGGCATGGTCCTGGCGGCCGGTGGTGGCGCCAAAGAAGTTTTCCTGCTCAGTCCTGACTCTGGCGCCCAGCCCGGCATGCGCGTCCGCTGAGCGGTTTGCGGCAAGCAGTTCGACTAAAAAAGTCCAGCCACCAGCAATCCCACGCCCAGGACCGCACAGGCGATCGCACCGTAGAACATCATCTGGCTCCGGCTTTCGAGTTCGCGGACGAGCTGAGCTTCGCTCTTGAGGCTGATGATGAAGCGGCCCTCTTTCTCGCTGGGCGGAGGCGCTTCGATCTGCAGTTCGCCGTAGCGATCGGTGGCCGCCCCCAGGACGTAGACGTCGCGGTCCAGGGGAATGATCTCTTCGCTGAAGTGATAGCCGAGGGTGCGCCGGTCACCCCCCAAACCGGCTAGGTCGAGGGCAAAACCGCCGATCCGCAAGGTGCCTCCGCTCTGCCCGGGCCCTGCTCCGGGTTCAAAGCGCGAGACCGAGGTTTCTGCGATGAATTCCGCGCCCTGCGGGTTGACCTGGATTTTGCCCGTGGCATCGACCACGAAAAAAGGGGTCGAACGCTGGTTGGAGCTCACGTTCTCCCGCGCCCGCTGGACCTGGCGCTGACGCCGACCTTGGGCGTCGGTGCTGATCACTGTGTGCTCGAACTCGCGCTCGACCTGCATGCTGTAGTAGACGCAGGGCTTGTGGCTGAGCTCGGCACTGAGCGGGCTGGCGCATTCGACTTTGCCCACCACTTCGGTCACGAACGACAGCGCGCCTTGTCCCAAGCTCTCGGACATGGACTGGGCCAGGGTGCGCAGATGCTCGACGGTCGAGGTCGGAGTGATCTCGAGCAGGTGGAGTTTGCTCTGCTGGCTGCGCCGAGCGAAATAGAGCCCGATGGCCACGGCTTCGAGCAGGAGACCGAATAGCCACATGCTGGGCCGCCCTCAAACCTCGCCTGACGGCTCTGGGGAGGCACCGTACTGCTCGACCGGGGGACAGCTGCAGAACACGTTGCGATCCCCCCAGACGTTGTCGATCCGGTTGACCGCTGGCCAGAACTTGTGCTCGCGCACCCAGGGCGCAGGATAGACCGCTTGCTCGCGGGAGTACGGGTGGGGCCAATCGGCGATCAGGTCGGCCAGCGTGTGGGGGGCATTTTTGAGTGGGTTGTCGCTGCGATCGAGCCGTCCTTCCGCGATCGCACGGAGCTCTTCGCGGATGCAGATGAGCGCGTCGCACAGCCGGTCGAGCTCGGCTTTGGCTTCGCTTTCGGTGGGCTCGATCATCAAGGTGCCGGGCACCGGGAAGGACATGGTGGGCGCGTGGAAACCGAAGTCGATGAGCCGCTTGGCCACGTCCTCGGCTTCGATGTCGGCGCTTTTCTTGAACTCGCGCAAGTCGAGGATGAATTCGTGGGCAACCCTGCCCTGCTCGCCGCGGTAGAGGATGCGATAGTGCGGCTTGAGGCGCGCGGCCATGTAGTTGGCATGCAAAATCGCCAGCTCGGACGCGCGCGTGAGCCCTGAAGCGCCCATCAGCGCGATGTAAACCCAGGAAATCGGCAGGATGCTGGCGCTGCCCCACGGCGCGGCGGCGATCGTGCCAAAGGCCTGCTCACCGCCGACCGCGACCACCGGATGTCCGGGCAAGTAGGGCGCAAGCTCGGCCGTGACCCCAATCGGGCCCATGCCCGGACCGCCCCCGCCGTGCGGGATGCAGAAAGTCTTGTGCAAGTTGAGGTGGCAGACGTCAGCGCCGTAGTCAGCGGGACGGCAGAGCCCGACTTGTGCGTTCATGTTGGCGCCGTCGAGGTAGATCCGGCCACCGTGCTGATGGACGATCGCGCAGATTTTTCGGATCGAGCTCTCGAACACGCCGTGGGTCGAAGGATAAGTGACCATCAAGGCGGCGAGGCGGGCAGCATGTTGGGCAGCTTTCTGCTCGAGGTCGGCGAGGTCGACGTTGCCGTGCTCGTCGCAGGCTACGGGCACGACCTCCATCCCCGCCATGGCCGCAGACGCTGGGTTAGTGCCGTGGGCGGACACCGGGATCAGACAGACCCGCCGCTGGCTCTGGCCACAGGCGCGATGGTGCGCGCGAATCGTCATCAAGCCAGCATACTCGCCCTGCGCTCCAGCATTGGGTTGCAGCGAAAACGCAGCAAAGCCGGTGATCGCGCACAGCCAGTCCGTGAGCGTGGCGAAGAGCTCGCGATAGCCCGCGGTCTGCTCAACCGGAGTAAAGGGGTGGAGACGATTCCACTCCGACCAGCTGATCGGCACCATTTCGCTGGTCGCATTGAGCTTCATGGTACACGACCCGAGCGGGATCATCGAGTGCGCGAGCGAAAGATCGCGGCTGGCGAGCCGGTTCAAGTAGCGCAACATCTCGTGCTCGGTGTGGTAGCGGTGGAAGACCGGGTGGGTGAGGAACTCGGAAGTCCGCGCGTGGGGCGCGGGAAGTTCGAGCACCAGCCCGGATAAGAGTTCGGCGAGCGAAAAGCTCGGGGCTTGGCCGCGGTTGAAAATCGCGAGCAGGGTCATGATCTCGTCTGCGGTCGAGGCTTCGTCGAGGGTGATGCCGATCGCTCCGGGCAAGGGACGCAAGTTGATCTCGCGGGCCTGCGCCAGCGCCAGGATCGCCGCCGCTTCAGGGTCAGCGAGCGGAATGCGCAAGGTGTCGAAGACCAAGTCGTCGCCGAGGCGGTAGCCCAGGCGGCACAGGCCCGCCGCCAAAGTCGCGGTCAAGGCGCGGATCCGCCGGGCAATCGCGCGCAAGCCTGCGGGTCCGTGGTAGACCGCGTACATGCCGGCGATGATCGCGAGCAGGACTTGCGCGGTGCAGATGTTGCTGGTCGCTTTTTCGCGCCGGATGTGCTGTTCGCGGGTTTGCAGCGTCATGCGGAAAGCGGTCTGACCGCGGCGATCGCGCGACACCCCGATCAGGCGTCCCGGCATTTGCCGGACATGGGCTTCGCGGGTGGCAAAAAAAGCCGCATGCGGTCCGCCATAACCTAAGGGGACACCAAAGCGTTGGGCGGAGCCCACCGCGATGTCTGCCCCGAATTCCCCAGGCGGACGCAGGAGGGTGAGGGCCAAAAGATCAGCGGCCACCACGACCACCAAGCCCGCGGACTTGGCGCTGGCGCACCAGCTCTGGTAGTCGAGGATGCGGCCGTCGGTCGTGGGGTATTGCAAGAGCAAGCCGAAGAGATCCGTGCCCGCGCCCAAGTCGAGAGTCGCCGGGTCGCCGACGCGCAGCTCGAGGTCAAGCGCCTCCGCCCGCGTGGCGAGCACCGCGAGCGTCTGGGGGTGGCAGTCGGCAGCGGCGAAGAAAGCGGTTTTCTTGCTCCGACTGATGATCTGAGCCATGTGCATGGCTTCGGCTGCAGCCGTAGCTTCGTCGAGCAAGGACGCGTTGGCCACGTCTAGGCCGGTCAAGTCGGTGATCAGGGTCTGGAAGTTGAGCAAGGCTTCCAAGCGCCCTTGCGAGATCTCGCTCTGGTAAGGAGTGTACTGGGTGTACC
>CAZCOV010000387.1:0-5751 GCA_964499975.1 uncultured Thermoanaerobaculia bacterium
AAGGCATGAAAGACAGCCTGACCCAAAATTTCCGGCGAACCCGCCCCTGCAGCGGACCCGAGCGCGCTTCGCTTGCCGGGCCCGCTGAGGGGCGGCGACAAAGTCATGCGGGTGTAGAATCGCCGCTATCAGCTGAGGTGCAACCATGCGATTTACTCTTGAGTGTGAACGAGAAGATGACGGTCGGTGGCTGGCGGAAGTTCCGGAACTGCCTGGAGCACTCGCCTATGGTTCCTCTGCTGAAGAAGCGATGATGCGAGCGGAGGTTCTCGCGCTTCGTGTTCTAGCGGAGCGAATTGAATATGGGGAAGCTGGGCCGCAGCCAATCACTTTTGCAATCCCGGCATGAGTCATTGGTCGTCTGCTAAAGCAAGTCGAGTTCTCGCTGCATTAACACGAATCGGCTGGACTATAAAGCGCCAGTCTGGATCTCATAAGACTTTGTCCAGGAATGGTTGGTCGGATTTTGTATTCGCATTTCACGACAATGAAGAGCTGGTGCTGCCAAGACGCTTCTCAAGGTTGCTGTAAAGCATCCAAAGGTACTTCGTGAGCTGCACGCTTGACGCCTAACCTCTCGTTCAAGCGGACCCGCAGTGGCGCATGCCACTGTGTGGCCGCTGAACTCTCACGCTGTTAGGTGACCTAGGAAACACCAATGAGTGCCGAAGAGAGACCTCAAGACAAGAGACCTCAAGACAGTAGTGCCGCCTCCTCTGAGCCTGCACTCGGCGCCCAGCCGGCTCGCCGGCCATGGTGGCTTCTCCTGCTGCCGGCGGCCTTCCTGTTCCACATTGCCGAGGAGGTCTGGGCCGGCGAAGGCTTCGTCGCTTGGACTGGCCGTGTCTTCTCGACACCGATTTCAGTCGCCCGGTTCTTCACCATCAACGCCATCGGGTGGCCGCTCTTCGCTTGTCTGACGTTGGTCGCTATCCTCAAGTCGAGGTCGGCGTGGTTGGCTGCCACGCTCTCGACCATGCTTCTCGTCAACGCAGGCCTTCACGCACTCGGGACTCTTGCCACCTCCGCCTATTCGCCAGGGCTCGCCACATCACTCTTGCTCTACCCTCCAGTCTGCTTCGCGGCTCTTCGGTACAGCAGCAAGCTCGCACCGCCGGGCACTTTCGGCCTCGGGGTCGTCGCAGGAGTATTCCTTCACGGGCTGGTCCTCTTTGCGGCTTTCGGGTAAGCCTCCGTGCGAATCGCGGTAGATCGCCTAACCCCTCGTTGCAGCGGACGGCAACCCGGTGTTCGCTCGGTAGCCGCCGCTGAACCTGAGCGTTAGACGCCAAGGAGACATCATGACAGTCAAGCGTATGGACAACGTCGGCATCGTGGTGGAAGACATCGATGCCGCCATCGAGTTCTTCACTGAACTCGGCCTTACCCTCGAAGGCCGCATGCCCATCGAAGGCGAATGGGCCGGCCGCGTCACCGGAGTGCGCGGCCAACGCGTCGAAATCGCCATGCTGCGCACCCCTGACGGACACGGCCGTCTCGAGCTCTCGCGCTTCGACGCCCCCGCCATCGCGTCCGATCACCGCACTGCCCCCGTAAACTCGTTGGGATACCTGCGCGTCATGTTCGCCGTCGAGGACATCGACGACACCCTCGCCCGGCTCAGCAAGCTCGGTGCGACGGTGGTCGATGAAGTCGTCAATTACAAAGACCTCTACCGGCTCTGCTACATCCGGGGTCCCGAAGGAATTCTCATCGGGCTCGCCCAGCAGCTCGGGCAGCAGACCTCCCGAGAGAACCCCACGGACCGTAAGCGTTGAGAACAGGCGTTGGCGTCTAACAACCGGCTGCAGCGGACGGTCCGCTGCGCGGCTCGTCGCTGAACCTGAGCGTTAGGCCGCGGGTTTCACCCGCCGAGACGGCGAAGGAGTTGGGCCGCGGGTTCGAAGTCGGGCTCAAGGCGCAAGGCTTCGCGCAAGTGCGCGACGGCACTCGCAGGATTTTTGCTGGCAAGGAGGACCGCGATCCGCAGGTGCGCTTCGGCCCGCGTCCGCGCCTCGGGAGCGGTAGCCGCAATGGGTTCGAGGTGACCCATGGCCCGCTCAACGTCACCCAGCGCGCCCAGCGTTGCGGCCAGGTTGAGCCGGCTCAGAGCATCGCGGGGAGGGGTTTCTTCGAGCACGCTCCCGAGTTCGGCAATGGCTTCGCGCTGGCGGCCGAGCTGCGCCAGGGTCATGGCGCGCTGGGCCCGCGCCCGCACGTTGCCGCGGTCGACCCGCAGCACGTCTTCGTAGCGGGCGAGCGCGGTCTCGAACCGCCCCAGCCGTTGTTCCACTTCGGCCAGCTGGAGTTGCGAGAGCAGGTGGTCGGGACGCAGACGCAGGGCAGTGGTCAAAGCGTCTCGTGCGAGTTCGAGCTGGTTGAGCCGCGTCGCGATCACTGCCAAGTCGTAGCGATAATCCGCATCCTGAGGGGCTAGCCGAACCGCTTCCTGGTACTCGCGGAGCGCTGCCGGGAGGTCGCCCTGGCGCGCCAGGGCGGACCCCAATCCCTGGCGGGTCGCCGGATCCGCGGGTGCCAGCTCGACTGCACGGCGCAATTCCGCCACTTCGACGTCGCTCAGCCCCGCAAATCCAGCGGCCCGGGCGCGCGTCAGGTGGGCAGCGGCCCCGGTCGTGAGTTGCCCGAGTTCAGCGTCGAGCGGATCCGCGCAGGTCGGCCGCCCACCTACCGCCGCCGAACGCGCAGCGCTTTGCTGCAAGTGCTGCTGGGCTTCGTCTGTCCGTCCCAACCGGAGCAACGCCTGGGCGAGCGGATAGTGGACGCTCACGGCTTGAGGTTGCGCCGCGAGCACGGCCGCAAAGTGCGCTGCGGCCGTGGCAAAGTCACCTTGCTCGCGCGCGAGTTCGCCCAGACCAAAGCGGGCGGCGAGACAGGTGCTGTCCGCGACCAGCGCGCGTTCATAGGCGCGGACCGCGTCTTTAGCATGAGCCTGCGCGCGTTCGACTTCTCCCAGTTTGAACCACGCCGCAGCCGAAGTCGGCTGGAGTTCGACGGCAGCACGAAAATGGGTCGCGGCTGCCGCGAGAGTTCCTTGCCGCTTGTCGATTTCACCCAGGTAGTAACGCCAACGAAATTCCTGCGGTTCGAGCCGGTGGGCGTTGCGGTAAGCCGCGCCGGCTGCTTCCAGAAATTCGTAGGCATGGTAGAGCTGACCGAGCCGTCCACAGGCCGCAGCCAGCGCGTCTTGATCGGCCGTCGGCTGGGCGAGCAGGGCCTCGACCCGCTGGTGTTCGCCCGCAAGTTGGGTGCGGACCGCGGGATCGACGGCTGCGAGGTTGGGCCGGGGCTGGGCGTCGAGCGCTGCGCTGGGCCCGGCGACGCGATGGCAGGCGATGAGCAGCAGGAAGGTCAGGATCAAGACCAGCTTGCCGGACGCGCACAGAGTCCGCCGGGTCAGCTTGCGGGTGGTCACAGGGGTGGGGGTCACCTGTAGTACCTCGGCGCTGCGCCGCATCAGCGGGGACGCAGCTGGGCGAGCGCTTGGGCTGCGAGTTGGTGCTCTTTGGCAGGGAGGTCGCCGGCGAGCGCGAGTTCCAGGTTCTGTGCAGCTTCTGCTGTGGCGCCCAGCCGGAGCAGGATGAGCGCCAGGCTGAGCTGATGGAGCGCGGCGGGCTTAAGCGCCAGACCTTGACGAAACAGTTCGGCCGCGCGTTCGAGTCGACCGACCTGGCTGTGCAAGATCGCGGCCTGGTACAGGGCATCGGGTTCGCGGTCGATCAGCCCGCTTTGGGCCAGATCGTCGAAGACCGTCAGCGCGCGGGTGAACTGCTGGGCGCGGACCAGGGTCGCGCCGAGCTGGCGGCGCAGGGTGGGGCTCTGCGGTTCGCGCTTCAGCGCTTGCTCGTAGTATTCGATCGCTGTCGGCAAGTCGTTGCGTTTCTCAGCAATTCTGGCGAGCAGGATCATGGCCTGCGAGTAGTCCGGGTTCCGCGCCAGGAGGTCGACGCAAATCTGGGCTGCGGGATCGAGACGGCCGAGGTCGATGAGGTAGGCCGCGCGCTCGAAAGGCAGTTGGGTGAGCTCGGGGAATTGCGCGGCGCCCTCGGCGAGGGCTCTAAGCGCTGCTTCAGGGTTCTGGCGCGCCTTTTCGATTTCGTAGCGCAACTGATAAAAAACCGGCATCAAAACCTCGGGATGAGCCGCGCGAACGGCGTCCAGCTGCGCATGAGCCTCCGCCACCGCACCGCGGTCGAGGGCGTTGCGCACGGTGCGCAGGGCTTGCTCGATCAGGATGCCCTGCTTGGGATCGAGCTGTTTTTGCGCGCGGCCGGACGCTGAGGAAACATAGCCCAGCGAGGTCAGCTGTTGCACGTCCTCGTGGCTGAGCTCCCGCCGGGTGTCGCCAGAGGCGCTGGGAGTGGTGCGCAAGAGGAGGTGGCGCAAGGAGGCATCCAGGTCGTGGAGCACGCGCCGTTCCTCGCGCACCAGGTTGCGGCTCTCGCGCGGATCCTGACGCAAGTCGTAGAGCTCGGGTTCCGGCAAAGCAATGTATTTGTAGTGGTCGACGATCAACCCGGTGAGCGGGGCCCAGTTTTTGTCTTCTTGCCCGAGCAAGCTCTCGAAGTAGGTGTCGCGCAGCTTTTCTTCGCGTTCCCCGGCGAACCAGCCCGCGAAACTCTGGCCCACGAGGTCGCTCGGCAGCGGGATCCCATAAAGCTCGAGCAGAGTGGGGAGTACGTCGACCAGCCGAACCCGCGCGTCGATGACTTGCGGTTCGAGTTGGCCGGGCGCAAAAAAAATCAGGGGCACGCGCAAGCTTTCCTCGTAACAGAAAATGCCGTGCCCTTCTTCACCATGCTCGCCCAGGGCTTCCCCATGGTCCGCGGTGACCACGATCAGGGTCTGGGCGAGCAAACCGCGGCGTTCGAGGTCGGCGAGCACCTGGCCGAGGTAGAAGTCGACATGGGCGATCTCGCCGCTGTAAAGGTCGGCGGCAAAGCGGGTGCGCCACTCGCCCGGCGGAGCGTAAGGTTGGTGCGGGTCATAGAAGTGGAGCCAGGCGAAAAAGCGCGCTGCCGGGTCGCCGGCCGCCGGGTCGCCGGCCGCCGGGTCGCCAGATGAGGGGGTGATCTGCGCGCGGTCGAGCCAGCGGACAAACCGCCGGTGGACTTCATCGGCCGGGATCTCGCTGACGAAGGTGCGCAAGAGCTGGCTATTGTCGAGCGCATCGTCATAATGGGCAAAGCCCTGGGCCAGGCCGAACTTGGCGCTCAGGACGTACGAGGCGACCGTGGCAGAGGTGGCAAAGCCGCGCGCAGACAAGAGCTCGGCGAGTGTGGTCTCGTGGTCGGGCAGGACGTAGCTGCCGTTGTTGCGCACCCCGAGAGCAAACGGATATTTGCCGGTGAACAGGGAGCTGTGCGACGGCAGGGTCAGCGGCACTGCGCTGTAGGCATTGGCGAAGCGGACGCCGTCTCTGGCCAGCTGATCGAGGTTGGGGGTGTGCGCGCCGGCAAAGCCATAGGCCCCGAGTCGATCCGCGCGCAAAGTATCGATCGTGATCAACAGCAGGTGACGCTGGGCCAAAGCACCGCGCAAGTCCGCCCGCCGCGCACGGGCAGCGTCCGCGCGCTGGGCTGCGGGTTCAGCGCAGGCTAAGGTGAGGCCCAAGAGGACCACCGCGACCGAGGGGACGAGCCACGCCCTCCGTTGCTTGGGCGGTGGAGGCGCAAGCTCCGTCGCCGAGTGCGACATGCGCGCGCGCGTCGACGAGATGGGCGGCAGGCTCAT
>CAZCOV010000388.1:0-4680 GCA_964499975.1 uncultured Thermoanaerobaculia bacterium
AGTATCGAATGATCCGGTGAAAGCCGGCACCGTGACCTGGATCTCGCTGGCGGTATTGCGGCCGATCGCGGCGCGGACGCCGTCGATGAACACATTGACCTGCTGCTCAGCGGTCGAGAACTGGCCGACCAACGTCGCAGAAGTGCCGCTACCGGACCCGCGGTCCGGGGTCACCCGCAGGATGTTCGGGGTTTCCGCCGTGTAGCTGAAATCGAACGAGCTCTTGGAGATCTCGCCGGTCACTTTGTTGGTCACCACCACCGGACCGCTCGGCGGCTCGCAGTTGCTGACCGTGACCGCCTGGATCTTGGTGAAAGTGATCTTGGTGCCGTCGCTCGACACACTGCCGCCCTTTTGCACTTGCCCGCCGAACTCGACGGTCAGGAACTGCTGGTTGTCGAAACCTTGGCCGGTGATCACCACCGGACGGCTATCCGTGTCGCCCGAGTAGTGGGCCGAGCGCGGCTGGATGTCGGTGACCACCCCTAGCTCACCGTAAGTGAAGAGGGACTTGCCCACGGTGGCCAGACCCGTGTTCTGGTTGCGGACCAGGATGTCGACGGTTTTGTTGAGCAGGGAGGTGGGCGCTTGCGGTGAGGTCACCGTGATCCGGGTCGAAGACACGCTGTTGACCGTGGCCTGGGCTCCCGAGAAGCTATCCGGGGAACTGCCCTGACCAAAGACCACCTGGACGGGGCTCTCGAAACCATTGCCTTGGATCGTGACCCCGTCGCCCCCGCGATTCGAACCCACGGCTGGCACCACCGAGAACACGGCTGGCGCGATGGTCGAGCCGCCGTAACGATAAGTGAACCCACCTTCGAGGGTGTCGCTCATCGGGGAGGAAGTGCCGTCGCTGGCGATCGTGACCGTGACGTCCACCACCTTGATCTGGCCCACCGGCAGGGGATCTTTGGTCTGGGGAGAAAACACCCGAAACTGGGTGGACGTGACCCGGCGCGCGGTATCGATCGGCGCCACAATACCGTCGAAAGTGACCCGCATCGGCTTGCTCGAGTCGGTCGAGAAGCCTTGCCCTTGAATCGTCACCGAATCCCCGCCGTCCGGGCTCCCAGCATTCGGATTGACCGAGCGGATGAACAAAGCTGGTTCGGGCGTGATGGTCGCTTGCAAAGAAGAAGTGGTCTCGCCGAGGTTGACCAGAATGCTCGCGCTGCCCGGCTCATTGCCGGCAAAAAAAGTGATCTGCCCTTTGCCCTGAGAATTCAAAGCGACGGTGGAGGTCTGGATCGCCTGGCCGCTGCCGTCGGTGCCGAAATTACCGCGATTGGTCGAAATACCGACCTGGCTGGTCGACAGCGGAGGGGGATCTGCCGTGACCGTGACCGTGATCGTGGTGCTGGTTCCAACCACCATCTCGAGATTCTGCGGTCCCAAGGTGATCGTCACCTGGACCGTGGCCTTAGCGCCGAGGTGCGGAGTGGATTGTTCTGGCTCGGTCGGCGTTGCGCGATCGCACGCCAGGACCAAGAGCAACCCCCCGAGAAGCAAAAGCGGCCAGAGCAAGAGGTGTCGGTAACGCATGAGAGCCCTGTATTATAGCGGGGAGGTCCCCCCACAGCAAGGACGGATCAGCGCAAAACGCAAAGTCGCCGTGGATTTTGGTGCTGCTTCCCGCGAAGGATTTTCATCCACCGAGCATCATACCTGCTGACAGCACAATCGCTTCAGCGGGCATGGTTGGTGGGA
This sequence comes from uncultured Thermoanaerobaculia bacterium, assembly GCA_964499975.1. Lineage (GTDB taxonomy): Bacteria > Acidobacteriota > Thermoanaerobaculia > Multivoradales > J023 > CAZCOV01. The sequence goes on from CAZCOV010000388.1 coordinate 1,711, forward strand.
GCCGGCGGCTGAAAACAACAACACCCACCGCGAATGGGAAGGAAAACAAATATGCGCAGCAATACCAGAACTTGGCTCTCGATGATCGCGGCGATGGCTTTGCTTAGCATGGTCACCTCCGGGGCTTCCTGGGCTCGGAGGTTGTCCGAGGCAAAACTTTTCATCGAGCTCAACGACACCGATGGTGACGTTGGGATCCAGATCTTCTTGGATGCCGAAGGATGGGACAGGATGCAAATCCTCGACCCACAAGGCCGGGTGATCGTCAATATTGGTGCAAGCCAGAGTGCTCAGATCCAGGGCCTCACGGAAGCTTTCTTTGAGAGTGCTGAGCCATCGTTTGATGAGCAGACGCTCGATGAGTTTCTCGCCCTATGGCCGGAAGGAACCTATAAATTTCGGGGTCGAACCAAGGACGGAGAGCCCCTGCGGGGTAAAGCCGAACTCACCCATGCTTTACCCGACGCTCCGGTCCTGATCCGCCCTGCCGAGGACGAAGTCGTCGACCCCAACGCCGCGGTGGTGATCGAATGGGCTCCAGTACCTGATCCGCCGGGCAGCAGCATTGTCAGCTATGAGGTGATCGTGGAATCCGATGAGCAGGACTTCAGCATCATCCTCGGACCGACTGCGACGACCCTCACCTTGCCACCAGAATACGTCCGACCGGGAACCGAGTACAAATTTGAAGTCCTGGCCAAAGAAGCCGGCGGCAACCAGACGATCAGCGAGAGAGAGTTTGCAACCGCGGATGGCGAATGAGGTCTGTGGCGGCGGGGTCATCAAAGATTGCGTCAAAGCAACCTTCAGGCGTGCGCAGGATCGACTGCGCACTGCCCGGCATTCTGGACCACAATCTGGCGACCACATTGCCTGCACCGTCGATCACCAAAAACTGGGTCGTGCCCGGACTCTCGTAGGGCAGCGGCTCACCTGACCACCGTTTTCCTTGAAGTTCACCGGGCACGAACGGGACGAAAATGGTGACGTCCCGAAGGGCGTGCTCGACTACATGAAGGCGCGGTACTGCAGTCCGGTTTTGGGGCGGTTTTTGAGCCCCGGGCGATTTGGTATGAGTCCCAAGGGGAACGCCCGATCTCGTTAGGGTCGGCGAGTGGAGCGAGTGGAGAGGCTCGCTGACAGGTCGCTGACCGGTCGTGGTAGGCTTGCCAGATGGCGGAGACGGCAAAACCAGCTTCCGACCCGGTCAGGCGTGACCCGGTCAGGAGCGACCCGGTCGGGCGTGACCCGGTCGGGCGTGACCCGGTCGGGCGTGACCCGGTCAGGAGCGACCCGGTCGGGCGTGACCCGGTCGGGCGTGACCCGGTCGGGCGTGACCCGGTCAGGCGTGACCCGGTCAGGAGCGACCCGGTCGGGCGTGACCCGGTCTGCGGCATGACGGTAAGCCCGGCGACCGCGCGCTACCATTCGCAGCACGGTGACCGCACGGTCTATTTCTGCTCGGCGCATTGCCAGGCCAAGTTCAACGCTGACCCAACCCGCTTCCTGACCGCCGAAGGCAACCCACCACCGGCAGAGCCCCCTCCCGCGGCGTCCGCCTCCTGCTGCGCGTCACCTGCCCCTAGCGCGAACGATCTCACCGCCAGCATGCCAGCAGGCACGCGCTGGATTTGCCCGATGGACCCCGAGGTGGTGAGCGATCGGCCAGGCGCTTGCCCGCGCTGCGGCATGGCGCTCGAACCCGAACTTCCCGTGCCCGCCGCCACCGAGTGGACTTGCCCGATGCATCCCGAGGTGGTGCGCTCGACGCCGGGCAGCTGTCCGCGCTGCGGCATGGCGCTTGAACCCAAAACCCCAGGTCTTGCCCCTAACCCCGAGTACCTGGACATGAAGCGCCGTTTCTGGGTCGCGCTGCCGCTCGCTTTGGCCACCGCCTTCTTGGTGATGGGCGATATGGTCCTGCCGGGGGCGCCGATCGCGCGTTCGCTCGCTCCCGACCTTGGTCGGTGGCTGGAATTGCTGCTGGCGTTGCCCGTCGGCACCTGGGCGGCCTGGCCGTTTTACCTGCGTGCGGTCAACTCCTTCCGCCAGCGCAGCCTCAACATGTTCACCCTGATCGGACTGGGGGTAGCCGTGGCTTTCGGTTTTAGCCTGGTCGCAACCCTCGCCCCAGGACTGTTCCCTGCGGCTTTCCGTGACCACCACGGCCAGGTGGCGGTCTACTTCGAAGCAGCAGCGATGATCACCGCCCTGGTGTTGCTCGGCCAAATGCTCGAACTGAGCGCACGCGAACAGACCGGGGCGGCGCTCCGCAAGCTCCTCGACCTGGCGGCCAAAAGCGCCCGGCGACTCTGCGCGGACGGTCAGGAGGAGGACGTGCCGCTCGAAGCCATTGCAGTCGGTGACCGCTTGCGGGTCCGCCCTGGAGAAAAAGTGCCGGTCGACGGCGTGATTGTGGACGGCACCACCGCGATTGACGAGTCGATGGTCACGGGCGAGCCCATGCCGGTGAGCAAGGGGCCAGGCGACCCGGTGGTGGGCGCGACCGTCAACGGCGCCGGTGGCTTTGTGATGCGCGCGGAAAAAGTCGGACGTGACACCTTGCTGGCGCGGATCGTGGCCATGGTCGCCCAAGCCCAGCGCAGCCGCGCGCCCATCCAAAAACTCGCGGACCGGGTCTCGGGGTGGTTCGTCCTCGGGGTGCTCGCGGCCGCCGTCCTGACTTTTGCGGCTTGGGCTTTTCTCGGGCCCGAGCCGCGCCTCGCTTTTGCTCTGGTCAATGCGGTCGCCGTGCTGATCATCGCCTGCCCCTGCGCCTTGGGGCTCGCCACTCCGATGTCGATCCTGGTGGCGACCGGCAAAGCAGCTTCGCTCGGCGTCCTGTTTCGCAACGCCGAAGCGATCGAGCTGCTCCGCCAGGTCGACACCGTGGTGGTCGACAAGACCGGCACGCTCACCACCGGCAAACCGCAGCTGATGACGCTAAAGCCAGCTGCGGGCTTTACTGAA
>CAZCOV010000388.1:4690-5162 GCA_964499975.1 uncultured Thermoanaerobaculia bacterium
GTGTTGCAGCTGGCGGCAGCGGTCGAACGCTTCAGCGAGCACCCTTTGGCGCGGGCCTTGTTCGAGGCCGCCCAAGCGCGCGGCCTCGAACTTAAGACGGTGAGCGAGTTCAAGTCGCTCACCGGGAAAGGGGTGAGCGCCCAGGTCGCCGGCCGCCGCGTGGACCTGGGCAATGCCCAGCTGATGGGCGAGAACGGGGTTGCCCTCGAAAACCTAGCGGCGACTGCCGAGTCCCTCCGCCAGGCCGCCCAAACCGTGGTCTACCTCGCGGTTGAAGGTCGGGTGGCGGGCTTGTTGAGCATTGCGGATCCGCTCAAGGCCACCGCCCCCGAAGCCCTGGCGGCGCTCGCAGCCGAAGGGGTCCAGGTGGTGATGTTGACCGGTGACCACCGCAAAACTGCCGAAGCGGTCGGACGCCAGCTGGGGATCAGCACGATCCTCGCGGAAGTGCTGCCCGACCAGAAGGTCCGTG
>CAZCOV010000388.1:5172-5726 GCA_964499975.1 uncultured Thermoanaerobaculia bacterium
GTCGCGCGCCTCCAAGCCGCAGGTCACTGCGTTGCGATGGCGGGCGACGGCATCAACGATGCGCCGGCGCTGGCCCGCGCCGAGGTCGGGATCGCGATGGGCACTGGCACCGACATCGCGATGGAAAGCGCTGGCGTGACCTTGGTGCGCGGCGACTTGCGCGGCATCGTGCGGGCCCGCCGGCTGTCGCGCGCGACCATGGCCAACATCCGGCAGAACCTGTTTTGGGCCTTTGCCTACAATGCTGCGGGCGTGCCGCTGGCCGCGGGCCTGCTCTTCCCCTGGACCGGCTGGCTGCTCTCCCCGATGATCGCGGCTGCCGCCATGAGTTTGAGCTCGGTTTCGGTGATCGCCAACGCGCTCCGCTTGCACCGGCTGACCCTGGATGAATGACCCCACTCCCTGCAACCGGAGGCCCTCATGCGGCATGCTTCCTCATCCACCGTTCTTGACGTCCTGATTTTGAGCTGGGCCCTCTGGGGGATCCTGAGCGGGGTAACCCGGCTCGATGCAGGCGACCGGATCACCGGACGGGGGTTTGCCACCCGTTCGGA
>CAZCOV010000389.1:0-5717 GCA_964499975.1 uncultured Thermoanaerobaculia bacterium
TCATCTGGTAAAGACCGCGTCCGTGGCTACCGAAGCGTCGGGTCAGCAGTTCGAGCGGCTGCGCCCGCAACTCCGCGATCGTGGTGATCCCGAGCTCCTGCAGGACGCGTTCCGTGGCGGGCCCCACCCCGTGCAGCCGGCGCACCGGCATGGGGCTGAGGAAGGACTCGACGTCACCCGGCTTGACCACGGTCAGACCGTCGGGCTTGTTGCAATCGGACGCGATCTTGGCGATCAAGCAATTGGGGCCGACGCCGACGCTCACGGTCAGCCGTCGTTCGGCTTGCACCCGACGGCGGATCTCGCGCGCGATCGCGGTGGCGCTGCCGTAAGGAGCCAGATGGGCGGTGACGTCGAGGTAAGCTTCGTCGAGCGAGGCCGGTTCGACGATCGGGGTAAATTGGCGAAAGATCGCAAAAATCGCCTGCGATTCGCTGCGATAGCGGGTAAAGTCCGGCGCCAAAAAAATCCCCTGCGGGCAACGGCGGTAGGCTTGGGACGCGGGCATGGCCGAGTGGACGCCAAAGCGGCGCGCTTCATAAGAAGCTGCAGCCACCACCCCGCGGCTGTTGGGATTGCCGCCGATGATCACCGGTTTGCCCGCGAGGCGCGGATCATCCCGCATATGGACCGCGGCATAAAAACAGTCCATATCGCAGTGCAAGATCCGCCGATCGGTCAGTTCGGATAGCTCGGGCATCATCGTTTCGGACATCTATCGTCGCCCTGCGCTATTCTACCTGTCGAAAAAGGAAAAACCGCGGCGCCGTGAGGCAGCCGAGGCGGTATCACCAAGGAGAGCAAGAGGATGAGTCAGCTCGAGGGGAAAACCCTACTGATCACTGGCGCCAGCCGGGGCATTGGACTGGCGATCGCTTTGCGCGCCGCGCGTGACGGCGCCAAGGTCGCGATCGTGGCCAAAACAGCCGAACCGCAACCCACGCTTCCCGGGACGATTTACACCGCTGCCGAAGAGATCCAGGCGGCTGGCGGCAAAGCCTTGCCCTGCTTGTGCGACATCCGTTTCGAAGACCAAGTCGAAGCCGCGATCGCCCAAACCGTGGCAACTTTTGGTGGGATCGACATTCTGGTCAACAATGCCAGCGCGATCAGCCTCACCGGCACGGTCGACACCCCGATGAAACGCTTCGACCTGATGCACAGCATCAACACCCGCGGCACCTTCTTGTGCTCCAAGCTGGCAATCCCCTACCTCGAAAAAGCTGCCAACCCGCACATCTTGAACTTGTCGCCACCGCTCAACCTCGAGCCGCGCTGGTTTGCCCCCCACCTCGCTTACACCATGGCCAAGTACGGCATGAGCTTGTGCGTGCTCGGCATGGCCACCGAACTGCAACCGCTAGGCATTGCGGTCAATGCGCTGTGGCCGCGGACCGCGATCGCCACGGCAGCGGTGCGCAATCTGTTAGGCGGTGACGAGGCGATTGCAATGTGCCGCAAGCCCGAGATCATGGCCGATGCCGCATACCAGATCTTGACCCGGAACAGCCGAGAACTCACCGGCCAGTTCCTGCTCGACGAAGACGTCCTGCGCGCGGCTGGAGTCACCGATTTCGATATTTACGCCGTAGCGCCAGGCAGCCCGCTGTTCCCCGACTTTTTCCTGTGACGTTTTTCCTGTGACGCGGCGCCCCACCTTGCGCATCCACAATCCCTGGAATTGTCATGGAGATCGCCATCTTGATTTGAGAGAATGGCTTGATTTTGGTCTTTTACCCGGCATTCGATGTGAATTATCTATTGATTTGAACATATATGTATAGAAGCATGGACATGGATGCGGACATGATGCGCACACAATATTGCACAAAACACTTCGGTCCCCTCGGCTTCCTCCTAGCTGCTTGCTACCTGCTGCTGGCAACAGCTCCCCTCTCGGCTCAAGGCAGCGCCAACGTTTTCGTGTTCGGCGAGTTTGACGCCGACGGGGTGCAGGACCTGGTCGCCCTCAGCCTGCCCGCACAAGAAAGCGGGGTTGCGGACGTCGCCGTCTCGGTCTATCGTGACGACACCAACGGCGACCTCAGCGACGATCTGGTCGGCAGCGGGACCACCGATGCCACGGGAAACGCCATGATCTCGCCGCTGACAGTGCCGGATGGCACCGCGATCCGCATCGAAGTCGGCCTGCCCATGCTCTTTGCGCCCGGACCTTTCGGAGCAGACTCGGCCACCACCGTAATTCACACAACAGCGGGCGCCACCGTCCGCAAAGTGGGCTTGCAACTGCCCATAAGCTTTGTGCCTTACCCCGCTAACTTGATGGCCTCGTGCTTCGTTTTCGAAAACCAGGTGACCGGCCCCAACCGGGACCTGCCAGTGCTGGTCTCTTATGCCGAGAACGCGGGCAGCAACAGCACCGTCACCCCTGGTCTTTACGACATCACCAAAGTGATTCAGGCCACAGCCAAGGAAGTCGGCAGCGTGGGCGGCTTTGAGTGCAGGGTCCAGGCGGACGGCGATCCTCAATGCTTTGTCGCGAGCTTCGTCAAGCGTCACACCGGTCTGGGGCCAAGCGACAATCCGACCACCATCTACAGCTGTGAACTCGACGGCACGAATCCCCTCGACGACTGCCTCGGCGGCTGGTCGGTCTGGCTGACCCGCGATGGCACCCGGCCCGACCCCCATTCAGGCGACACCGACGGCTGGGTGCGCGACTTTGCAGCTTTCAGCAAAGTGTTCAAGGAAGGGCTGGGGGATCTCAAGATCTGGAACGGCCAAGTGCTGACGATCGACCTCGCCACCCGCGAACTGCTCAAGATCCCGGTGCTGCCGAACGGCGCCGCGGGAACCCCGACCGCGGTCGACATCATCGCGGGGATCACGCCCGCGGTGATGGGCCAGTGCACGGACGACAGCAGTGTTTTCGCGCCGGGCGACTTGCGCCCCTTTGGCCTGGGCATCCACCCGCTGACCAACAAGGTTTACGTCGGGGTGGTGTGCAGCGGCCAGTCGACCGTGGATGAAACCACAGAGCTGCCGATCGAAGGCACTCGCGCCACGCCCACCAACACCTTCTTCGTCAACCGTCCGGGCGACCGCAACAAGCTGCGCGGCTACGTGTTTGAGTGGGACGGCGTCACCACTTTCACCCAGGTCCTGAGCTTCCCGCTGACTTATGCCCGCGGCTGCGGCGACGCCAACGACAGCGCTTTCTGTCTCAACTCTTTCAACGGCGGCTGGGTCCCGTGGGTCGACAAGTACCCGTTCTACAACCGGCAAACCGGTGCCATGGACTTCCACCTTGCGGTCTATCCCCAGCCTGCGATCACCGACCTGCAATTCCTCGACAACGGCGACTTGGTGCTCTTCCTCGGCGATCGCTGGGGCCACCAGACCGGGCCGGGCACCAACACCCCAGCCTATCCGCTCAATCCAAGCGGCGGCGAAGGCCAGCTGCGGACGTCGATTTCGACTGGGGACGTGCTGCGCGCCTGCGCCAGCGGCAGCAGCTGGATCATGGAGGAGTTGATCTCCGGTAACCCCTCGTGCGGCACTGCGGGCACTTCGAGTCACGTCAACAGCACGGTGACGATCGACGAGTATTACTACCAGGACGGCTACAGCAACATCTTAGCTCGCCACTCCGAGGTCGCTTTCACCAGCGGCCTCCAACTGCCGGGTCGAACCCAAACGATCGTGGCCGCTTTCGACCCCCTCTTCCCGATCGACAACCAGCTCCACGACGGCGGCTTCATTTTCCTCAACAACACCACCGGAGCCTGGGAGTTCGCCCAACGTCTCTACAACAAAGCCTCGGCCAACCCTCCGATCGTCGACTTTTATGGCAAGGCCGCTGGGCTGTGGGGCCCGCGGGCGATCCGCCGCGAGCCGCCGCTCGAGATCGGCAACTACGTGTTCATCGACGCCAACATCAACGGCGTGCAAGACCCGAGCGAGAGCCCTTTGCCCAACGTCGACGTCACCTTGGTTTGCCCCGGACCTGGGATCAACGTCACCACCTTGACCAACGCCCAGGGTCAGTACTACTTCAACGCTGGTAACGTGACCGGCGGCATCCCCCCCAACACCGCGTGCGAGCTGCGCATCAATTTGGCCGACCCCGACCTGGGTGGCCGCACCCCGACCCTCATCTCTGGGGGCACCAACGATTTGCACGATTCGGACTTTTCCGTGACGGGAACGCAAGTGGTGGTCGCGTTCACCACCGGCAATCTAGGGGCGAGCAACCACACCTTCGACGCGGGTTTCTTCACCCCAGGTGAGTTCGACTACGGCGACCTGCCGGTGAGCTATGACACCCTGTTCGCTGACGATGGTCCGCGTCACGTGCTCGGTTCGGGCATTTTCTTGGGCTCGGTCGTCGATGACGAAACCAACGGTCAGCCCGATCCAGGCGCGGCTGGGGACGACACGGCGAGTGACGATGAGGACGGAGTGAGCTTCCTCAGTCCGCCTTTCCCCGGCGGGACCGTGATGCTCGAAGTGGTCGCCTCAGCGCCCTGCCTCTTGAGCGCCTGGTTTGATTTCGATGCGGACGGCGTCTTCAACCTGCCGCGCGACCAGATCTTCACCAACCAACTGCTCAGCGCCGGCATCAATGCCTTGAGCTTCGCGGTACCGGGTGACGCCTCACAAGCCGACACCTACACCCGCTTCCGCTGCAGCAGCAACCCCAACCTCTTGCCCTGGGGCGTAGCTGCTGACGGTGAGGTCGAGGATTATGCTGTCACCACCGTCCCGGTCGAGCTGATGAGCTTCTCGATCGAGTAGGGCTTGGGCTGCCAACAGCCCGCTGCCAACGATGAGCGACCTTGAAGCCATTCACCGCGCCGTAGAAACCGTTGCCGCCAGCGACGACCGAATCCTGGCGGTCTACCTCTTCGGCTCCCGGACCGACGGCTCGGCGCGTCCCGACTCCGATGTCGACCTGGGCGTGTTGTTCCAAAGCCCGAGCCAGCTCGACCAGTTGGTGGACTTGCAAATGGCCTTCGAGCAATATCTCGGCAAGGACGTCGATCTCATCGACCTCGGGCGGGCCAACGCCTTCCTCACCCTCGATGCGATCCGGGGCGAACGGCTTTATTGCCGCGACCCGTTCGCCAGCGACAACTTTGAGCTCTACGTGCTGCGACGAGCCGCTGATCTGGCACCCTTCGAGCGCCAACGACGGCGGCTCCTGCTCGGTTTCGGGGCCTGAAAATCCTGGTTATCTACCCTGTTGAGTTGCGATGCCGAGCAAGATCAGCGCCAAAGTCGTCACCGCCAAAATCGAGCTCATCCGGAAGCTGCTGAGCGATGCCTCGACCTTGCCACTAGCTGCTCAGCAAGACTTCGTCGCCGACCCGCGGGTCGTTGCAGCCGGAGAATCTTTTCTGCGCCGGGCGCTCGAGGCATTGCTCGACTTGGGACGGCACATCTTGGCCAAAGGGTTCTCGATCGCAGCAGTCGAGTACAAAGCGATCCCTGCTGAGCTGCGTCGCATGGGCGTCCTGGATCCTGAGGTAGCCCGATTGATGGCCAGAATGGCGGGCTATCGCAATCGTCTCGTTCATTTCTATGACGAAGTCACTCCCGAGGAGCTCTACGATTTGCTGGCCCACCACGTCGGCGATATCGAAACTGGAGCGCAGCAGCTCGTTGACCTCGCTAAGCGGGAGCTGGGCGTCGATGACCCAACTGCCGTCTTCCCGCTGGTGGTAAAGCCGCGCCTCGTCGTCGTACTCGTCCTG
>CAZCOV010000390.1:0-5676 GCA_964499975.1 uncultured Thermoanaerobaculia bacterium
TTCTTGCCCGGCGAGTCCGCGGCAAGCCTCGGCTTGAGCGGTCACGAAACTTACGACATGGTGGGCCTCGCCGACTTCGTCCAGGGTGAATTCCAGCCGGGCAAGACGCTCGTGGTCCGCGCCCAAGACGAGCACGGTGCGGGCAAGACCTTCTCTGTGCGGGTGAGGCTCGACACGCCGCAAGAGGTTCAGTACTATCGCCACGGCGGCATTCTGCAATATGTGCTCCGGCAGTTGCTTTGAGGCGAACTGCCCGGGGATCGCCGTTGCGGTTCCGGAATCGTGGTATAGATACCGGTTCAGCAAAAAGAACCCCGTACCGTGGAGGGACTTGCGGTACGGGGGGAGGAGAGGAGCTGAAGGGGATCGTCGAGAGCCATCCTTGGCCGGAAGCACTCTCGACGCTACCCGCCTCAACTTCTAATAACGTTTGCCGAATCCCCACAGATTCCCAAGCCGATGCCGTACATCATCTGCAAGGACTTCCATTTCGCTGCCGCCCACTCGATTCCGGACCACCCCGGCAAGTGTGCGCGCCTGCACGGTCACAACTACCGGCTGCGGGTTTTTCTCGCCGCTGAGCAGCTGGATCGCCTCGGCATGGTCATGGATTTTGCCGACCTGAAGGCCCACCTCGAAGCCATTGCCGGCGGATTCGACCATCAAGTGATCGACGAGATCCCACCTTTTGATCAGCTCAATTCCACGGCCGAGCTCTTGGCCGAGCATTTTTATCGCCAGCTCAAAGCACGCCTGAGCAGCGACCGGGTCGCCGTGCGGCGGGTCGAAGTGTGGGAGAACGACTCTTCCTGTGCGATCTTCGAGCCATGACCTCCCCCCACCGAGGTGCCAGCCGTTTGCAGCTGCAGCGAACCGATCATGGGCGCGCGGCACCCGAAACACGCCTGCGCGTCAACGAGATCTTCCATTCGATTCAGGGCGAGTCCACCTTCGCTGGCCGTCCCTGCGTCCTGGTGCGGCTCACCGGCTGCCAGATGCGCTGCCACTGGTGTGACACCGCCTATGCCTTCTATGAGGGTCAGTGGATGAGCCAACCGGAAGTCCTCGCTGCCGTGGCTGCTTTTGAATGCCCGTTGGTCGAGCTCACCGGGGGGGAACCCCTGCTCCAGCCCGGCGCGCGACCTCTTTTGACCGCGCTCGCGGATGCTGGCTACGAGGTTTTGCTCGAGACCGGCGGGGGCCTCGACATTGCAGACATTGATCCGCGGGTACACCGCATCGTCGACGTCAAGTGCCCAGGTAGCGGTGAGGTCCTGCACAATCACTGGCCCAACCTCGACCAGCTCACCCAGCGCGACGAGCTCAAATTCGTCCTCGCTGACGAGGCCGACTACCTGTGGGCGCGCGACCTCGTCCGAGCGCGCCGCTTGGCCGAGCGCTGCGCGGTTCACTTCTCTCCGGTCCACGGCCAGCTGGACCGCCAATCCCTTGCCCGTTGGATCCTGCACGACCGCCTACCCGTCCGCCTCCAACTGCAACTCCACAAGTTCATCTGGGATCCCCAGCAGCGCGGTGTTTGAGCTGCAGGTAGGTGCCAGCCGATTCCTGACCTGCCTTGATGCGCAGCGCCTCCAGGTCTGGCAGCACCCCAGGGCTACGCCCCGCCGGGCTGCGCAAGCCAGGCATCACCTGAAATTGTGACTCGGGGTGTCAGCTAGTTGGGTGATCGGCCAGAAGCGCTGCGCTTTGACGGTGATCGTGCCGTCTTTTTTCTGCAGGATACCTTCGATTAACAGCCCTGGTGCGCTGACGTTGAGCTGACGGTGCTCTTGCAGCAGGTCCGGGGTGACTAGGGCTTGAGCCATGCCGGTTTCGTCTTCCAGAGTGATGAAAAGCATGCCTTTAGCGGTGCCTGGACGCTGGCGCACAATGACCGAGCCGCCAAAGCGGACCAGGGTGCCAGCCGGCAACGCTGCGAGTTCGCGGGTGGTCACGGTGCCTAGCGCGCGCAGGCGTTCGCGGGCATAGGCGATCGGGTGCGGACCCGTGGTGAGACCGCTTGTCGCGAAATCGGCGATGGTGTTTTCGAGCGGGGTCATCTCCGGAAGGGGGGACGCGGTGTGATCTTCGTCATCAGCAAACAGCGGACCTGCTGGACGCTGGATGCGCGCGACTTGCCAGAGCGCAGCACGGCGGGTGAGGCCAAACCCGGCCAGCGTACCCGCGTAAGCGAGTTGGTCCAACTCGTCACCACGAAGCCCGGCGCGCGCAGCGAGGTCAGCAACGGAAGCGAGCGGACGCTCGCGCCGTACGGCCATCATCTTTTCTCCGGTCGCTCGCCGCAACCCCTGCACGTAGCGCAGGCCCAAGCGTAAGGCCCCGCGCGGCCGACCTGGACTGCGCTCCGCCGGACGCAGCTCTTCGAACGTGCAGCGCCAATCCGAAGCTTGAACGTCGATCGGGCGGACGACCACACCGTGCCGCTGGGCGTCTTGGATCAGGGTGGCGGGATGGTAAAAACCCATGGGCCAGGCATTGAGCAACGAAATAAAGAAAGCGGTCGGGTGGTGCGCTTTGAGGTAGGCACTGGCATAGGCGATCAGGGCAAAGCTCGCAGCGTGCGATTCGGGGAAGCCGTACAGGGCAAAGGAGGTGATCGACTGAACGATCTGATCTTGCGCTGCTCCGGTGATCCCCCGCGCGCTCATGCCCGCGCGCAGTCGAGCCTCGATCGTGGCCATGCGATCCACCGAACGCTTGAAACCCATGGCTCGCCGCAGCTCTTCGGCTTGGCCTCCGGTAAAACCCGCGGCCACCATGGCGATGCGGAGCAGCTGTTCTTGAAAGATCGGCACGCCCAGCGTCCGCTTCAAGATCGGCTCCAGGCTGGGGTGGGCATAGGTGACGGGCGCGCGGCCGCGCCGACGTTCGAAAAAAGGATGCACCATGCCGCCGACGATTGGCCCAGGACGGATGATCGCGACCTGGATCACCAGATCGTAGAAGACCTGGGGATGGTTGCGCGGCAGGGATGCCATCTGGGCTCGACTCTCGATCTGGAACACGCCGACCGTGTCCGCTTGCTGGATCATCGCAAAAGTTTTGGGATCTTCTGGCGGTAGGTGCGCGAGATCGACATGGACCTGCTCGTGCCGACGGATCAAGGGAACAGCCTCTTCGAGAGCATTGAGCATTCCCAGACCCAAAAGGTCGACCTTGATGATGCCGAGGTCGGCGCAGTCGTCCTTATCCCACTGGACCACCACCCGCCCGGGCATGGCCGCGGGTTCGAGCGGGACGACTTCGTCGAGACGTCCGGCCGCGATCACCATACCGCCCGAGTGCTGGCCGAGATGGCGTGGCAAGTGCTGAATTTGCTGCCAGAGTTCGGCGAAGTGGCGTACCCGCCGCTCCTCAGGGTCAAAGCCAGCTGCGCGCAGTTCGTCGGGCAGGGATTTGCTGTCGCCCCGGCTCAAGTCATAGCGAAAACGTCCCAGCTGCTTGGACAATCGGTCGAGCTGGGCGCTCGCAAAGCCTAACGCCTTGGCCACCTCACGCGCGGCCAGACGATCGCGGTAGGTGATCACGTTGGCAGTCATGGCTGCACCGTGGGGCCCGTAGCACTGGTAGACGTACTGGATAACTTTCTCGCGCTGGGTGCCGGAAGGCAAGTCGAGGTCGATGTCGGGCCACTCGCCGCGCTCTTCCGACAAGAAACGCTCAAAGAGCAGGTCCATTTTCACGGGATCGACTGCGGTGATCGAAAGCGCATAGCACACCGCGCTGTTGGCTGCTGAGCCGCGCCCCTGGGCGAGGATGCGCTCGCGCTGGCAAAAACGGACGAGGTCCCAGACGATCAAGAAGTACCCGGCAAGCTCCAGTTTTTCGATCACTTGGAGCTCTTTTTCGATTTGCGCTTGCGCGCGGGCGGTGAACGGACGAAAGCGCGCCCGGGCGGCGTTCCAGGTGACCTGCCGCAGGTAGGACGCAGCGGTCTCACCGGGCGGCAGTGGAAAATCAGGGAAGCGGTAGCCGAGGTCAGCGAGGGTGAATTGAAGTTCCGCAGCCAGCTCGACGCTCGCGGTGAGCGCTTGCGGCAAGTCAGCAAAGAGCTGGGACATCTCCGCCGCGCTCTTGAGGTAGCTCTCGCGGTGGGCCGCGAGGCGCTGGCCCGCTGCATCGAGGTGCGTGTGGTGACGGATCGCGGTCAAGACATCGTGGAGCGGGCGATCTCGCGGTTGGGCATAGCGCACTCCGTTGGTCGCAACCAGCGGCAAGCGCAGCTTGGCAGCGAGGTCGACCAGCGCCTGATTGCGGTGTTCTTCTTCCCGCAAGCGATGCCGCTGCAGTTCGACATGCAAGCGGTGGTCAAAGGTGTTGGCCAGGCGGGCGAGCAGGTTCTGCGCAGCTTCGCGTCCATGGTGGCTCAGACAGCGCGCGAGCGGTCCTTCGCTGCCCCCGGTCAGACAGTGGAGGCCGGCAGCGTGCTCTTCGACCATCGCCCACGTCGCGCGCGCGTCGCCTTTGGGACGTCCCCGCGCCGCTGCCGTGAGCAAGCGGCATAAATTGCGGTAGCCTGCGGGGTTTTTTACCAGCAAAGTTAAACGGGTGGCACCCGCTGATCGGCGCGTGGCTTCGAGCCGCGTGAAGCGCGTTTTGCCTGAGGGCGGATCGTCGACTTCGTTAGGGTCGATCAACACCACTTCCGCACCGACCAACGCCCGCAGGCCAGCAGCTCGTGCCGCCTGGTGAAACCGCGGCGCGCCATAGACGCCGTTCCGATCGACCAGCGCGACCGCGGGCAGCTCCAGCTCGGCAGCGCGCGCGATCAGGTCCTCGGGTGCGGACGAGCCATCGAGAAAGGAGAAAGCCGAGGCTGCATGGAGCTCGACATAAGCAGGCTGCGCGGGCTGCGCAGTGCGCGCGTAGGTGCGTTTTCGCGCGGCTTCCTTGCGCGCACCGGGTGAGGCTTTCAGCCATTCCAAGTGATACCCAAAGTCGCGGGAAGGTGGGGTGTTGGGGTCGTCCTGGGCCATGATATGCACGTAAATCCGGCGTAAGTTTACACTAAACAATATCCACACGCCAGAGACGGGTTCCCGCCCTGGCGCCCGCTGAGCGGCTCCTGCTGCTCTTCCGGATGCCGCTCGCGGTTCATGGGTGCCGCGTCAGGACGGGCCGCGGCAGGCCTTGAGGCCGGTTCGCCCAAGGAGCGCAAGCTGCAATTTAGATTTAGACCTTGCGCCGACGCCTTGACGTTGTCTGCGCAGGCTGGCGGGCGGGTTCTTCTTCTGAGTTGTTGACCGCCCAGGGCAGCACTCGCGCGCGTTCCCAGACTCGCCGCCCAGTGCCCAGTGGTCGACTGTATAGGCAGTTGAAAAATCTGCTCTATTACCCTGCAAATTAGGGTAAACACACAACGCAAACGCGTGATTCCCTCACCAGATGCATTCTGCTCTGACAATCTAGTCTGCCAAAGTGCCCGAGCCCGTTAAGCTCGCGACAAGCTGCTGGCATCGCCCCTTCGTGGTGAAGGGCGAGAGACTGGCTTGCTTAAGTAAGGAGCGCAAGATGTTTGAATCGCAGAGACCTCGACACTGGAGCTATCGCCCATACGCTGACCCGATGGGGATATACCCTGGGGGCCAGGAGCTATCGCCCGTCTTGCCTACCTCCGAGCGAAACCAGCTAGTGCAGTTGTGATCCCGGATGCGT
>CAZCOV010000391.1:0-5645 GCA_964499975.1 uncultured Thermoanaerobaculia bacterium
TCCCGAATTTCGAGATCTCCTGTCAGCTCATCTACAACCTCAAGGTCAGCGAGTTGGTAGAGACCGGCAGGCACCATGATCGTATCCAGGCCGGGACTTGCATTGGCTGCCAGTATTGCTTCGCGCAGCGCACACGCTTGGACTTCGCAGAGCCCGTTGTCGTCTTCTTGTTGGTTGACATTGAAGGTCAATGCGTTTGTATTTTCGGCGGCAGCTGCGAACACCAAACCAAGAGCCCCCCAAAAAGTGCATCTTCGTGTTGTCATATTGTCCGCTCCTTTTATCCTGCATGCAGCTCACTCAAGTGTCGGTGGGCCACTGGGAGGTATTGTCGATCTCGAAGCTTTCGCTGAAAACGATCAGGCTACAGGGGCCGTGCAGCGGATCGCGGTAGCCGTGGTTGGCCGGGTTGGGATCGCTCATCTGGTCGAGCTCAAGAGTAAAGACCTCCTCATGCGTGCCGGGTCAGTTGCCGCCCACGGTCAGCGACCACTTCGAAGTATTGCCGGTCGCGAAGTCATCCCTGAACACCACCACGCAAGGGCCATCCATGGGGTCACCGTAGCCGTGGTTGGCCGGGTTGGGATCCGTCATCTGGTAGCGCAGCACCTCGACGCCATCCGCGATGCTATCGCAGTCAGTGTCACTGAGGTTGGGATTGGTTCCGAGCAGCTGTTCCCATATATTTATTAGCATGTCCGCATCTGTATCTATGGCTGTTATAGGATACACGTAACCCAGGATGTCGCTCAGCCCTGGCTGGCTGACATAGCCTTCTGCCAGTTTCGCGGCCAACTCGGACTCCGGGAAGATGCTGTAATCGTCGTAGCCTGGATGATACAGCCGGTACAACTTCACCGTACCGGGAGGCTGGCATGCCGGCTCTGGCTGGCAGCGCTCGTAAAGGTAGCCTAGGATTGAATCCGGCTCGTACCCCAGGCCATTGGCATCCGTGACGTTCTCCCTGAAGTGGCGGATCCCGCCCGTACTCGTGGTGTAGGCCACATCGCGATTGGCAAGGTGGGCGACGGGCGGATCCGCGCAGCGGAAGGGCAAGTTGGGATCGTAAATGAGGCGATACAGGGGAATCAGCGGAGGGGCTCCGGGGTAGGGCGGAGCCGCGGTGGTGAAGAGGTAGACCGCCGCCCGCGGGGCCGGGATGTCGCACGGGGAAACCGTGCAGGTGGGTCCGGGAAAACGTGGGTAACTGGGCACCAGCGGGCCGACCGGATCATAGGGGTCGAAGCGGTCGAAGTAGAGGGCCGTGGCGGCTTGCGGCGAGGTGACAGCCGCCGAGTCCAAAGCCCCGGCGCTGAACAGGGTGAAGAGCGGGGTGAGCCGATTGCCCAGCCCCCGGCCGCGAACTTGCCCGAGCGCACGCTGCACCGCAGCCGCAGCATCGGGCACGCCATAGCCGAGTTGGAGGGTGAAGCCGCTCGCCTGGGAAGCTGTCGTGATCAAGATATCGCGGATTTCCGCCTGGCTCAGCAGCGGATTGACCGAGCGGAGCAGTGCGGCCAGTCCAACCACGTAAGGGGCAGCCATCGAGGTGCCGGTGCAGATGCCGAAGCCATCGTCGGGCAGACTGCCGGGAGGATGGGAATCGCCGCACTGCACGGTATTGCTGTGGTTCACCTCGGTATAAGTGGACGAGAGGCAGGTCCGGGCTGGCGCGCTCAGATCCAAGCCTGGGCCGTAGTTGGAGCCGCACTCGAAGAAGGGGTCGGGCGCATTGGGGTAGGGGCAGAGGGGGAACTCGTCCCACAGCGCGTAGCCCTGGCTGGTCTGGGGTGCTGGCTCGATGCCGCCGACCGCGAGCACCCGCTCGTCGCTCGCGGGGAACTCGATTGCGGGTTTGCGATCATTGCCGACTGCGGCGACCAGGACCAAGTCGCGTTCTTCCGCCAGCGCGAGGCTGTCGCAGATGAGGCTTCGAGGTTGAGTTGCGCAGGAGCGGTCGTTAACCCCGAAACTCATGCTCACCAGTTGGCTCTGCTGTTCAGTGAGATAAACCAATGCCTGGCCTGCGAGGGACATGCTAGCATCGTTGCTGTCGACGATGCTGCCGCCAGGAAAGATTTTGGTCATCAAGATGTTGCAGTGTTCGCAGACGCCGGCGATTCCGATCCCGTTCCAAGTCCCAGCCGCGATTCCAGAGACGATCGTGCCGTGGCCTGCCCGGTTCCGAGAAACGCCGTCACCCAAATCCAGTTCATCGACGTTACAGTCTTCAAATCTTAAGTCTTTGGACTGATGTTCTCTGAAATTACCGCCTTCGTAGCTCAAAGAGCCATCCGGTTGGGTCGAGAATACGCGAATATCTCTGTGCTGGACCTCCAAGCCCGTATCAATGATACCTATGCTTGCCTGGCCAGTGGACAGGCTCCAGGCAGACGGCAGGTTCATTACATGCGACCCCCATTGCGTGGTGGTCGGATCGCCGCCGGGAGCGCCCAGGAAGGGATCGGTCGGGATGCTCGAAAGCTGGAAGAAGTAATTCCGCTCGACGTTCTCCACGTTGGGGTTCTCCTGCCGCAGCGCCACCTCGACGGCGGCAACATCAGTCACCAGCGGGTAAGTCAGGATCACGTAGCGGGCCAGACGCGCGAGCGGGGTGTCGGGATGGTCGAGCTCCCACTGTCGCGTTCGCCCGGTGGAGCGCTCAGTGATCGCCAGACGGGCAGCAAGCGGCGAACCCACGTCCAGCCCACCGAACGCGCCGGCTCCGCTGTTGATCGCTTCCACTAATAATTCCGGGTCGATCAGGGTTTGCGCACTGGAGCTGGTGCCCACCAGCAGGATGATCAGTTCCTGGTCAGGATCAGGGTCAGGGGTTTGGGCGTTCGTGCTGGGGCTCGCGGTGGTCAAGAGCGCCACACAGCAGAGGATGCCTAGCAAAGGCTCCACGTTTCTCATCGGGATTTGCCCTCCGGGGTTGAAAGTCGGTTTTGCAGCGGTCGCGGAAGATGAAATTATCATAGGACCATAAAGATCAAATGTAAATGCGTTCTTTCTTTCCCTCAAAGGTTTATCTAGAGAGTAGGGAATGCCGCACCCCCCCGAACCGTAGAATCACCGAGGAAGAGCACCAGAACGATCATCCCAACCGCCCCGAGCGTCGGGACCTCGACGGCCAGCGGCTCACCGGGTGGCAAGCAGAGCGTTTCCCAGGGATGATCGTGCAGCCCGTCCAGTTCGAGCCCGAGCAGAAGTGAGGCCCCGCTGCGCACGGCAGTCTCGAGATCGCCGCGCAGCGCCGCGGCCACGGGCTCGGGCAGGTAGACCCGCGCCAGCTTCGAGCTGGCAGTGCTGCAGGCGGGCGGCTACCGCCTGCCCGGCCGTCCCGCCCTCCTCGCGCAGCGGCTCCGCGCTGTGGCGGTGCAGCTCACGGTCGAGCGCATACATGCGTTCATCGAAACCATGGTGCCGGCCCTTGGGGAAGTGGGAATGGTCTTGCTGACGACGCATCTTGTCGCCGCAGGAGTGCGGGCCTTGCGTCCGGCAGACCGCGCGCAAGGCCGCCGATAAGGCCCCAAGGCTGCACTTCGACCCTAGACGCTAACCAACAATCCCCGTTCAGGCTCAACCTGGCCCTCGCTGACTGATTCTCAGCAAGATATGCGTATCTCTAGTTTGGAGTCGTGGATGACCGACGTCCAGACCGCAAAATGACCAAGATGTGGACCAAAGCCGGATCAACCAGCTTGTCTAGCCGGTTGCGCCGCCACCGAAGAAGAATTTCGCCACAAGGAGTGCATGATGAAGTTCCGTCACCTGGTATTGGGTTTTCTTGTCACCTTTATGTTGCCGATTTCTTCCTGGGCACAAATTGCTGGGCCAATGGTCCTTCAGCCCGTATTTCAAGGCCAGTCACCGCCGCTCACCGAGCTTTTAGACCTGCTGGCTGCGGCCAACGCCCAAAGGCGTAGCACGGGCGCGCCACAGCCGGTAGAAGTGCTAAACCCTGAGCTCGACTTGCTCCGCGGCAAGGATCCAAGCCTGTTTGCTGGCACTGAAGACCCAGTGCGGCAGACGTCGATCGCCCGCAAGAAGCGGCCAACCGGGAGCCTTTTGCCCCCCGAGCTCTCTTTCGAGGGTACCATCAACAGCGACAATGCAGCCTTGTTGGGCATCCTTCCGGTACCACCGGATACTGAAGGCGACGTGGGTACTGATCATTATATCCAGATGAATAATGATATCTCTGAGATTTTTGACAAAGAAACCGGCGCTTCCATCGCAGGCCCCTTCCCCAATAACCTGTTCTTCGCGGGCACCGGCAGCTTCTGTGAAATCAGGAATTCGGGCGATCCCATTGTGCTGTACGACCACGAAAGCAAGCGTTGGGTTTTTAGCCAGCTCGCGATCTTTGATAGTTCTGGAAGCAGCCATCAATGTTTTGCGGTTTCAACTACCAGCGATCCTTTGGGCTCCTATTATCTCTACGACTACATCACAACAGTTCCCACTCAACCCGGCGGAACAGCCCTCAACGACTACGAAAAAATCACCGTATGGCGCGATGGTCTCTACTATTCCCACAATGACTTTGACTCTGGACCGGCATTTTCTTTAGTCTCCGCAGTGGCCATCGCTTTTGACAAAGCAGCAATGTATCAGGGCAACCCAGCGCCCAAAGCGATCAAATTCCAAATTTTCCCTGCCCCCACTGCCTTCACCTTCTACTTGCTACCTTCGCATTGGGAGGGCAACAAGAAGCCCAAGCCGGGAGCCCCGAACATTTTTTGGCAGGCGTTTGATGAAGAGGTTTTTGGCGACCTAAGCGGTGTCGATGGTTATCGGCAGTGGGCCTTTGCCGCCGATTTTGCCCATCCCGAAAACTCCACGTTTGTCGAGCTGCCGCGGATTCCAGCCCCAGCTTTCAACATGGTCTTGCCCTGCGGACGCAACTGCTTTGATCAGCCGGCACCTGGCACGCGGGCTTTGGGCAACGGTCTCGATGATATCGGCCTGCGCGCCATGTATCGAGCGAGCTGGCGCAGTTTTGGCCAGTACGATTCGGTGCTGCTCAATCATACGGTCAATGTCGACGGTCTTGGCACTGGGGGGATCCGCTGGGTCGAGCTACGCGACTATGGTCAGGGATTCGAACTTTTTCAGACCGGGACCTTTGCACCCGCGGACGGTAACCACCGCTTTATGGGCTCGATTTCGCAAGATAAAAAGGGGAATATTGCCCTCGGCTACACCGTGACCGGGCTCGCTACTTTTCCCTCAGTCCGTTACACCGGCCGCAGCCCGGGCGAGACTTTGGGAGAGATGCAAGCCGAGATGGAGTGCCACGCCGGTACTGGGGTCCAGATCAACAGCGTCAACCGCTGGGGCGACTACTCGACGATGAGCATCGACCCTAAAGACGACTGCACCTTCTGGTACACTCAGGAATACTACGACACCACAATCCCTCGCGACTGGAAGACTCGGATCTGCGCTTTTCGCTTTGATAATTGTCGCAGCGGTAGCAATCCAGGTCAAAACTGACCTCTCTCACGGCCGGCGCCGCGGTGGGCGCCGGCTGCTTGCTCTCAAGGCTGATCCTCCAGTTGTTGGTACAACGCTTCGATGGCGGCAAAAATCTGTGTGAAGCGGTCCTGAGCCTGGCTATCGCGGCTAGCTGCATCCTT
>CAZCOV010000392.1:0-5604 GCA_964499975.1 uncultured Thermoanaerobaculia bacterium
GGCCGAGCGCTCGCTCGAGCTGGTGATCGGGTTGGTCGGCATCCTCAGCGCAGGTGCGGCTTATGTGCCGATTGACCTGGCCTACCCCAGCGAGCGGGTGGCCTTCCTGTTGAGCGATGCTCTGGGCCAGGGCGGACGGCTGCTGGTCCAGCCACACCTCGCCGCCCGCCTTCCGTCCACTGCCGCGATCACTGTGCTCGACCTCGCTGCGGTGCTCGCGGACGGGCAACCTGCGATCCCGCCGCAGCAAGTCCGCCCAGCGGTCAAGGTTTGGCCGGAGCAGGCCGCCTACATGATTTACACCTCGGGCTCGACCGGACGACCCAAAGGGGTGGTCAACTCCCAGCGCGGGATCGTCAATCGCCTGCGCTGGATCCAGGAAGGCTGTGGTCCGCGCGGTTTGGCTCAAGATGACCGCTTGCTGCAAAAGACCCCGTTCAGTTTCGACGTTTCCGTCGGCGAGTTTTTCTGGCCCCTGATCACCGGCGCCCAGTTGGTCTTGGCCAAACCCGAAGGCCATCGCGACAGCGCATACCTTGCGGGGTTGATCGACTGGCAGCGGATCACCGTCGCCCACTTCGTGCCCTCGATGCTGCAGGCTTTTCTCGAAAGTCCAGGGATCGAGCAGCTGCCGCTCCAGCGGGTGATGGCGAGCGGCGAGGCGCTGCCGCGCGAGCTCGCGGACCGCTTCTTTCGCCGGATGGCGGGCGTTGCCCTGCACAACCTTTATGGTCCGACCGAAGCCGCGGTCGAAGTGACGTTTTGGGCTTGCGCACCCGATCAGCCGGGTGCCTCCGTGCCGATCGGGCAGCCGATCGCCAACACCAGCGTCCATGTGCAAGACCCCTTCCTCCGCCCCCAACCGCTGGGCGTGCCCGGACAGCTCTACCTCGGCGGGGTGCAAGTCGCCCGCGGCTACTGGCGACGCCCGAGCCTCACCGCCCGAGTCTTCGTGCCGGATCCCTGGTCTAGGGCGGGCGGCGCGCGCTGGTACGCGACCGGCGACCTCGCGAGATTTCGTCATGACGGGAGCGTCGAATACCTGGGACGGCTGGATCACCAAGTCAAGATCCGCGGCTTCCGCATCGAGCTCGGCGAAATCGAAGCGCGGCTGCGCGAACATCCGCTGGTGCGCGAAACCGTGGTGGTGGCCAGGGCGAGTGCGGCGGGGGACACCCGTCTGGTCGCCTACCTGGTGGCCTCCTCGGTGGCAGCCCAAACGCCGCCGTTGGGGCGCGAACTCAAGGAATTTCTCGGGCGGAGCTTGCCTGAACACATGGTGCCAGCCGATTTCATGGTGCTCGACCGGCTGCCCCTGTTGCCCAACGGCAAGGTCGACCGCCGCGCGCTGCCTCTGCCGCCAGGCGCGGCGGAGGACCGCGAGTTCGTGGCAGCCCGCACTCCGGGTGAAGAGCTCTTGGCCACCGCTTTTGGCGAGTTGCTCGGCGTCCAGCGGGTCAGCGTCCACGACAGCTTCTTCGACCTCGGCGGTCACTCGTTGCTTGCCACCCGGCTGACCGCGCGGGTGCGCGCCAGCTGCGGGGTCGAGCTGCCTTTGGAGCGGGTGTTCGCCACCCCGACCGTGGCCGCGCTGGCTGCCGAGATCGACCGCTTGCAGCGCACCCACGAAGGCGCACTGCCGCCCCTGCGGCCGCTGCCGCGGGAAACTGAGACGGCTGCGGACGTCGTCGAACTGCCGCTGTCGTTTGCGCAAGAACGGCTGTGGTTTCTCGCGCAGCTGCTGCCGCAGAAATGGGCTTACAACCTGCCCGACCCCCACTGCCTGCGCGGTCCCCTGGACGTGGGAGCCCTGGCACGGGCCTTGACCCTGCTCGTCGCTCGCCACGAAACCTTGCGCGCGACTTTCCCCGAGAGCTTGGGACGACCGCAGCTGCGCATCCATCCGCCGCCCACGGCTTGGGCGTTGCCGGTCGTCGACCTCAGCGGGCTCGGGCGCGCGTCCGCCCTGGCGCAGGCAGCGCGGCTGCTCCGCGCGGATGCGCACCGGGCTTTCGACCTGGAGAGCGGTCCGCTGTGGCGCACCACCCTGCTGCGCTTGCACCAACATGAACACCACTTGCTGATCACCTGCCACCACATCGCGAGCGATGGTTGGTCGCTCGGTGTGCTCGCCCACGAGCTCGGGACGCTTTACCGCGCGGTCTTGACCGAGGCAGCGCCAGAAACCGCTTTGCCCCCACTCAGCATCCAGTACGCGGACTTTGCCGGCTGGCAGCGGGAGTGGCTGGCCGGTGAGGTCCTGGCCGCGCAGCTCGCGTTCTGGCGCGACGAACTCGCGGGAGCGCCAGCACTGCTCGAACTGCCCACGGATCAGCCGCGGCCCGCCGAGAAGAACTACTGTGGTGCTTGGTCCCGCGCGCCGATCGGACCCGCACTCACCCGCCAGCTCAAAGCCCTGGCCCAGGCCGAGCATGCCACCTTGTTCATGGTCCTGCTTTCGGCCTGGCAAGTCTTGCTCGCTCGTCATGCCGGCCAGACTGACGTCAGCGTGGGCTCACCCATTGCCGGCCGGCGGCACCTCGAAACCGAAGGGCTGATCGGCTTTTTCGTCAACACCTTGGTGCTGCGCGCGCGGCTTTCCGGCCGTCCCAGCTTCCGTGCGGTTCTGGCTCAGGCCCGCGCCCGGGTGCTCGCGGCGTTTGCCCACCAGGACTTGCCGTTCGAGAAACTCGCGCTCGAACTCAAACCGCAGCGCAGCTTGAGTTACTCGCCGCTGTTTCAAGTGATGTTCATCCTGCAAAACGCCCCGCCGGTGTCGTTCGACCTCCCCGGCATGGAGGTGCGTCGCTTGCCCTTCACCCTCGAAACCGCCAAGTTCGACCTCACCTTGGCGGTGACCGAGGACGAGCAGGGCCTGGATTTGGTCCTGGAGTACGACCGCGACCTCTTCGCGTCGACCACGGCCGCGCGGCTGCTCACCCGTTTTGAAGTGCTGCTCAAAGCACTCGCCGCGCAGCCAGAAGCCCCGCTCGCGGCGCTGGCGCTGCTCAGCCCGGCGGAACAGCATGCGGTCCTTTGCGCCGGCAATGACACCGAAATTGCGGTCCCGGCGACCACCTTGCCCGCGCTTTTCGCCGCGCAGGTGGCACGCACCCCGGAACGGATTGCCCTGGTCTTTCCCGTGGACGGGGCCGAGCAACGCTTCAGCTACCGCGAACTCGAGCTCCGCGCACGCGAACTGGCGCAGCACCTGGCCTGCCTCGGAGTGGGTCCCGAGAGCCGCGTCGGGGTCTGCCTCGGGCGCACGCCAGAGCTGGTGGTCACCCTGCTCGGGGTCCTCAGAGCTGGGGGCGCGTATGTTGCCCTCGACCCGGCCTATCCGCAAGCTCGCCTGCTGACCATCCTGAGCGATGCCCAGACCGGCCTGCAAGCGTCGGTCGTGGTCAGCGCGCAGCAGTTCGCGGACCGCCTGCCGCTCACCCAAAGCACCGTCGTGTGGTGGGAGGAGCGCGCGCAGCGGTGGCTGGCACCTCCTGATGTAGCTCCTGATAAGTGGCTGGCACCTCCTGATAAGTGGCTGGCACCTGAAAGTCTGGCGTATGTGCTCTACACCTCGGGCTCGACCGGACGGCCCAAGGGGGTGGCAATCGCGCACCAAAGCGCGGTGGCGTTGATCAGCTGGGCGCGGCAAGTTTTTAGCGACCACGAACTCGCGGGGGTGGTGGCTGCCACGTCGATCAACTTCGACCTGTCGGTGTTCGAGCTGTTCGTGCCCCTAGCTTTGGGCGGCACCGCGCTGCTGGTCGAGAGTGCCCTGGCCCTGGCTGTGCTGGCCTTGACGGTGCCAGCCACCGCACAAGGTCCGCTGCGCGCGGCGCGATTGCTCAACACCGTGCCTTCTGCCGCGGCCGAGCTGCTGCGGCTGCAGGCGCTGCCGCCCGGCCTTTCGACCATCAACTTGGCCGGGGCGCCGCTGCGCACGGTGCTGGTCGATGAGCTCTATCGATCCGGGGTGATGCGGGTCCTCGACCTTTATGGCCCGTCCGAGGACACCACCTATTCGACGTGGTCCGAACGGATTCCCGGCGGACCGGAAACCATCGGGCGGCCCATCCATGGGACGTGCGGCTATGTGCTCGACGCAGCCTTCCATCCGGTTCCGCTCGGGGTACACGGCGAGCTTTGCCTCGGGGGTTTTGGACTCGCCCGCGGCTACCTCCTGCGCCCTGGGCAGACCGCCAGCAAGTTCGTTCCCGACCCGTTCTCCGCGGTGCCTGGCGCGCGGCTTTACCGGACCGGCGATCGGGTCTGCCAGCGCGCCGACTTGCGGTTCGAGTTCCACGGCCGCTTCGACCATCAAGTCAAGGTCCGGGGTTTCCGGATTGAACTGGGTGAAATCGAGACCCGGCTCCTGGCCCACCCAGGGGTGACAGAAGCCGTGGTGCAAGTGGCTGGCACCAGCAGCGAAGCGCGGCTGGTCGCGGTGGTGGTCCCCGCCGACGGCGCGGTCACCGCCAGCGAGCTGCAGCAGCACCTCGCCGCTAGCCTCCCGGCCTACATGGTGCCAGCCGTCCTGCTGCTCCGGCCAGAGCTGCCGCGGTTGCCCAACGGCAAGCTCGACCGCGCTGCCCTCTTGCAGCTGGCCCAAAACCAAGCGGCGATGGGTGCGTCCCAGTCTGCGCCTCAAGCCAGCGCGCTCCCGCAAAGCCCCAGCGAAGAGCTGCTCGCGCTGATCTTTGCGGAAGTGCTCGGCGCAGGGGCGGTGGGCGTCCATGACAATTTCTTTGCACTGGGCGGCCATTCGCTGCTCGCCACTCAAGTGATCTCGCGCATTCGCGTCCGTTTGGGGGTCGACTTGCCGCTCAAGGCGATCTTTGAGCAGCCCACGGTCGCCGGCCTCGCATCGCTCTTGACCGCAGCGCTCTTGACCGCAGCGAGCGGGTTACGCGGACCCGTCCTGCCTCCCCTGGTGCCGGTGCCGCGGCAAGGCACGTTGCCTTTGTCGTTCGCGCAGGAGCGCTTGTGGTTCTTGGAGCAGCTTGAACCCGGAACCGCGGCTTATGTGATCAGCGACGCCGTGCGCCTCCGCGGCCCTCTGCGGGTGGACGCGCTAGCGCAGGCCGTGCAGTGGGTGGCAGCGCGGCACGAAACCTTGCGCACGACGGTTCGCCTGGCAGCTGGCCAGCCGCAGCTCTTGATCCAGGCGCACGCGCCCGAGGCCCTGGCGGTCATCGACTTGAGCGGCTTGCCGCCCGCCGCCCAGCAGCAGCGGGTGGAGCTCCACTTGGCACAAGCGCTGGGTTCGCCTTTCGACCTCGCGCGCGGACCGGCTTTCCGCGTCTGGCTGCTCGCTTTAGGCCGCGCTTCAGGCCGCGCTGAATTCGTCTTGGGCTGGGCGCTCCACCACCTTTTTTCCGATGGCTGGTCGATGGCCATCTTCTTGCGCGAGCTGCAGATCGCTTACAACGCGGCCTGCGCGGGCCACTCCCCGGCATGGACACCCTTGGCCATCGAGTATCTCGACTTTGCGGTTTGGCAGCGGCAAGCCCTCAGCAGCAGCGGATGGGCAGCCCAGCTTGCTTACTGGCGGAAGACCTTGGCGGGGCTCGAAAGCGGCGCGGACTTGCCCACCGATCGTCCGCG
>CAZCOV010000393.1:0-5586 GCA_964499975.1 uncultured Thermoanaerobaculia bacterium
GCCACTGGCAAAAACCCGACGGCGACCTCCTGGCGCTCTTTCAAAGTCTCTATCAGGAGAACGGCGTGATGGCGATCCCGCAGGGCCCAAACCGCTGGGATGGTGCGCTGGCCGGTCTCCCTTACGAGAAAGTGGGGGTGGGCCGGATGCCCCCCACGCACCAGGGGGAAAGCGCGGTCTATCCGATCGGGTATCACCTGTGGGTCGGCCCAGAACAGACGGTGGACCTACAGGAACTGGGCCGCGCGATTCAAACGACCCAGACGCAACGGCAGCAGCACGAAAAGGACAGGCTCGCGCGGGCCGCCGACCAGGTTTCCGCGCCATGGATTCCGTGGACTCCGCGCGTGACGCTGATCGGCCCTGGGGTCGAGGATCTAGCGCCCGACACGGCGCGCCGGTTCGCGATCCTCAAGTCGCAAGACTTCTGCCAAGCTGCTTGGGAAGGCAACGTTGCCGAAGGGCTCCTGCGGCGGACACGAGCGCAAATGCGGCTGACCGCGGTCTCACCTTTCCAGACCAGCGGCCCCATCCCTCCGGGCAGCAACTTTTTCTTTGGGCGCGAAGAAGAGTTGCGTTTCATTGAAGCGCACCTTCGCCAAGCCAGCATCCTGATCGTCGGCAGCCGGCGGGTGGGTAAGACCAGCCTGCTCAATCAGGTCCGCTTTTGGGCCCAAAAGCAACCCGACCTCGAACCCATCTACGTGGATCTCCAGGGAGCTCGAAGCGGAGCCGAGTTCGAATCCGCGTTGCGTTTGGGCCTCGCCAAACCGGAAAATCCGCCGGAACTGAAGAGGTTGGGTAACAGAGCATGGGAGATTGAAGCCCTAGTGGACGAGATCCACACCCATGGCAAGTTTCCGGTTTTCCTCCTCAACGAAATCGATGGCCTGGGTGAGACGATTTGGGAGCGCTGGCGCGCTTTGAGCGATCAGCACAAGGCACGTTTCGTGATGGTTGCTTACTCTACCGTGGCCGAGCTTGGCAAGCTGGAATCCCCCTTCTACAACTGGACGCTAGGCACCCACTTCGGCGGCAAAGCGATCGCACCCTCCGTCTTGTCACCTGTGGCAGCTGCCAAACTCCTCGGCCTGCTCACGGGCGAAGAGTTGGGCTTGCGCTGGGCCAGCGGGGCAGAGCGCCCAGCCCACGACCGCTTGCTCGACCGGAGTTACCGCATCCCTTGGGTGCTCCAGTACTTTGCGCACTCCTTGTTGGAACAGCTCGAAAACGACCCAACGAGCCACGGGGTGATCACCCTCGCTCATGTGGACTCCCTCTTGCAACATGAAGGCGATGTGGTGTGGCGGACCATCGACTCGCTCGACTACGAGTCGCTCGGCTCTCGGACCTCCGCAGCCGCACGCCGGCCGGGCTATCAACTCGTGCTTTATTGCCTCGCGCGCCAACGTTACTTTCTCGGCGGCTCCCGTGCGCCGATTCGCGACGCACGGCTGATCGACCGCTCGCCGCTCGCTCCTGACCTCGGCTTCACCGTTGCAGAAGCCCGCGAACTGGTGAAGGCCACGCTCGCCAAACTCCTCGTCGAACGAGAAAACGTCGCGGTTGGGCGATGGTTCGACCAGCTCGAGCTCGACCACGCCCTGCGCCTGCTCACCCTTACCCTGACGCTCGAACCAGATCCCCGCGAGACCGGCCGCTATGGCTTCCTCATGCACATTCTCCCCCGCGAGCTGCAGCGCAGATGTGGCGAAAAAGATCCCACCCTGGACAACCTGATCATCGAGACAGCGCTCAGCTTTCTCAGACTCGTCGATACTTGATCTATCAGCCTGGAGAAACACGTGACGAAAAGTGATCCCCAATCCAAACCCACGCCCAAGGTCGAGTACCTTGACAATAACCCTCGGCTCCGCTGGGGGGAAGCAGGCCAGTTCTACCCCCTCTTGCACCTCGCCAAGCCGGCAGGCTCAGTTCGGCTGCCAGCTCACCGAAGATATTTGAACGTCGATGCGCTGGCACACATACCGCGAGTCCTGGTCTTCGGGGAGCGCAGCGGCGGGGGCCGGGACTTCATGACCTGGTTTCGTGACGGCCTTGAGAAGAAAAACAAAGCATCTATTTATGTCCAAGGGGATCAGTGGCGACCTTCGCTGTTCGATCTGCGGGGTTCCAAGGCTGAACAGGGAGAAAGGACGAAATTACTTGGCAATTTCAGCAAAGGTACCGCTGCTGAGCGCGCCGAAAATCTGATCGTGCTGGCAAAAACATTTCAGAAGAACAGTGAAAAAGCCAACTTTATTATTAGAGACCTCGAACTACTTGGAGGCGAATCAGCAAGAAATGCAGCAACAGCGTTGCGTATCGCCAGCGAGCGCGAAGAAGCCAAGGCATTGCAAATCTTGATTGCCAGTACGTCCGAGAGCCACTTCGGCGACCTGTATGACTCCTCAGGATTTGCGGTCATGTGTGAGCGATTTCGCTTCGCATGGTTCGAAAAGGACGAGGTCCAGGCGTTGGCCGAAGGATTTGAACCACCACAAGCTGAAAAGCCATGCTTGGAGCTCGATGACCCAGCGAATGCTCAGATCTTGGACGATACCGGTGGCCAGCCACTTCTAGTTCAGGGCCTGCTCCAATTGCTCCGCCAGAGCCAGCCGACTAACCGGAAACCTAGCGTCAAAGACTTGCGCCAAGCATATCGCGAGCTGCGGAACTCGCCTCCACCGGCTGTTGAACATTGGAAGCAAGACCTCGCAGCCCGGCTCGGGGCACGTCCAGAGTTGGTTGACGTGATCCGCGACTATGTCGCCGGATACAGCCTGGGAACTGCGCAATCGTTGCCTGCTGCCCATGCATCTTTGGCGATTGCGGGTTGGCTTCGCCTCGACGAGAACACACAGCGTTGGAAGATTGCATCTCGGCTTCATGCCCATCTGGCTCAAGAAGTCCTGGATCGGAGAGGGCGATGAGAGAGGATTGTAAAAAAGGTCTACGGCTTTCGGATAAGCATCCCCAGCTAACTCGGCTGGCCGAAAAGCTTGCCGAGACTCACCATAGGCAGCAGGAATTTCTCCGAAGGCACTCTGCTGCTGACCCGATTCACCCCAGCTGGCAACAGGGCGCATTCTCCAATGTTTTTGGAATCCTCGGCCCGCGTGGCGCCGGAAAATCTACCCTGCTATCGAGTTTTTACCAGCATCGAGGCCAACTCGGTGAGGAAATACCTTCGCTAAGCCGGTTCCTGATCACGCCACCTCTGGACTGCTCCACCGTGCTGGACGGAGTTGAGCCCGGCATGGCCATCCTTCTCCACGCCTTTCCCGACTTAGACAGCGCGGTCGGGAAACGCCTGCGCGAAATTATTGCGCTCTATGTCAAGATCACGGACGCCTATCGTGATCTTCAAGTGGATCTTGCCAGCTCCCCCCAAGCGTTTAGCGTTTCGCTGGTCCAGGATGTCAGAGATCGGCTTGGCCTGGCTGAATCTCTTCGCAGATGGCTTGCTGATGCGTTGAAGGAAGCACAGCGGGAAGCTATAGTGATGCTTCTGGACGACTTTGATCTGATCGCTGCCATACCGGTACGCAACTGGTTTAGGTGCTTGCTCGATGACCTGCATCAGGCTAATCTGTACTTTGTGCTGACCGGTGATTACTATCGTTTGGAATATTTGATTATCGATCCCGATATCCAGGTCGATGAAAAGACCGGTCGTGCTCAGCTGGAAAAACTTTTACCTTGGCAGCACCGGATCATTTTGGACCCTTGGGCACCGAGCGAGCAAAAGGGCTTTGTTGCGGCTGCCCTGGGTTCCGCAAGCGAACCTGCTTTGGAGGACCTTCTCTCCGAAAAAGTCGATCGGCGAATGCCAATCAAAGTCCTTTTCGAACTACTACCAACGCGACCTCGAGGATTGGTCAATCTTTACGAAAGCCTATCGGACAGCAGCAGCAATTTTGCCAGAAGTACGGGGAAAATACGCGACTTTCTTACACTTCTTGCGGCTTGCCGCAGTGAACCCCTGCTCGCTCGCCGTTTGCAAGAAAGCGATCTCGATGACTGGGAAAGCCTTTTTCTCCTCCCAGGTACCGATCTCTCTTTGGAGGATTGGCGTGAAACCGTCAAAGCAGCGCGGCAGAGGTCAAGTGCAGATCCCGAACCGTTGAAACCTCTTCGTGGTTTTTATCCGCTCACGACCAGCTCGTCTGATCTTAGAGCCCGATCGTATTCGGCAAGTTTTCTCGCCAGTGACAAGCCCGTGGGCTCACCCGGTCCGTTGGTGGGTCACGGGTCCGAGGCCGAACCCTTGCGCGATGCTGAGGCCTCAGCCCAGCCATTTTGGGTTGAACTCCTGATCAATTTGAGCCTTGTACTGAACCGCGAGGAGGATCATGAGCGGCCTCTTCGCAACCGCATCCGTTTTCTCGATTCGTGGGCTCCCACGCAAGAGCGGAGTAAAGGTGCAGAAATCAAAGTAGTGTTGGCCTATCGTCAGATCCGAAACTTCTTTCAGGACTATGGCGATTCTGGACTCGACCTCGGCTCCTTGATCTATTGGATCCAGTGGACCGAACACGCCGATGCGCTCAGAGTAGATGCGCAAATCGGCTGGCCGGTGCTCCTGCAAAGCCTACGGCAGCGGCGACCCTCATTGGCGCCGGAGCAAGTGTCAATCCTTCATTTGGATGTACGGCAAATTTGGCAGGAACGGCAGAGTACACCTCCGGAAGTGCTCGGAGCCGTTCCAGACGAACTATGGGCGATCATTTTGTTGATCGACGCGCTCGATCGCTGCCCCTGGGCAACATTTTCAGCGAAGTCTGGCTGGCACCTCCCAACCTATTTTGCTTTGGTCGGAGCGCTGGTCCACGGTGCCTATGTCTACGCACTGTTCACCGCAGGATTGCTGCCGCGGGACGCGCTGAGCCCGTCGCAGCAGGAGATGTGCGAAGTCCTGCGCAAACGTCACCCCGGCTACATTCTGGGACGGACCCCGGAAGAGCAGTACGAGGACAACGTTTTTGCGCGCTTGCACGCAGTTCTCGAAAGTCCACTGCCAGATGGGCCGGACAACTCCCTACGGCGTGCGGCCAAATGTTTTTTCGAGCTCGAACCTTATCGGGCGCTGGTCCACCTAGTCGACGAGGGCCTGTTGTTCTGAGCATGGAAGAGATGACATGGACGCTTCCCTCTCGGCTTTAGAAGCCATTGCCCGCGCCGTGCGGCTTTACGACCACCAGTTGCTCGAAGTGGGACTGCCGTGGGAGCCCGCGGTCGATGCCCTCGCAGCCCGGACTTATGCGCTGGACCGAACGGACGAGAAAGCGGCAAAGCGGGCAGCAGAGTATGTCTTGCGGCAGCAAGAGACGCTGCTCCAGGAACTCGCCTGGTTGAGCCAGGCCATGGCCCAGATGCAAGACGGCTTGCCGATCTTGTG
Source organism: uncultured Thermoanaerobaculia bacterium (assembly GCA_964499975.1). GTDB lineage: Bacteria > Acidobacteriota > Thermoanaerobaculia > Multivoradales > J023 > CAZCOV01. The sequence goes on from CAZCOV010000393.1 coordinate 5,402, forward strand.
CCCCGGCCTCTTGGCCCGCCGCCTGCTGCGGATCGTGTCCGCGGATGCGCTATTTATGTTCCACCCGCAACTCCAGCTCCCACTGGACGACGGGTTTGACTGGGGCACGGTCCCGCTGCCGGCCGGCGGCCCGACCCTCGGCTTATTTCGCGACGGCAGCGTTGAAACCCATATCCACCTGGGCG
>CAZCOV010000394.1:0-5541 GCA_964499975.1 uncultured Thermoanaerobaculia bacterium
CACTTGGGGTCTGAGCCCGATTCCGCTGCGGCAGCGGCGATCGTCGACCAGCTCGACGGGGTGGTGGTCAGCCCGGGCGTGCCGTTGGATCGTCCGCTGCTGCTAGCCGCGCGAGAACGCGGTTTGCCGGTCATCGCCGAGGTCGAGCTCGCCTTTCCTTTCCTCCAGGGGCCAGTCGTGGGCATCACCGGAAGCAACGGCAAGAGCACGACCACGGCGATGGCCGGCGCAATGCTGCAGCAAGCGGGTTTTGCTGTGGAAGTGTGCGGCAACATCGGGGTACCGCTGTGCTCGGTGATTGCCACGCCAGACGCCGCCGGTGCTCCTCCCCGCGAACGGATTTTTGTGGTCGAGCTGTCGAGCTTCCAGCTCGAAGGGATCGTGACCTTTCGCGCCGCTGCTGCGACCTTGCTCAATCTCTCTGCCGATCACCTCGACCGCCACACCGACTTGGCGCACTATCGAGCGGCCAAAGCGCGCATTTTCGCGCATCAGCACAGCGACGACATCGCGGTTCTGAATGCCGACGACCCCCAGGTTGCGAACCTCGAAACGCCATCCCACCGCCGCTTTTTCTCCCTCACGAGTCCGGTTGCCGATGGTTGCTGGTGCGGGGTTCAAGCTGGCGGCGAAGTTTTTTCTGAGGTCCGGAGTGACGGCCAGGAGGTGCTTTTCACCGCCCAAGACCTGCCGCTCAAGGGCCCACACAACCGTGAGAATGCCATGGCAGCAGCGTTGCTCGCGCGCTCTCTCGGGGCACCTCCAGCCGCCATTGCCCGGGCGCTGCGCGAGTTCAAAGCCCTGCCCCATCGCCTCGAGCGGGTGGGAGAAAAAAACGGCGTGGCCTGGTACGACGATTCCAAGGGCACCAACTTAGGCGCCACCTTGCGCGCCCTCGAAGGCTTTGCCGACGCAAGCGTGCATTTGATTCTCGGCGGGCGCGGCAAAGGGACGGATTTTCGTCAACTCGCCCCGCTGGTGGGACGAAAGGCGCGTCGCGTTTACTTGATTGGCGAAGCGAGCACAGAACTGGCGCAAGCCCTAGGAAAGCCGGATTTGACCCAGGGCTACACACCACCCCCGTTGACCGAAGCGCAAGACTTGCCGCGGGCGGTCGCGCTGGCGGCGAGTGCTGCGCAAGCCGGCGAGGTGGTCCTCCTGTCGCCCGCGTGTGCCAGCTTTGATCAGTTCAGGAACTACGTCCACCGCGGCCAGGTTTTTCAGCAGCTGGTCCAGCAAGTCCTCGGCGGAGGGGCGGATGGCTAGAAGAATGGTCTATGATCACTGGTTGTTCGGGTCCGTCATGTTGCTTTTGGGCCTCGGGCTGGTGATGGTCTACTCGGCGAGCGCGGATTTGGCTCGCGAGAGCGGCGGGATGAATCCTTTCCTGCTCAAACAGAGCGTGGCCGCGCTGCTCGGCATTGGCGCCATGCTTTTCGCCATGCACATGGATTACCGCTGGCTGCGCAACCCGGCAGTGATTTACACCCTGCTCGGGATCAGCTTGGTGCTCTTGATCGTGGTGTTGTTTGCCCCACCCCTCAACAACGCGCGGCGCTGGTTATTTGTCGCGGGGATCTCGATTCAACCTTCAGAGTTCGCCAAACTGGTGCTGGTCGCTTACGTCGCTTACCAAATCGACAAAAAAATTGACCGCATCAACACGCCCTCGTTCCTCATCCCGGTGGGCTGTGTCGTGGGCTTGTGCGCTGGGCTGGTGGTCGTGGGACGCGACCTCGGCACCGCGCTCATGCTGGTGGTGCCAGCGTGCGCCATGATTTTCTTGGCGGGGATCTCCTGGCGCTACCTCGCGCTTGCAAGCGGGATCGGCCTCTCCCTCGCAGCCGTGGCAGTCGTCCTCGAACCCTATCGCCTCAAACGCTTGATCGCTTTTCTCGACCCGGAAAAAGAGCCGCTCGGCAGCGGATTCCAGCTGCTCCAATCGCTGATCGCCGTGGGTTCGGGTGGGGTCACCGGCTTGGGCCCGGGCAACAGCGTGCAGAAACTGTTTTTCTTGCCTTCGCCCCACGCTGATTTCATTTTCGCGATCGTGGCCGAGGAACTCGGAATGCTGGGTGCCGTGTTCCTCCTCGGACTTCTAGCCTTGCTGCTCTGGCGCGGTGTCATCGCCGGGCAAAAAATCGCAGATCCGTTCGGTCGTTTCCTGGCCTGGGGCTTCACCACCTTACTGGTCGCCCAAGCGCTGATCCACATCAGCGTTGCCGTGGCTTTACTGCCGACGACCGGGATTCCCTTGCCGTTCATTTCGCACGGTGGTTCGTCCCTGGTCACCACCCTTTTTGCGGTCGGCCTGCTGCTCAACTTGTCCCAACGCTGAGGTCAACGTGCAACCCAAGGCCCCTGCCCCACCCTCCCATCCGGCCTTCGCGCAGCGCGGGCAAGCACCGCATGCCCTGCTCAGCGGCGGAGGGAGTGGCGGCCATGTTTTCCCGGCCCTGGCCGTGGCTGCCGAGCTGCGCGAGCGCGGCTGGGAAGTGAGCTGGATCGGCTCCACCCGGGGTCGCGAAGCGCGGTGGGTCGAACAGCGTGGGATCCCGTTCTTTGCTTTCGATAGCCGTCCGGTAGTCGGACAAGGGTGGGGCGGCAAGCTGCGCGCGGCCGCAGGGCTTTTAGGTTCCACGTGGAACGCTCGCAAGTTAATCCGCGAACTCGAAGCACAGGTGGTTTTGGGGACTGGCGGTTATGTTTCGGTGCCCGCGGTGGTCGGCGGACGGCTGGCGGCGCGCCCTGTGTTGTTGCTTGAACCCAATGCTGAGCCGGGCGTGGCCAATCGCTGGCTGTCCTACCTCGCGACCGAAGCAGCAGTAGCCTACGAGGGCACGGGGCAACAGCTGCACTGCCCGAGCCGCACCACCGGCATTCCGGTGCGCGGGGAGTTCTTCGCGGTGGATCCCCATCTCCCTGCCGCCCCGCCCCTGCGGATCTTGGTTTTGGGCGGCAGTCAAGGAGCGCAGCAGCTCAACGACCTCGTTCCCCAAGCGCTTGCTGCCTTAGGAACGGCGCTGCCGCCGCTTGCGGTGTGCCATCAGGTGGGCGAACGGCACCTGGACCGCGCCCGCGCGGCCTATGACCGGTTTCATCAAGGCGAAGTCCAAGTCGAAATCGTGCCTTTCCTCGACGACGTCGCAGCGGCTATGGCGCGCAGCCACCTGGTGATCTCGCGGGCAGGTGCGATCACCCTGGCGGAACTCTGCGCCGCGGGACGTCCAGCCATCCTGGTGCCGCTCTTAGCTGCTGCTGGGGGTCATCAAGTGGCCAATGCCCAGCGGCTGGTCGCGGCAGGTGCAGCCAGGATGCTCGAGCCCCAGGCTAGTGCGCCCCAGGCTAGTGCGCCCGCTGCGGCACAACTTGCCGCGCTGATCTCCTCCTTGCTGCGCGATCCGGCCGCGCTCGCTCAGATGGCCGCGGCCGCCCGTCAACTCAGCCACCAGAACGCGGCCGTCGCGATCGCGGACCGGCTGGAAGTGCTGGGGGGGGGTCACTGATGTATCGTCAGTTCGCCGGCTTGTCGCACGCTCATTTCGTCGGTATCGGCGGAAGCGGCATGAGCGGCATTGCCGAAGTTCTGCTCGGCTACGACCTCAAGGTCAGCGGCTGCGACCTCGCCAAAAGCGCTGCCACGGATCGGCTCGAACGCCTTGGCGTGCAAGTTTTCTCCGGCCATTCGCCAGACCACCTCGGAGGGGTCGACCTGGTGGTGAAGTCGTCCGCTGTCCCCGACACCCATCCCGAAATCCAGGCTGCACGGGAACGCGGTATCACCGTGGTGCGTCGCGCGGAGATGTTGGCCGAGCTGATGCGCCTCAAGTATGGCATCGCGGTGGCTGGCACCCATGGCAAGACCACTACCACTTCGATGATCGGCACGTTGCTCACCGAAGCAGGCCTCGACCCAACGGTCATCGTCGGTGGTCGGATGCGGGTTTCCGGCACCGGCGCGCGGATCGGCCGCAGCGATTATCTGGTAGCGGAAGCGGACGAGTACGATCGCAGCTTCCTCCGGCTGATGCCGATCCTGGCGATTGTGACGTCCATTGACCGCGACCACCTCGACACATACGGCAGCTTGCTTGCGATCCAGGAAGCTTTCGTGGAGTTTGCCGCGCGGGTGCCTTTTTTCGGCCAGATCATCCTCTGCCTCGACGATCCCAACATTCAGACCATCTTGCCCCGACTGAACCGCGAGCACCGGGTACTGACCTACGGGCTGTCGCCCCAGGCGGACTTGGTGGCAACTGACATCGACGCGTCGCCGCAAGGCAGCATCTGCACGGTGCTGAGCGCGGCCCAGGGAGCGCAGGGGCAACTTCATGTGCCGATCCCTGGTCACCACAACGTCTGCAACGCGCTGGCCGCCGTCGCCGTGGGGCGCGCGCTGGGCTTGCCGTTTGGGCAAATCGCGGCTGCCCTCGCCTCTTTTCACGGCGTACATCGCCGCTTCGAACGGGTGGGTGAGTGGCAAGGAGCGACCGTGATTGATGACTATGCCCACCATCCCACCGAAGTGGTGGCGACCCTGCAGGCAGCGCGGCAGGCGTTCCCCAAGGGTCGCGTCCACGTGGTGTTTCAACCCCACTTGTTCTCCCGCACCCGCGACTTGTGCGACGACTTTGGCCGCGCCCTGCTCACCGCCGACACCGCGCTGGTCACGGCGATTTATGGCTCCCGCGAGGCGCCGATCCTGGGTGTCGATGGCGAGGCCGTGGTCCGCGCGGCAAGGCGCTCCGGGCATCGCCACGTCGAGTACTGCAACGACTGGCAAGTGGTCGCGCTCCGCCTCAAAACCCGGATCGAACCTGGGGATGTCGTGTTGACGCTGGGCGCTGGCGATATTTATCGTCTGGCCACGCAGCTGGTCGAGGATCGTCTGGCTCAGGAGGTGTCGGGATGAAGCCCACGGTTTATGACACTTCCAATGTGCTCCCGTTTCGCCCGCGCCACAAAGCCGTGCCGCGCTTGCGGCCGCCCCTGCTGCGCCGCTTGCTCAAGCCGTTGTTTCAGGCCTTGCTCATCGTCGGCTTGCCGACGGTGATGCCGCTCTTGCTGCTGCGCTGGCTCGAAACCTCGCCACGCCTGGCTTTGCAGGATTTGCGCATCGACCTGACTGCGCCCACCGCTCACCGCGGAGCTCCCAGCGGACGGCTGACGGACACCGCCATCCGGCAAGCGATGCGACCCTTCCTCGGTCAGAATCTGTGGCGGATGCAGCTGGCCCAAGTCGCAGCCCACCTCGAACAGCATCCCTGGATCGCTACCCTCGACCTGCGCAAGGACTTGCCTCACCGCCTGATCTTGCGGGTGAGCGAGCGGCAAGCGGTGGCGTTGCTCCGCGAACAGCAGCAGCTTTACTACCTCGACGCAGAAGGCGCGGTCATCGCTCGCTTCGAACCGGAAGACAGCCCCGCGGATTTTCTGTTGATCAGCCGGTCCAACCCCAAAGTGACGGATTTGAAGCCGGCGCTCGAGCTCGAGGGGGCGTTTGCCGCACAGTAAGGTTCCTGTCATCGAGACCTGTGCTAG
>CAZCOV010000395.1:0-5533 GCA_964499975.1 uncultured Thermoanaerobaculia bacterium
GCGATCTTAGCTACTACGGTACTGGCCGGCGTAAGACTGCCACGGCCCGCGTTTTCCTGCGTCCGGGGAGCGGTGACATCACGGTCAACAACCGACCCTTGGACCACTACTTCCCCAACGAAGTTCTGAAGATGATCGTCAAACAGCCTTTGCGGTTGACCGAAACTGACGAGAAATTCAGCGTGATGGTGACCGTCATCGGCGGCGGCTCTTCGGGGCAGGCTGGTGCGATTCGCCACGGTATCACCCGCGCGCTCGTGCAGTTCAATGCCGAGCTGCGCCCCAAGTTGAAGGCCGGCGGCTTGCTGACCCGCGACCCGCGGCAGAAGGAGCGCAAGAAGTATGGTCAGCGTGGTGCTCGCGCCCGTTATCAGTTCAGCAAGCGGTAAGTCTGGAGGTGACCTTTGATCCAAGTGAGCATGAAAGACCTGCTCGAAGCAGGAGTCCACTTCGGTCACCAGACACGGCGCTGGAACCCCAAGATGCGGCGTTACATTTTTGGCAAGCGCAATGGCATCTACATCATCGACCTGCAAAAGACGCTACGGCTGTTTCGCGAAGCTGCCAATTTCGCGTTTCAACTCGGTTCCGAAGGCCGGCGTCTGCTCTTTGTCGGCACCAAGCGTCAGGCCCAAGAAGCCATGGCGGAGGAAGCCCGGCGTTGCAGTCAGTTCTTCATGACTCACCGGTGGCTGGGCGGAACCCTGACCAACTTCGTGACCATCCGCGCTTCGGTTCAGCGCCTCAAGGAGATCGAAGGGCGTCTGGCTGAGGAAAGCGCTGCCTTGACCAAGAAAGAGCGTCTGCGTCTGGACCGCGAACGTAACAAGATCCACCGCAACCTCGAAGGTATTCGCGACCTGGAAGAGCTCCCGGATGCCTTGTTCGTGGTCGATCCCAAGAAAGAGGCGATCGCAGTCGCCGAAGCCAACAAGCTCGGTATCCCGGTGATCGCGATCGTCGATACGAACTGCAACCCTGAGCAGATCGACTACGTCATCCCAGGCAATGACGACGCGATCCGCACGATCCGACTCTTTGCTTCGCGGATTGCCGATGCGTACCTCGATGGCACCAAGCGGCAACAGCGCGACTTGATGATCCGCAGCAAGGACGCTGCTGCCCCAGCCAAAGCAGAGACTGCGCCAGCGAGCACCCAGCGGGTCGCCACCCGGACTCTGGCTTTAGACGACGAAGAAGAGTCGGACGACAAGCCTTTTGCCGCGGACAGCTTCGACGCGGCGTCTTATTCTGCTACGGCAGATGATCTGGCCTCCTAGGGCGCGTCGGGCCCGAATCCGCAAGCCAGGTCAAAGCGCCGCACCAGGGCCCCTTGCGGGGCGCTAGGTCGGCGATGGCGCAGAACTTGCCGGATCGGCCACCACGAGCCAGGCGCAAGTGTGGACTCCGAGATTTCCTCCGGAGGATCAACCCTGCCGGAGGATCAACCCGAAAGTAAGAGTTGGCGTCGACAGACCGCCCTGCGGGTGCGGTGGGTCGCGAACAGATCGCTGACCGTTGCGACAGGGTAGACCACTTCCCTTGCCGCAAGCGTCAGTGCTGAAAGGAAGGGTACTGAGATGGCAATCACAGCTCAGATGGTCAAGGAACTTCGGGAGCGGACCGGCGCTCCGATGATGCAGTGCAAATCTGCTCTGGAAGAGGCTGGCGGGTCGCTGGACGAGGCGATTCAGGTGTTGCGGAAAAAAGGCCTGGCCGCCGCGGCCAAGAAAGCCGGCCGGGTTACGGCCGAAGGGGCTATCGGCTCCTACATCCATGCCGGGGGCAAAATCGGTGTGCTGGTCGAAGTCAACTGCGAAACCGACTTTGTGGGACGCACGGAGGAATTCCAGGCGCTGGTCAAAGACATTGCGATGCAGATCGCGGCCGCAGAACCCCGATTTGTGCGGCGTGACGAAGTGACGGCTGAAACGCTCGAACGCGAGCGCGAGGTTTACCGCGAGCAAGTGCGGGCTTCAGGCAAGCCAGAGCACCTGATCGAGAAAATCGTCGACGGCAAGATGGAGAAGTTCTACTCGGAAGCCGTTCTCCTCGATCAGCCTTTCGTCAAGAATCCCGACATGACGATCGAGCAACTGCTCACTGAAAAAGTCGCTCGGATTGGCGAACACATCCAAGTTCGCCGCTTCTCGCGCTTCCGCCTGGGTGAAGGGATCGAAAAGAAGGTTGAGAATTTCGCGGCTGAGGTTGCGGCGCAAGTGAACCGGGCCTGAGGCGGGTATGGGAACCACTCCGGTCTATCAGCGCGCGGTGCTCAAACTCTCGGGCGAGGCCCTGATGGGCGAGAAGAGCTTCGGTCTTGACGAAGAGATTCTGGGTGTCATCGCTGACGAGATCCAAGAAGTCCACGCGTTGGGGGTCCAACTCGCGATTGTGATCGGTGGCGGCAACATCATCCGCGGATTGGCCGCCAGCCATCGAGGTATTGATCGCGTCACTGGCGACTACATGGGCATGCTGGGCACTGTGATCAACGCCCTGGCGCTGCAAGACGCCCTCGAGCAGCGACAAGTCGTGACGCGGGTGCAAACCGCAATCGAGATCCGCGAAGTCGCCGAGCGGGTTATCCGGCGTCGGGCCTTGCGGCACCTGGAAAAGCAGCGAGTCGTGATCTTTGCTGCAGGAACCGGGAATCCCTATTTCACGACCGACAGCGCGGCAGCCTTGCGCGCCAGCGAGATCCGCGCTGCGGTCCTGCTCAAGGCGACGAGAGTCGCTGGCATCTACACCGCGGACCCGACCCACGATCCGCAAGCGGCCCTGCTCGCGGAGGTGACCTACCAGCAGGTCCTCGAACAGAACCTCAAGTTTATGGATGCCGCAGCCATCAGCCTGTGCCGCGAGAATGCGATTCCGATCGTCCTCTTCGATCTCACCCAGCGGGGGAACATTCGCCGGGTTCTCTGTGGCGAGAAAATCGGCTCGCTGGTTCGCGAGTAGCGTGCCGCAGGCTAGATCTCTGGGCCTCGCCTCGTGTAGCCTCGTCTCCTCAGAGTTCGTCTCCTCAGAGTTCAGAGTGCTGAGGGGTACCCCCCACGGGCTTTGACGACAACCTGGAGCCAAGGAGGTGTCATGCACCAGCTCTATCGCCAAATCGAAATCAAAATGAAGCATGCGGTCGACCATCTCCATGCGGATTTGAAGCAGCTGCGCACGGGGCGGGCCAATCTGTCGATTCTCGAGGGGGTCAAGATCGACTATTTTGGCAACCCCACCCCGATCAACCAGTTGGCAAATCTGTCGGTTGCCGATGCGACGTTGATCGTGGCGCAACCCTGGGACCCCGCTCAAATCGCTGCGATTGAGCGAGCGATTCGCACCTCTGACCTGGGGCTCAATCCCTCCAATGACGGTAAGATGATCCGCATCCCGGTGCCCCCGCTGACGGAAGAACGGCGCAAGGAACTGGTCCGCAAAGCGCATGCTTTTGCGGAAGGGGCTCGCAATGCCATCCGCCAAGCGCGGCGGGAAGGTAACGACGAGCTCAAGAGGCGGACCAAAGCAAAAGAGATCAGCGAGGACGATGAGCGCCGGGGTCATGACGAGATGCAGAAGCTCCACGATCACTACATTGGCGAAGTGAATCGTGGGCTCGAGACCAAAGAGAAAGACATCATGACCTGAAGGACCAGAAGGAACGGTCGAGTGCCGAACCTGGCTCTGATTGATCCCGAAGAAATGCCGTTGCTTTCGCCCGCGCCATGAACCCTGTGGCAGTGATTTACGGCTTTCATCCGGTCAGCGAGGCACTGCGCCGCCGTCCCCAGGAAGTCGAGGAGGTGTGGCTCGCCGGGCGAACCAGCAATCCGCGACACCGTCAGATCGAGGAGCTCTGCCGACGTTACGGCATCCCTTGCCAGCAAATGCCGGAAAGCCGGTTGCGCGATTTGCTTGGGGGAAACCGGCATCACAACGGCATCGGCGCTGTGGTCAAGCCGCCGTCGCAAGACCAGTTGGAAGTCTATCCTGCGGGCGATTTGGACCTGCGGGTTCTGGTCGAAGATGTCCAGGATCCCCGCAATGTGGGTGCGCTGCTGCGGGTCTGTGAAGGGGCAGGCGTCGGCGAGGTGCTGATCCGCGACCGTGGCTCGGCGCCGTTTTCCCCAGCCGTCACCAAAGTTTCGGCAGGGGCCAGCGAATGGCTACAAATGGAGCGAGTCGTCAACTCAGCACAGCAGATCGAACGACTGAAGCAGGGCGGCTTCTGGGTTTACGGGGCCGACGCTGCAGGCAAACCCGCGTGGGAGGTCGACCTGACAGGCCGAGTCTTGCTCTGCTTCGGCGGCGAGCAGAAAGGGCTCAGACAACAGACCCGCGAACGTTGTGACCTGCTGATCGGGTTGCCGATGGGGGGGCGGGTTTCCTCCCTCAACCTGGCAACCGCAGCCGCGGCTCTGCTCTTTGAGGCAGTGCGACAACGTCGACTCGCGAGGTCGCGCTCACCGGATTGAAAACCTGCATCAGGGCTCTTGCATGCTGAAACCAATATCAGTAGACTCGACCTTCGCTGAAGTTGGGCCCCTCGGTAAACCACCTGCCCTACCTACAATCGGCGACCTTGCCCAGGAACTTAGATCCTGCCAAGTTATCGGCTGGTCGATACGCACCGCCGTCAATGGGTGTGGGGCTTATGCGGTTGGTGGAGGCTCAGGAGAGTTGCTCACGGCGGAACGGAAACACCTGGGTAGGTGTGACAGGGACAGCGTGACAAGGAAAGCGTCACAGCCCACTGCTTCAGCCGGCATAGCTCAGTGGCAGAGCAACTGACTTGTAATCAGTAGGTCCTCGGTTCAAATCCGAGTGCCGGCTCCAAGACAGATTGCCGCAGCGTTTGAGCATGTGAAAAAGGTCGTTGAGATCGGCAGATACGTGCGCTCGCAGGGGTTGCACGGCGCCAACCGGGAGTCGATTTTGGAGGTGTGGCCGAGCGGTCAATGGCAGCAGACTGTAAATCTGCCGGCGAATGCCTGCGTTGGTTCGAATCCAACCGCCTCCACCAAAATCAGTTTGCAGCCTGCACTCAGGCGGGAGTAACTCAGTGGTAGAGTCACAGCCTTCCAAGCTGTTGGTCGCGGGTTCGAATCCCGTCTCCCGCTCCAGCATACTCCAGCGTGTTTTTGCGCAGAGCTGATCGGTTCAAGGGTTGCCACCAGCGTCCCTGGTAGACCAGAAGGTGTGCATCAACAGGTGCATGACCAGGCCCAACCCCAAGGCAAGGGGCAAGAGCACAAGCCAGAGGGTTGAAGCGGGTAGCAACATGGGTTGTAGTTAGAGTTGAAGTTAGAACTTTCGGGGTCTAGACAAGCCAGTAGTTCGCTGGTAAAATCGCGCCCCTTGTCCACGAGGGCGGTCTGCCGGTACTCGTGCGCTCATTCCGCGCTGTTTTGGCTGACGGCTCGCTGCAGGGCGAAGATCGGACAGGAATTGGAGGAAGAGCACTCTCGATGCTCGTTGTTATGCCGGGTGCCAGGCGACTGGGGTCACCAGGTTTTAGAGCAGTGACCAATCAGTG
>CAZCOV010000396.1:0-5531 GCA_964499975.1 uncultured Thermoanaerobaculia bacterium
GCGGTGCGCGTTTTCTGAGACAAGGAGACGGAAAAGGCTGCTCACTTCTCGCGCAATGCTCGTGAATTTGCGTTGGCTAAAAGGCCAGCCATCAAAGCGGCTGGCACCGTGCTTATGGAAAATCGGCGTGGCCTTCAGCGCGACGGCAGAGCCGCGTTCAATAGCCGGCTGCTTGGCCGTCTTGACGGCTCTCCGAGGCGCCATGCAGAACGTCTTGCTCGGGGTCGTAGCGGATCGCCTGGTAGCCGCCAAAAAGCCCGACGGCGGCGCCGATTTGGTGGCCGCGGAGGATCAGCTCGCGCACCGAGGTGTAAGGAAAGCCTGATTCGAGGAGCACCCGGCCACTGCCTTGGGCCGGCTCGCCCGTGGGCTCGGCAGAACCTTCGTGCAGCACGCGCGGGGCGTCCCCAGCTTCTTGCAAGCCCATCTTGAAATCGAGCAGGTTGATCAGGACCTGGATTTCGATTTGCGGCTGAGCAGCACCGCCCATCACCCCGAAGCAAAGGTAAGGGGTGTCAGCGCGGGTGACGAAGCTGGGAATGATGGTGTGGAAAGGACGCTTGCGGGGGGCGTAGGCATTGGCGTGGCCTGCTTCCAAAGCAAAGAGGGCGCCGCGGTTTTGCAACAAGAAACCCAACCCTCTGGGCGTGATGCCGGAGCCCATGGGCAAAAACAGGCTCTGCATCAGCGACACCATGTTGCGTTCGGCATCTGCGACCACGACCGCGACCGTGTCGCCCCGGTCGAGCAGCGGGTCGCCTGCGTAGGGTTGCAGGCTAGCCCGGTCGGCTGCGAGCAACCGTCGACGCGCGTCCGCATAGGCCGAAGCAATGAGTTCCGCCACGGGCACTGCGCTGTGCTCGGGGTCGGCATAGAAGCGGGCGCGATCAGCAAATACCAGCTTTTTCGCTTCGATCAGGTGGTGTAAGTGGTCAGCCGAACCAAACCCCATACTGGCAAGCTCGTAACCCGCGAGCAAGTTGAGCATTTGCAGGACGGCGATGCCCTGGGTGCTGGGCGGCAGCTGCCAGACGTCATATCCACGGTAGTTGGTCTTGACCGGCTCGACCCACGACGAGGTGTGGCCGGCGAGGTCGTTGGTGCGCAAGTAACCACCGTACTGTTCTACGGTCCCAGCGATTGCCGCTGCGATCTTCCCAGCGTAGAAAGCCTCCCTGCCGAGTGTGGCGATCTGTTCGAGGGTGCGCGCGAGGTCAGGGTTGCGCCACCGTTCGCCCATTTTTGGGGTGGCACCTCCTGGAACCCAAGCTGCAGCAAAGCCGGGCTGGTCACTGAGCAGACGTGCGCTTTGTTGCCACTCGTGGGCGGTCAGGTCGGTGATGGGAACGCCGTCTTCGGCATAGCGGATCGTGGGCGCCAGCAGGTCGGCCAGGGGCAGCCGACCGAACCGCTGGTGCAGCTCGGCCCAGCCGTCGACTGCGCCCGGTACGGTGATCGACAGCGGACCGCGCAGCGGCATGCGGCTCAGACCCTGGGCGGTCAAGCTCTCGCGGGTGAGCGCGTGCGGTGAACGTCCGGTCGCGTTGAGTCCGTGCAAGCGGCGGGTGCGTGCGTCCCAGACCAGTGCGCAAAGATCACCCCCAAGGCCACAGCTGGCAGGCTCCAGCAAGCCGAGCATGACATTGGCTGCAATGGCCGCGTCGACTGCATGCCCCCCGCGTGCCAGGACCGTCACGGCAACTTGGGTGGCTAGGGGTTGGCTGGTCGCGACCATGCCCTGGGGCGCGATCACGGTCGAACGGCTGGCGAACGTGCGGCCCGTGATCCGGTCCCCGCCGCGGTCAGGCAGCAGATCGCTCGTCCAGGAATACCTCATGGCATACCGTTTAGCTCTGGAGACTACCCTCCGCAAAACTATAGCGCGAGTGACGTCCGTTTTGCGCTGATTTCGAGCCGACACACAGACCGTTTCCCCATCTTCTTGCTCAGCAGAAAGTTTGCTGGTAGGGGGAGGGATTGCATCATCAGCGCTACTGCGGGATAATGGTCTAGAGAGGTAGTCAATAAAATAACCACTGGTTATCACCAGGGAATTGGTCAAAGATTCGACAATTTGTCAGTCAACTCGACGGTGGGCCACTACACGGTCGGTCAACTCGGTCATCGGTCACTGGGTGGTCCGACAACTTGGCAATCATCCCGGTCACTCAACCATGAAGTTCAACAGTGGGTGTCATCATGAGTACAAAGAATGCCTTGTCATGCCTGATGGGCGAAGATCTGATCCATACATCCTACCAACAAAGTGGAGGTTCCCGGCTGCACCAACAGGTTGCAGCCGTGGATTCGCTGCGGGCCGCTGTGCTGCTGCAGGAGGTGCCAGCCTTAAATCAGCGGGCCGACGTGGGTGGGCTGGTCGCTCTGCTGCACCAACTCGTGCCAGACCTCCAGGTGCCACCCGACTGGGGCTTTGCCGATGCCGCAGCAGCGATGCGCGATGTGGGCATCGTGCTCGGCTCGCTCCGCCGCCATGGTGAACAGCCGCTCGAATGGATGCCACAATTAGAACCCTGGTTGCTGCGCCTCGGGGAGCTCACCAGCTTGCCGCCGCGCGATACCTTGCTGCATTACACCCTGTGGAATCCCGACGACGCCTTGCGGACCTACACCGATCTGCCCGAAGAAGCGGCGCTGATCCAAGCGGTGAAATTGGCTTTTCCGGCGCTGGAACAAGCGATTTCCGAACTCACAACGCTGTTTGGTGTGTCGCTCGCAGATCCTTTTTTTGCCATCGCTTGTGCCCGGATCGAGACGTCGATTGCGCGGGTGCGCGATGCCGCAGTCCTCACCTATCAGCAAGTCGACCGACGGGTCTTCATCACCGCGATTCGACCCTATTTCGAACCGATCACAGTCGCCGGTCGCACGTATTTGGGGCCGGGAGCGGTGGCCATGCCGCTCTTCGTTTTCGAGCATTTGCTGTGGAGCGCTCCGCTCAAGGATCCTCAGTATCTCGCTTTCAAGCAATCTTATTTGCCGACCACCTTGCCTTATTTGCGCACCTTGTACGACCGCCACAGCGAGGTTGGATCCTTGCTCGATCAGCTCTTGCCCCAACTCGCCAACGAGGACGTGGTCCGGGCTTCCGCAACACGCCACAGCCTCGACCGCCTGCAGCGTATTTTTGCTCTGATCAACGGTTTTCGTGCGGTCCACTTGCGCATGGCCCAGCAGGCTTACAACCAAGGCCCGGGCGAATTTAAGCAGGGTAGCGGGGGTTATGCCCCGGATATGCTGGTCCACATCCAGGAGCTGTCCCGGCAGGCGCAAGAGCGCTTGCGCCCCTTCCTCCAGCTGACCAGCGCGGTGGCCAACGATCCGGATCCGCTCCGTCCCCAACTGGAGGAGGTGGCCGCATGCCCGATGCCTTGACCCAAGCGCTGAGCGCGGGGATCGGTTCAATCCTCGGCGATGGCCGTTACGCCACTTTGTACCAGCAGTGGTTTGGTAGCGCGCCGGGGAGTCGCGCGCATCCCTATCCCCCGGTGACCAGTCTGCCCTACCCCAATCCCCAGGGCACCCTTGCGCGGGCGCTCACCGCGGGCGAGTTGCGCTGGGGCTTTGCCCTGATGGGCCGCCCTTTCAGCTTTGCGCGCGACCACGAGATCTGCGGCTGGGACCTCGACCTCGGCCGCTTGCTGACCGAGGTTGTGGGGAGCCGCTATGGCGTACCCTTAGCCGCGATCCAGTTGCAGATTCCTGGCGCGCCTTTTCCCGGACGTTTGTTCGATGCCCTAAACGCCGGAACTTGCGCTGCGGTGCTCTCCGACCTCGCGGTCACCGCCGAGCGCCGGGAGCGGGTCGACTTCACGGTGCCCTACTTGTGCGCGACGTTTGGCTTACTCTGCGCCCGCGAGTCCTGGGTTGCCCAGCTGGGCAGCGCCGAGGACGCCAACCGTCTTGACCTCACTTTGCTGGTGCTGCGCCACGCTTTCTTGAACGAGCTAGCAGACCGCCACCTGCCGCGGGCCCAGAGATTCTTCGTCGAGGACCCGCCGGAGATTGTCCCTGCCTTGCTCGCCGGTCGGGCCGACGCCGCGCTCCTCCCCCACGCGGCGATCCACGCGGAGATCGCGCAGTTCCCGCAGCTGGCGGTGCCGGATCTGCAAGTGGGTCCAGGAGGCTTGCGCGCGATCGCCACCCGCAAAACCGGGTAAAGCTGCCTTTCCCCCCTCGCACGCCTGGGCGAGGGGGAAAGGGGTGGGGTTGCCTGGAGTGGGGGCTAAGGCGTGGGGTCTGGTGGGCTAAGGGTCGACGCAGCGATAAATTCACATTTCTGGCGCGTCGACCCTTAGGACCACGTTGAGCAGCAAGTTGAGGGTGATTCCCAGGGTCACGGCAAGGACCACGCCGTTGCTGAAAAACAGGGCAAGGGCCGCAGGCAGCTGGTCGAGCCATTCCTGGCCGAGCTTGCTGCGGACGTATCCGGGGACGCTGACTGCGGCGATTAGCGGGATGCCGATGACCAGGGCGTTGGCGGCGGTCGCTTCGACTTCAGCGAGGATCTGAATGCCGGCGAGCGCGATCATCCCGCAGACCACCACAAACACTCCGCCGATCACCGATCGCGGCATGGCCACGAGCAGGGCGCCAAACTTGGGGCAGAGGCCATAGAGCATCAAGATCACCGCCGCCAGGCGGACAACATGGCGGCTGGCCACCCGAGTAGCCGCGATGATCCCCACGTTTTGGGTGTACGTCGTGCAGGGCAGCCCACCCAGGCAAGTCGCGACCAGCGAGCCAAGCCCTTCGCCGAAAATTCCCCGATTCATGTGGCGGACCTCGTATTTCTCTCCGGCGACCGCACACGTTGCAGCGTAGTCCCCGAGGGACTCGACCAGGGAACCGAAATAGCCCGCGAGCAAGGCGAGGATCGCGGTGGCGCTCAAGGTCCAGCCGAAACCCGGGCCGCCATAGGGGAAAAGTTGGGGCCAGCCGAACCAGGGCTTTTGGCTGACCAGCGCCCAGTCGACATCGCCGAGCAGGCCGGCCCCTAAAAGCCCCACCAAAAAGATCGAGAAGAAAATCGCACCACGGGCGAGGAGGCCCCCGGCCACTCGGCGCAATCCGACCTGCAAAAAGCAAATCATCAGGATCACCGAGAGCGCGAAAAAACCATTGCGCAGTCGGCCGTCGCCGATCGTGAGCTGGACTGCGAGATCGCCCAAGGAGAGCGCGATGGTCAAAATCACCACGCCGGAGACTGCGAGCGGCAGGAACCGGCGCAACAGCCCCAGGATCCGCGACGCCCCCACCACCATCTCAACCAGCGCGCCGACAAAAGCCCCGCCCCACATTGCTCCTGCGCCGAGCTGGCCGGCGACCGCTGCCATGGTGGCTGCGAGGGTGGCCGAGGGACCCTGGATCAGCGGCAAGCGATTGCCCACCGTGGTCTGCAGCAGGGTAGCAATGCCCATGGCCAGCAAACCCTGGTTGATCAGCTGCGCTTGCTCCGCGCTGGACATGCCGAGCGCTGCAGCCACGGCCAGGGGCAAAACGAAAGGCGAGAT
>CAZCOV010000397.1:0-5468 GCA_964499975.1 uncultured Thermoanaerobaculia bacterium
GCTGCCGATCGCGGTGTTTGCCGACGACTCGACCGACGGCACCCTGTTCAACAAGACCGTCGATCGGGCCACCGCAGCTCAGCTCGAGACCTTGACCTACCAGCTCACGATCACCAACTTGAACCTGACGGGGCCGATCGACCTCGTCGACGCCATTCCGGCCGACACCACTTTCGTTCAGGGATCCGCCCAGGCGATCGTCGGCGGAGTTCCCGACCCGAGCTTCGGCCATGACAGCGGGGCCAATGCCATGACCTGGTCTGGGCAGCTCGACCCACTGAGCTTGACCCTGACCCCGTCGCCGGCGCCTTTTGGCTACGTGGCGCTCAGCGGCTTCTTCGCGCCCCTGGCCTGCTCCACCACCTGCGATGACAGCTCCACCACGCTCACCGGCACCGGCTTCAACTTCACCTACGCCGGGGCGACCTATACCAGCGTCGTGATGTCGACCAACGGTTTCATCGTGGCGGGGACCGACACCAATGGCGCCACCTCAGCAGCCAACCAGCAACTCCCCGATTCCGGTGCCCCGAACAACGTGATCGCACCCTTCTGGGCGGATCTCGACATGAACGGCACCAGCCCGACTGATTCCGGCTTCGGTATCTGGTATGCCGGCTTCTTGACCTCGGGTACCCGTCGCTTCTTGATCATGGAGTGGCAAAACGCGGAGCTCTTCGGTTTCGTGGGTTCGCGCTACACCGTCCAGGTTTGGATCGAGCAAGGGACGTCCAACATCTGGTTCGTCTACCGCACGATTTCGGCCTTGCCCGCTGCGGTCACGGTCGGAGTTGAGGAGATCACCGGCACCGCGGGCAGCTCACGCTACTTCGACGGGATCGGAACGGCGCCGGTCGTCGCAACAGACCTCAAGGTCGCCACCACGCCTGGAGAGACTGCCACCTTCACCTTCCAGGTCGAGACCGGTTGCAGCCTCGACCCGGTGATCAACGTGGCAGAGATCACCAGCGGCAGCCTGAGCGATTTTGCGTTCGCGGCCACGCGCAAGGTCGCTGGCCCCGACGTCACCCTCTTCGCTTCAGACGACGTCGGCAATCGCGATACCCAGCTCTTCACCGTCGACCAGACGAGCTGCAACGACGCTGACCTCGGGCCGCTCCATCCCTTGGCGGACCTCGAAGCCATTTTCTTTGACGCGTCGGACGAAACCCTCTACGGCATCACCGCCGAAACCGGTCAACTTTGGGAGATCGACCAGAATACCGGCAGCTTGAGCGCGGTTTGCACCATCCCCACGGTGCGCAAACACCGCGAGATCGCGGGCTGCTCCTTCCATCCCACGACCGGCCAGCTGTGGTGCTACCAGTACAACAAGGGCCTGGTGACGATCGACCTTGACACCTGCGCCCTGACCCTCCAGTGGTTCCACCCGGTGGTAGCGGGTGAGCTGCACAAATGGGATGGCCTGGCCTGGAAACCCGATGGCTCGGGTGTCTATGCTTCCCAGCTGACCGATCTCTTCTTCTGGGATGCCACCGCGCGCACGGTGAGCACGGTCTGCACCAACCTGCCGAACAAGACCGAAGGGTTGGAGTATGGTCCTGATGGTGCCCTCATGGGTTCGAGCAACTCGGACATCTTCACCATCAATCCCGCCAATTGCGCGACGACCGTGCGTTTTCACCTGCCTGGTCACGAAGACATCGAGTCCTTGACCTTCAAGACCTCGTCTGGCGAGTAACGCAGACCCTCCTTGCCCCCCCTCTCCGCGGCTGGAGAGGGGGGATTTAGCCCTACCTGTCCGTGCCTGGGGAACGCCTGAGTCGACGGCTCCCGCGCATCCTGCCAGGGTCACAACCGCTTTTGCCCAGTGCCTCCCCTCGACCAGCCAAAACCAGGTGGTCGGCGGTTATGGCACAGTAGGATTGGGGGAAAATCGACACCAGAAAGGACGCAGCATGTACATTTTCAACGGGAGCAACGGGAGCAACGGGAGCAACGGGAGCAACAGAAGTCACCGAAACCGGAATGCTAACTGGCGAACTTGGATCAGCCTGGTCAGCCTGGTTTTACTCCCTCCGGCCGCGGCGCAGACGTTTCAGCCGGAACCCGTCACGATCACAGGGGCGCCGCAGGAAAAGGGAGCGGCAGATAGCAACAGCGCGCGCACGGTTCCTGTCGACCCCAGGGGCGGACGCCTGGACTCCCTGCTGTCGGCCGGCGCCACCGTCGTCCCATCCGCTTACACCCACCCGAACTGCGTCAGGGGCTGCTACGCGCTGTTCACCCTCACCAATGACCTCCCGATGACCACGACCTGGGTCGCTTCAGTGGCCTCCGACGAGCCCGGCTTCAAGGTCTACGCGAGCCGTACCTCCCTCACCTTGAGCAGCGGGGCCAGTGCTCAGTTCAACATTCAAGTCTCCACGACTTTGGCTCAGCAAGACCGCTGGCATTATGGGATGGTCACCTGGACCGATCTGAGCGGGACCGCGCCGGATGTTCACGTGCCGGTTGCGGTTTACACCCAATACGCGACCGACCCAGCTCAGCTGAACATCACCGTAGACAAGACAACCGCGTCACCGTTCGACACCCTGACCTACCAAGTCCATCTCACCAGCGTCAGTCTGCGGACCGGAATAGACCTGGTGACCGAAGTGGTGGGCCCAGCCACGTATGTTGAAGGCTCAGCACAAGCGATCGTGGACGGAGTCTTGGATCCAAACTATATCTACTACCCGGAAGAACAACCCATGCTCTTGAGCTGGTTTGATGAACTCCGTCCCATGAACCTGACCCTCCTCGATGCAGCATCACCCCCATACACGTTACCCACGCCAGCTGGCTACCTGCCGCTCAGCGATTTCTTCGCACCTCTGCCTTGTACCAGCGCGTGTGACGACACTTCGATCACGCTCACCGGCCCTGGCTTCAACTTTGACTACGTCGGGGCGACTTACACCAGCGTGGTGATGTCGAGCAACGGTTTCCTCATCGCAGGAGACGACACCGCAGGGGCTTCCTCGGCGGTCAACCAAGACTTCCCTGACCAAGCCGAACCCAACAACGTGATCGCCCCTTTTTGGATCAACCTCGACCTGGACGGCACCAGCCCCACGGATTCCGGCCACGGTACCTGGTACGCCGGCTTTCTGACCCTGGGCCCCCGGCGCTTCTTGGCGCTCGAGTGGCAGGACGCCGAGCTGTTCGCAGCCGTAGGGTCGCGCTACACCTTCCAGGTCTGGATCGAGCAAGGGACCGCCAACATTTGGGTCATTTATCAAACGATTTCGGCGCCACCGCCTGCCCTCACGGTCGGGCTCGAGGACCGGACCGGCCTGGCCGGTGAATCGTTGATTTACAACGTCAGCGGTTCGGGACCCGATGTCGGAGAAGAGCGTCAGGTTTACCTCAATCCAGGAGCCAGTGCGTCGTTTACCTTCAAGGTCCAGACCACCTGCAGCCTCGATCCCATCATTGGCATTGGCTTCGCCCAAAGCTCGAACGGTGTGGTCGAAGTTTCGCTGGATTCATTAGCCGTGACCCGCATGGTCCCTGGCCCAGCCACCACCCTTTTTGCCGTCGACGATGTCGGCAATCGCGATAGCCAGATCTTCACCGTGGACCCCGGGAACTGCGCCAACGCCGACCGCGGTCCGCTCCACTCCGCAGCGGACCTCGAAACCATTTTCTCCAACCCGGCGAATGAAACCCTCTACGGCATCACCGCCGAAACCGGTCAGCTGTGGCAGATTGATCAAAATACCGGCAGCTTGAGCGCGGTTTGCACCATCCCCACGGTGCGCCGGCACCGGGAGATCGCGGGCTGTTCCTTCCATCCCACAACCGGTCAGCTGTGGTGCTACCAGTACAACAAGGGTTTGGTCACGATCAACCTGAACACCTGCGCCCTGACCCTCCAGTGGTTCCACCCGGTGGTAGCGGGTGAGCTGCACAAATGGGATGGCCTAGCCTGGAAACCCGACGGTTCGGGGATTTATGCGTCGCAGTTGACGGACCTTTTCTTCTGGGACGCCACGCAACGCACGGTGAGCACAGTCTGCAGCAACTTGCCGAACAAGACCGAAGGCTTGGAATTCGATCTGAGCGGTTATCTCGTCGGCACGAGCAATTCGGACATTTTTACCATCGATCCCGAAGCTTGCTCAGCGACCGTGCGTTTCCACCTGCCCGGTCACCAAGACATCGAATCCTTGACCTTCACGACCCCGTCGGGCGAGTAACGCGGGCCTCGGGCCGCATCCGCCTTGCCCCCTCTCCGTGGCTGGGAGGGGGCGGCTGCAAGCGCGGCACCTCCGGCACCTCCTTCGGCTACCGGGAAAGCCAGGAAAGCTAGCTCGACCTGCTGTGCGACAAGTCGCGGTTGCTCACCTTCGACTTTCCTGCTGAGCACTGGAAGCATCTGCGAACCCAGCAACGTCGTGGTCGCCTTTCGAAGCCTTGGGAATGCGAGCGCCCAGCCCACCCTGGGACCGCGGGCGTCCCGCCCGCTTTTTTTCTTCGGAGGCCGAGTACGGCCGGGGCCGTCGCGGTGCCAGCAGTGCGCCAGGGAGCCCAGCGACTGCCGGAAAATGCAGCCCGTGGTAGGCTTTCCGGCATGAGGACCGAACAGATCCTTACCCTCGAGCAAGAAGCCCAGGTGCTGGCTGGCTGCGACCAGCGCGCTGATGAACGGTTTCTGCCCGAGGATCCCGGGTGTTGGGTTGGGTGCAAGGTCACCGGCCAGAAGACAAGGCCCTGAGCCGCGGCATTTCGTTGCGGCTCGAGGGCGAAGTGGCGCGCATGCCGCTGGCGGTCAACTCGACGGTTTTGCGCTCGCTCACCTCCTACCGTCAGCGTCGCGACGCGGCTTTGGCGCGGCTCAAGGACCAGCTCGATCCGCCGCTCAGCGGTGTGCTCTACGACGAGATGAAAGCGTTGCTCGCGGCAGGCGCGCCAAGTCCCGAACGGCTTGCGCCCGTGGAAGGATCCGATTTTGGGCCTCGAGTTCGTCGCGATTGCGCCGGGAACGTTTTGGATGGGTAGTCCGGCAGGTGAAGCGGGCCGAGCCGAAGACGAACGTCGCCACCAGGTGACGCTGACTCGGGGCTTCCAGATCGCCACCACCGAGGTCACGCAGGGGCAGTTTGCGGAGTTCGTCAAGGACAAGGGATACCAGACTGAGGCGGAGCGGGACGGCTGGTCGTGGTTCTGGAACGGCAAAGAGTGGGAAAAGAAAGGCGGGGCCAGCTGGCGCGACAGCGGTGGCCCCACCCATCCGGTAGTCCATGTCTCGTGGAACGATGCGCAGGCCTTTTGCGCCTGGTTGAGCCAGCGGACCGGCCAAAAGATTCGGCTGCCAAGCGAGGCGGAGTGGGAATTTGCGGCCCGAGCAGAAACGGAGACGGCGACTTATGCTGGCGATTTGACCATTCGAGGGGCCTGCGATGCGCCACAGCTTGGAGAAATTGCCTGGTATTGCGGCAACAGCGAACAGAAAGCAC
>CAZCOV010000398.1:0-5434 GCA_964499975.1 uncultured Thermoanaerobaculia bacterium
CGCCGAGATGTTCCAACATGCGACGCACCACACTTTTGCCGGTGGCAATGTTGCCCTCAGACCTTGTCCTATACGCACGCAGGTCGATCCCTTTCGCGCTTGGCGTCGGTTTTGTAGCCGGACTCACCTCGGACGCCGTGTTTGGCAAGCTGCTCGGCCTTGACACGATTCGCGTTACGGGAATCGGTACGGCCCCACCGCGGCCCTAGTTAGGCGGCGATAAGTACAGTGTCTAAATTGGCAACAAACAGTTTGAAACGCCTGAAGGGCGCACTACGTAGGACCCGGTTCCGAGTCAGCTTGCCGTTCTTCGCTTACGAAGTGACGCTCGACGATCTTCTAAATCCGGACCACGTCGAGACTCGAATCGCGAAGCTCGATTCGATCAAGCAGGACCTAGAGGCAGCTGTCGCCGCGGTCGGCGATCTTCGTGCCGAAGCCGAGGCCCGAAAGTCCGAGGCAGACGCTCTCAAGTCAACCGTTGCGCAGCTACAAAACGAGCGCGTAACTGCGGAGCAAATGCTCAAGTTTCCGGAGGAGGCGTTGACGGGCTTGTTGAGCCGAGCCGGCTCCAAAGCGCGTGTTCGAGGGATCATCGAGGGTCGACTAGCCGTTGGGCCGAGCTGGAAGCGGATCCCAGCCCGTTCGCCACGGTGGTGATGGCACACTTGCAGGCCAAGGGCACGCGGGACCAGGCGTCCACTCGCCTGAGCTGGAAGCTCCGGCTGGTTCGGCGGCTTTGCGAGCTGAGCACCGCGTCAGGATGTTCTGGAGTTGTTCCACTTCATCGACTGGGTGCTGGCGCTACCCAGACGTTCAAACAGCTGGCACCGTGTGTCGCGCAGCTCATCCGAACCGGACGACAGGCCCAGAGCAAGGGGGCCAGCGCGGAGTGAAGGCATGGCCGGCCGCCGATCGCTAGGCCGTTAGACCACGAAAACTAATGCAGATTTTGGCAGGAGGTCTTGCATACGATGGTGACGATCATTTTTCCAGATCGTGACACGGAGAAACGGGCGCTTGCATATCTGCTCGGTAGATTCTCCGGTCGCGTGCTTCGCTCGGGAGAACACATCGTGCCGGAAGCGGCACTCGAAGCTATGGCTGATCAAAATATCCCGTTCACGGTGAAGGGCAAATCGACCTATGAACAGCAAGTGGCGGCGATTCGAGGTTCTGCTTCCTCTCCAGTTCAATGACGGTCGTGATGTGCCATCGGAGCGGCTTGCCGATGCGGTTCTCGAGATAGTGGATCACTTTGGTGCAGCCAGCTACGAGACACAAAAAGTGGAAGGGCACTGGCGGCACGGCGGCGTAGCCTATCGGGACAATCTTGTGAAAATTGTTGTGGATGTGCCTGATTCCGATGAGAATCGCCACTGGATGCACCAGTTCAAGCTTCGTTGGAAGGCCCAACTTGAGCATCTTGAGTTGTGGATGGTGAGCTATGCGATTGAGGTTGAGTAGGCTGGTCTAATCGGGTAGCCCGGGGGCCCCCCACCACCTAGCTAGCATGGGCCGCGAAGAAGGGCTCTTGGAAAGCATCCAGGCAGGACGCCGGGAAGGACGTCATCGCGGGTTGCAGGAGGCACTGTTAAGCCAGAGCGAGGTACGCTTTGGCGCCCTGCCCGCGGCCTTTCGCCGCAAGATCCAGAGGATCAACTCCGACGAGCAGCTCCATGATTTGCTCGGCCGTGTCTTGACCGCCACCACTCGCCAGGACCTCGGGCTCGGCTGATCCTGGCGATCTTGGCGGGTGCCACCGCAAAAAAAAAGCGGGGGAGGAGGCTCCCCCGGGTTCACGGTACTCAGTTGCCGGACGTTTTTTCCGGTTCCTGAATGCTTGATCCGAGCTCTTGATTTGTTGTTGATTGGTTGTCCAGCTATCCGCCGACCGCAGTCGACCAGCCGCTCAAGTTACCAGGGGCAAAGCCGTCGCGGAAAATCTGCTGGCCGACGATCGGCAAGTCCACGCCTTCGACCACGCCGAGCGGGGTGTAGCCGCTGTAGTTGGGGAAAATGGTGGGGATGTTGGGGTTGCACATACGGCGGATGAGGATCTCGCTCAAGACCCGCCGATAGTCGGTGGTGACCGCGAGGTCTGTGCCGTCGACTAACGCGCCCGGAGCCAGCCCTGGCCAGCTGCCGTGGACACCGCCGATCGTGTGACCACCCAAGACCAACATCAAGTTGCCGTACCCGTGCTCGGTGCCGTAGTCGCCGTTCTCGTAGACCTCACGCCCGAATTCGCTCTGCACCACCACGGTTAAGCGGTCGGTGTAGTTGCTGCTGCCCGCTCCGTTCAAGTCGAGGTAGAAAGCAGCCAACCCGCGCGCGACCGTGTCGAAGAGCTCGGCGAGGTAGCCTTGGGAGCCATCGCCCTGCGCGTCGTGGGTGTCCCAACCGCCGATGTCAAGGGTCGCCACTTGCAGGCCCAAGTCGAGCTTGATCATCTGCGCTACCACTTTGAGCTGATCGCCGAAGGGTCCGTCGGGGTAAACCGCACCATTGCCGGGGGTGTAGCCAGCGGTGACGTAGAGGTCGACGATATCCACTGCGTTTAAGGCTTGGACCCCGGCGTCGTGCAGCCAGGAGCTCGAAGACTCGTAGATGTTGCGCAAAGCCAGGCGCTGGGCGTTCCGCCACAGCCAGGGGCCGTTGTCGAGGTTGAAGCTCGACGGGTCCGCCATGTTGAGCGTTTCCAGGCTGCCCAAAAGCGATGTGGGCTGGAGATCGCCGGTCGCGAGCGACGGCATGATGACTTGCGCCGGAAGGTTGGGCGCGGTCAGCAAGTGGCGGGCGAGCCAACCGGTCGAGGTGCTCTTGGTGCCCGGGGTCCCGAGTTCGATGAATTGCATGGCATCGAAGTGGGATTTGTTGACCACCGTAGTCATGCCGACCGCCTGGATGATCGCCAGCCGGCCGTCCTGGTAAATGTCATGGAGCGGTGCGGCGAGCGGGTGCAGGCCGAACTGGCCGTTCAAGTTGATGGCCGCACCCGGACCGCTGGTCGGGATCTGCAGATTGGGCCGCGCTGTCTGGTAAAAGCCGCGGTCAGGGCCAGCGATCGGCGGTACCAGACTCAAGCCGTCCATGCCACCGCGCAAGAAGATCACCAGCAGGATCTCTTGGTTGAGCGCCGGATCCGCGAAAGCGAGGGTGTTGAAGCGCGATCCCGCAAGGCCGGCGATGGCCGACGAACAACCGACTAGAAAACCACGTCGTGTGACGTCCATGGTGGGTTCCTCTCCGTTCGAATCGATTTCGCAGTCGTCTCAGGAAAGACGGAAAGACGCAATATCTCGCAGTCCTCGTTCCTCAACGGAACAGGAAGGACGGGATCATCATGAGCAGGGCAACCAGCGCCCGCAGCCGCTCTTGGGTGTCAGGGTCGGTGGCCAGGGGCAAGTCGTAGGTGGGGTTTCTGCCCTGGGCCATGAAGTCCACGAGTTCGGCTTCTTCTTCTGGGCTGGGGGAGCGGCCGAGCAAGCGAAAGCTCCAAAAATCGACCAAAGCCTGAGCCGAACGGACGTCTGGGGGGGTTGCGCTGAGCGCATTGAAGTAAGGGTTGGTGCCATCGTCGATTTGGACCATGGTGTTGACCAGGCGCCAGCACATCACGCGAGGCGACGTCGAGTTCCAAGCCGGCTTGAAGTCGGGGTAGCCGTTGGGCGGATGCCAAGAGAAGAGCGGTTGTCCGGTGTGGTAATACTCCCACAAAAACCAGCCGGTCGAGGGGTGATCGTAGGTGAAGGGCAAGTCAAAGCCCGCGCCACGAAAACCGCTGACCGCAATCTCGAAGGGTCGCTTAACCTTGTCGGCCCAGGTGGTGAGGAATTGGGGTGCGAGCACAATCGTGCGGACCACCCGCGCCAGCTGGTCGGGAGACTGCCAGTGGGCGGTGAAAACCGCGGCTGCTGCATCCACCACCGACTGGGGCGGGAAGTCGCCCAGTAAACGCCGACAAAGCTTGCGCGCGATGAAACGACCGGTGCCAGGATTTCTCGCGACAATGTCCATCAGGTCCTGGCCGTCTTTCATCGGCGGCTGATTAGCCGGCTAGTTGACCCCCAAAATCGTTTTGGCGTTGTGGTCGTGCCAGGAATCCACGTAGAGGAACGTGCCGGTATCGCCGATCTCCGGATCCCAGGGCTGATCGGAAACCGTCCAACCGGAAAGGCAGCTGGCCGCCGCGATCACGTCCTCTTCGACGTAGCCGATCGGCACGCCCTGGCCATCGCGTGGGACTTGATTTTGCGGCAGCGAACCGAGGTAGTTCTCAGCGCCCAGGCAGTGCAGCTCGATAAATTCGCGGGCATAGTTTTCGTTGGGATCTTCCGCGGAGTTCACCCGGTTGTCGAGGTAGTAGAGCATGGCCGGGGTCTTGGCCACGGCCTCGAGCATCTGACGAAAATTGCCCAAGACATTGGGCCGAATCGCGTCGCGGTCGCTATGCACCCACACCGGCCCGTGCGGGAAGTCGTCGGCATAGACGCTGAAGTGGTTATGCCAAAACTCGGCGAGCACCTCGACCAGCTGCCGCCGGCTGTGGATGGCGCGCAAGAAAGTGGCGAGGACGGTCTCGTAGAACGGGCGCATCACCTCCTCCCAGGGCAAGTTGTCGGGCACGACGTGATCTTGCCAGAGCTGGGCGAGAGACTTGCCGAGGGTGGTGAAACCGGCCTGCGCGAGGCGGGCGTCGGCGGCGCTGTCGTCGATCGTGGCCGGGTTGAGCTGCTGGTCGATATAGACCTGGAGACGTTGGGCGTCTGTTGCGCCCAGCGCAGCGAAAGCTTCGATGTCGCCAGGACGCGGTCCAAAAGCGAGGCGGGTCAGCGCGATCACCGCCGCGGGCGGAGCTGCGGGCAACGCTTTCGGGGTAGGTGCAGCCACCTTGGAAAAAGTTCCCGGACTACGCATGAAAGCCTCCCCGGGGAACAACCCCTTGGGGCGTCCGTCTGGGACGGTTCGTCGATAGGCCGCAGCCCGTGAGGCCAAGAAATTTCGCCGCCAGACCTCTTTCTCCATCGGATCTTGCGATTTGCTGAGCTTGCTACTGCGCATCGTTCACTCCTGAGCTCGCGGCCGGTGGCGGTCGCGGTTAAGTGTCGACTTATAGCAATGTTCAAATGCAACTCCAGGGCCAGGCCGCCTGCCGACCCTGGCAAAACGGCGCAACACTTTGAAAAGTCTGGCACTTCTTCTTGACGTCAAGGATTAAAGCAAAGCCGCCGACGACCCAAATGGTGACAATTTTCGTCAACCCTTCAGCGCGGCATCGCAAGAAAGTGGCAGGATTCGGGGTTTTCTTGGCCCAGAGCGCGATCGCCGCGCGCTGGACCAGCTTCTAAGACGGGGAGGGCAGGCACGGGGGCCTGCCCCTACATGGTCGCAATCCCACCTTGGCCTTCAGGGCAATTCTGACGTTCCCGTA
>CAZCOV010000399.1:0-5433 GCA_964499975.1 uncultured Thermoanaerobaculia bacterium
GCTGACTCCTCAGATTGCTCTGCGCTCGCCAGGGGCGCGACCCAGGGAAGTACAGTCAGGAGAAAAGCCAGGGTGAAACGTCGAGTCTGGCAAGTTTTGTATTCTTTACAATTACTACAGTTTTTCACAACAACTACCTCTCTTCGTAAAATGATGGTCAGGGCTGATAGCAGGCGGAGCAGTCAGGACCTTCCCACACGGTGACTGCGGTGATCGCGGCAGCCGGAAGCCGGGCGCAGAGCTCCTGGTGGAAGTAGCGGGCCAGGTGTTCGGTGGTGGGACTGATCCGATCAAACGGCGGGACGGCGTTGATGTCTTGGTGGTCGAAGCGGGAGACGAGCTGGCGCAGGGCTTCCTTGATCGCAACGAAGTCGAAGCCCATGCCTTCGTCGTCGAGCTGGGCGGTGGCCAGCGTGACCTCCACTTGCCAGCTGTGGCCATGGACCGGCTCCGGGGCTCCCCGGTAGGACCGCAGGTGGTGGGCTGCCTCGAAAGCAGCGCGAACGCGCAAGGTGTAAATCGCCATGGTCGCTTAAACGTTCTGCTGGCACCGTTCGTAAAGAAGGGTTGAGCAAGTCATCGGAACTCTCCTGATTCCTCCTCGGTTGCCCCCCCGTGGGGGCAACCCTCTGGGATGCCGTCAAAAGCCCTCAGGGGGACGGTTGGCTCCCGGCGGACGTCGCCGCGGGTCTGGGCGATTGAAGAAGGGACGTTCTCCCGGCGGGAAAGGACGCGGTCCTGGCCGGCGCAAGTTGCGCAGCCGCTCCACTTGCCGCAGGTAGCGCCGCTGTTGCTCAGGGTTCAAGAATTCGCGGGATTTGAGCAGGTTGTCGACGAACAGCTTTTCCAAAGCGAAATGGGCCTGGTTGGTTTGCTGAAGCAACTGGTCAATGTGAGTCCGGTTCGGCTGGTCCGCAGCCAACTCCTGACGGAGCATGCCTTGTAGCTCGAAGAGACGCTCGCGAGCAGTCAGGGTTTCCTGGAAAAAACGCCGTTGTTGTTCAATAAACCCGCGTCGCGGTTCGCCCTCGAGCCGCAAGTCGTCGGCAAAACGTTCGATCGCAGGAAAGGGACGGTCAATCGGCAGCCCGGCCGGCGGTTCTCCCCCGAGCGCTGGCTGGCCTGGTTCCCCACCGGGAGCCTCCTGATCGGACGGCGGGAAAAATCCCGGCGGCAGCACGCCTTCTTCGGGCGGGGGTTCCCCCTCCGCACCTGGCCCGGGCCTGAACCGCGCTTCTGGCGGCGGACCCGGTTGAAATTCGGGGGCTAGAGGGCGATGCCACCAGCCGCCCAGCACTAGGCCGAGGTTGATTCCCAACGACAGCAAGAGGGCGATCACCAGCCACCACTGCTTCACGGGGCGCCCTCTTCTGTCAAAGTAGATAGATCTTCACCGAGGGCCAGCCAGTAACCCTCGGCCAGGCTGAGCGGTTCCCCCAGGTCGGACGTGGTCGCGGGGGTGGTGGTTGCTGGAGTTGCTGGAGCCGATGCAGTGCCGGCCAGGGTTTCTGCGCCGCGGCTGAGTTCCCCGGAGGGCACTTCCCGTGGTCCCACACTGGCGCCCACGATCACCCCAAAAATCAGGGCTGCAGCCCCTCCGGCCCGGGCCCAAGTCGGCGCCAGCTTCCAGCTGATCTGGTCGGCGTTGCGGCGCGCCGTGACACGGTGCATCAGGCGCTGGGTTGCCCCCCAAGGCAGGGGCGCGTTCGGGGGCAGCTCCAATCCTTGCCAGACCCGTTCAAGTTTCTGGTAGTAGGCACCGAGCTCTGGTTCCCGGGCTAGCCGCTGCCGTAACTGGCTCGCGGAGCGCGGAGGCAACTCGCCCAACAGCAGGCGGAGCATCTGACGTTCGGTTGCGCTGTCCATGTTGCGTCTCTCCTGTCGGAACTCTGCTCGGGTGAAACAACTCGGTGAAACAACTCGGGTGAAACCAACTCAGTCTGCAACTTCCTGCGTTAAGCGGCGCATGGCGCGAAATAGCCGGCTCTCGACCGCGCTCTCGCTGATCCCCATCACTTCGGCGATACGGTGGTAGGACAGCTCTTCGAACTTCGCCAAGATCAAAACGGTGCGTTGCCCCGGCGGCAACCTGGCGATCAACCGCTGCGTCTTCTGCCAGCGCTGCCGTGCCTCCAGTTGCGCGGCTGCACCCGGGGTCGGGTCCGGGGGATCGAAGGTCGGCCCCTCCTCCCCGGACGAGACACCGACCTCGGCGAGTCCGAGGAATTGGACGACTCGCCGTCGGCGCAGCGAGTTCAAACAGTGGTTGACCGCGATCCGGTAGAGCCAGGTATAAACCCGCCCTTCGGGCTGATAGCTCCCCGCTTTGCGGAACGCTTTGAAAAAAACTTCCTGGACGGCGTCGCGCGCGTCTTCGGTTTCACCGAGCAACCGTTCGCAGAGGTGGAACAGGCGCTGGTGGTGACGTTCGACCAGTGCGCCGAACGCCTCACTGTGCCCTTGCGCCACGGCGGCCAGGATCGCGGCGTCCGGATCAGGGCCGACCTCGGCCAGCGTGTCAGCGCGAACCGCGCGCTCGACCGCGACATCGCCCGGTTCCTGGTCTGGGGCGAGGTAGCTCATGCACGCAACCGGTCGTTCGCAGGAGATAGCGTCCACACAGGTGAAACCCACCACAGTTCGCGATCTTGCGCTCAACCCACCGCCGCGAGCGCGGCGAGGAGTTCTTCCGCGGTAGCAAAACGCGCTTCAGGGGTCTGGGCGAGGCAGCCGAGCAGGACGCTGTCGAGGAGCGGTGGTATTGCGGGATTCAGGGTGCTCGGTGGGGCCACGGTTTGCGCTAGCTGGAGCTGGATCTCGTGCGGATTTTCCCCGCTGACCGGCACCTTCCCGGTCAAAAACTCATAGCCCAAAGCGCCCCAAGCGTAGAGGTCCGACTGAGCATCTGCCTCGCGGCCGACCAGCTGTTCGGGCGCCAGATAGGCTACCCCAGGCACCGCGGTCAACCCGCGGCGCAGCGGCGAGCCCAGCCCAAAGTCCATCAGCAAAACATTCCCTCGGGCTTCGAGCAGGACGTTTTCGGGCTTGAGCCCACCGTGAATCACTTGCTCCTGATGAGCCGCAGCCAGACCGGCAGCCATCTGGCGCAGGATGCGCAAGCCCGCAACTAGGGGCACGTCGCGGCCATGCTCGATCAAGTGTCGCAAGTTCATCGCGCGCACGAACTCCCAGGTCAGGTAGGGCAAGCCTTCTGCCTCGCCAAAATCGAGCACGCTGAGCAGGTGCGGATGGCGAATCGGGTGCAGGCGCTGGATCACCTGCCGCCAGCGCGCGAAGCGCTCGGGGTCGGCCAACACGTCGGGCCGTAGCACTTTGAGGGTGACCAGGTCGTCTTTTTGGCGGTCGAGCGCCTTGCAGACGGTGCCCAGCGGGCCGGTGCCGAGTTCGGCCAGGATTTCGAAGCGTTCGCCCAGCACCACCCCGGGAGTTATTTCGGCCAGGCTGCGACCTTCCCCAGGAAAACCCAGGTGGGCACTAGCCGCAGTTTTTGCCCGCTCGCCCGCCAATTTCAGGGCCTGCTCCGGAGTGACGACCGCGAGCGGCAGGCCGCTCAACAAGCCGCGCTGCAAGCGCAACTCGATCCCGGCTTGTCTGAGGGGCTCGACCAGCTCGGCAAGCAGCTGTTTTGCGAGAAAAAGCTCCCCCGGAGTGGCTTCCCGCAGCAAGCCTTCCAGTTGCTGCACCGGCAGCCCGAGCAAGCCGTTCATCAGCTTGCCACCCCAGGGCAAGGACCCGATCACGGCGCTGCCCTGAGCCAAAACTATGGCCGGAGGCTCAGGCTCGTCAAAGACGTTTTCACGCTCGGAGAGGGTGACCAGGACCTCGGCGGCTGCAGTCAAGGCGCGAAAAGCACTGCCATCCCCCGAGAAGACCGCCAGCACTCGGTGGCCCGCGACCGCTTCGACTTGCCCACGATGCGCTTCCACTGCTGCCGTGACCCGGCGCAGGTCGCGCCGCATCCGCGCCAAACTCTCTTCGGCGTCATAGCCGACTTTGGGGTTGGCAAAGCGGCGCATTTCCATCGCGCACAGCACCACTTTGCGGGTCTGGGCGCGGGCCAGGGCAGTGGTTTTGGCCGGTTCCGGCAAATAGCGTGCAACGCGACCGAGGTAAAGTTCGAGCGCGGTTTTACTGCGCAAGTCGTGCAGCAGCACACTGAGGCCGTAGGTCAGCTGACCCAACTCCCCACTGGCAGCCTGCGGCAATGGAGCTTCGAGGTTGCCCTGGCCGACCGCAGCCACCGCTCGATCGAGCGCGCGGACCGGACGGCTGTAATGGCGTCCCACCCCGTGAGCGAGGAAAAAGCCGACCGCCAGCGCCAGCAGGCCAGAGCTCAAGGCGATCCAGCGAAGCGTGGTGAATGGCGCGAGCTTGTCGCCGAGCGACGACAGCGCCACCGTGGCTCCGACCGGTTGGCCTGCGGCGTCGGTGAGCGGCACGGAGCTCAACGCCCACGGCTTGCCTTGGAGCAGCACGGTCTCTTCGACCGGTTTCTGGCTGCGGCTCAAGGCGCCGAGCAGATCCGATCGACGGCGTAGGGTTTCGACCAGCTCCGCGGCTAAGCCAGGATCGAGCGTTGAGGTCGTTGTCACGGGCCCATTCGCGGAGGTCGTGAGGAAGACGACCTCGGCACCGCTGCTGCGCTGAATTTGCGTTGCCAGCGCGGAGTTGAGTTCGTAAGCAGCGAGGAAAAAGCCGACCCGCTCAAAGTTTTGCGCCAGCGGGAAGGTCACGGCTTGGTAGAGACGGTCCTTCTGGCGAAAGACCCCAAGCGCCTGCTTTTCCTGTTGGGCCATCGCGATCAGCGGGTTGGCTCCGAGATCTTCTCCCGCCCCATCGCGGTTGTCGGTGCGGGCCAGGACGATCCCGGTGGGGTCGAGCACCATGCCGAGGTCAAAGGTCAGCAGGTTTTGATACTCCGCAGCCCGGGTAAAAACTTCCCCCTGGCTGCGCGCCAGCGTGGCCGTGCGCAAGTAATTGGCGAGCGGGGTGTCGCTGGCGAAAACGCGGGAAATCAGCTCGAGCTGACGGTTCCGCTGCTGCTGCAGGCTCGCTTGTACCCGCTGGGCGCCCTCCAATTCCTGGCGGACCGTGCGCACAATGCTTTTTTGCCCCAGCCAGTGGGTAGCGGTCGCGGTCACCCCGGCGGCCAACGCGACGAGCAACACCGTCAGGGAAAAGATCCAAGTTCCTAGGCCGAAGCGGTTGCTGGTCAGCAGGTTCTTCTTGCGCATGACATCCTCAAAACCGGGATCCACCTGCAATCGTACATGTCTGACCCGCGTTCGGCAACCCGCAGGAGACGGGGAGGGCAGGCACAGGGGCCTGCCCCCACGGGAACGTCAGAATTGGAATTGCCCAGACGGTCCAGGTGGGATTGCGACCGGAGGGGCAGGCCCCCGTGCCAGCCCA
>CAZCOV010000400.1:0-5402 GCA_964499975.1 uncultured Thermoanaerobaculia bacterium
TGCGCGAGTTGCGCCAGCGCTGTCGCCAGGAGCTGGCCGACACCCTCCAGCTCTTCCGGGTTTTGGGACGGCACCCGGAGAGCCGCACCCTGATCGACTGGGCTTGGGGTCATCCGGTGGAGCATCCCGAAGTCGTGCGCGCTCACGTGCAACACTGTCCCGACTGTGCGCAGCAACTCCGTTGGATCCAGCGCAGCCGCAAAGGATTCCCGGACAAAAACGTTGCGCCGTTCCCCGCACCCCCGGTGTTGGTGCCCCGCTACTGGCGTCAGGTCGCGGCGGCTGCCATGATCGTCAGCGCGATCGGCTTTGGGGGCTGGTTTTTCCGTGAGCACTCGCTCGCCCGCCAGCCGCTGGTGGATGGGGTTGTCGTGCAGGTCAATCCCACCGTCCGCGGGGATTCCGCGGCATCCCTGCCGCAGCAAGCCTCATTCTTTGACTTTATCTACAGCCTGGGCGCAAGCAAACCGCAGTCTGCGGAGTACAGCTTCGAGCTAGCCTCTGGCCAGGAAGTGCTGACCGCCAAAAAGATTGAGCCGCAACTTGATCCCGTCAGCAACAAGTTTTGGCTGTCGGTGGTGCTCCCCCAGCCGACCCTCAGGCCAGGCGAGATTTACACGCTGACCTTCTACGAAGGTGCCGGGACCGCACGCCGGAAGCTGGCCAGCTATCACTTCACGCTGCCGGTGGCCTCGGGTAAATCAAAAGATTTCTGAAGCCAGCGGGCAGCGCCCCCAAACATGGGTTTCCTGCCAGCGCCCTTGTCGGTAAGATAGCGGCTCCACGGAAGGAGTTCCCATGGACCGTCGCTACCTCGCCATCGTGCTCCCGCTCAACGCCATCTTGCTCGCTGCCGCAGCTTGGGCGGACGGTTTGACCCTGCACCAGATTGCCCGCCTGCGCACAGCGGAAGAGGTCGCGTTCTCACCCGACGCCCAGGTGGTCGCTGTCGTGGTCGAAGTGCCCCGGCGTCCCCTGGTCGATCCCGACGGCCCCGCGTGGAATGAGCTGCACTTGGTGGACCTTCACGGGAAGTCGCGGCCTTTCGTGACCGGCGAAGTCAAGGTCGAGAAGATCAGCTGGCGTCCGGGCACCGGGGAGATCGCTTTCCTCGCCAAGCGCGGGGACGATAAGACCCGCTCGCTCTATGCGATTCCGCGGCACGGCGGCGAGGCGCGCCAGCTGCTGACGCTCGAGACCGACCTCGAGGCTTACGCTTTCAGCCGCGACGGCCAGCGGGTGGCGCTGCTGGCCAAGCCGCCGCTCAGCCCCGAACGGCAAAAGCGCGAAGACCAGGGCTTCAACCAAAAAGTCGTCGAAGAAGACTGGCTGCCCAACGCGGTGTGGGTGGCGAACTTGCAAGCAGCAGGAGCGGAACCCCAGCGCATCCCGGTGGACGGCGCACCGCTTTCGGTGTTGTTCAGCCCCGCGGGCCAGGATCTGGTGCTCAAAGTCGCCCCGACGTCCCTGGTCGATGACGAGCTGATGAAAACCCGCGTGCGGGTGATCGACGCCCAAACCGGCGAGGTCAAAGCGCGGATCGACAATCCGGGCAAGATCGGTGAGGTGGCGATCAGCCCCGCAGGTGGGTTTGTTGCGCTGATTGCGGCGGCGGACCTCAATGATCCGCGCGAAGGGCGGTTGTGGGTAGTGCCCACAAGCGGCGGCACCCCGCGCGACCTCGTGCCCGGACTGCGCGGTCATGTCACCCGCGTGGTGTGGCAAGACGAACGCCATCTGCTCTTCCTCGCGGACGAAGGCGTGGATGTACGCCTGGGCCAGGTCGACCGCGAAAGTGGTGCCGTAACCACCGTCCTGCCCCTCGGGGGTCCCAATTTCACCGAGCTATCGCGCGCTGAGAATGGTGCTTTGGCCCTGATCGGCGCGACTTCGCAGCATCCCGAAGAAGTTTTTCACCTCGCACCTGGGCGGGTAGGAACCCCTGCGGTGCGCCTGACCGATCTCAATCCCTGGTTGGCGGAGGTGCGCCTCGCAGCGCAAGAAGTGATCCGCTACCCAGCGCGCGACGGCCTGGAGATCGAAGGGCTGCTGATCCGCCCCCTCGCCGAGCAGCGTGAAAAGCGGTATCCCCTGGTCGTGATCGTCCATGGCGGTCCGGAGTCCCATTTCAAAAACGGCTGGCTCACCGCTCATTCCCGTCCGGGCCAGACCCTGGCCGCCCGCGGCTTTGCGGTGCTTTACCCCAACTATCGCGGCAGCACCGGCCGGGGCGTCGAGTTTTCCAAGCTCGATCACGCCGACCCAGCGGGGCGCGAATTTGACGACCTCGTCGACGGCGTCGACCATCTGATCGCGAGCGGCTTGGTCGACCGCGACCGGGTGGGGATCGTCGGCGGCTCCTATGGCGGTTATGCCGCGGCCTGGGGCGCGACCTACTACAGCGAACGTTACGCGGCGGCGGTGATGGAGATGGGGGTGAGCGACAATATCTCGATGATCGGTTCGAGCGACATCCCGATCGAGCTGTACGAGGTCCACGAACGCAAGTGGCCCTGGCAGGACTGGCAACACTTCCGCGACCGCAGCCCGCTCCATTACGTGAGTAAGGCCAAAACTCCCTTGTTGATCGTCCATGGCGAGGCCGACACGCGGGTCTCGCCCGACCAGTCGCGCATCCTTTATCGCTACTTGAAACTGCTCGGCCAGGCTCCGGTCCGCCTCGTGCTCTATCCCGGCGAAGGGCATGGCAATCGCCGCGCAGCATCCCGCCTTGACTTGAGCCTGCGCCTGGTGCAGTGGCTGGAGCACTATCTCAAAGCTCCCGGCACCCGCGGAAGTGAGCCGCCACCTTTTGCCATCGCATACGAGGAATGACACCTAACGGACGCCGAACTACAGCCCTCGGCGGCGGGTCCACTGCCGGTTTTTGTTTTCGCCCCTTGGGGGGGCAATGACCAACATGAACCATTTAGACATTCGCAACTTTTGCATCATCGCCCACATCGACCACGGGAAATCGACCCTGGCGGATCGCTTGATCCAGTCCTGCGGCGGGGTTGACGAACGGGAATTCCGCGACCAGATCCTCGACTCGATGGACATCGAGCGCGAGCGCGGGATCACCATCAAGAGCAACTCGATCACCTTGCCCTACACCGCCAAGGACGGCAGAACCTATCGCCTCAACTTGATCGACACCCCAGGAC
Organism: uncultured Thermoanaerobaculia bacterium; assembly: GCA_964499975.1. GTDB lineage: Bacteria > Acidobacteriota > Thermoanaerobaculia > Multivoradales > J023 > CAZCOV01. Next base: position 3,168 of record CAZCOV010000400.1, read on the forward strand.
ATGTTGACTTTTCGCACGAAGTGCGGCGGTCGCTGATGTCGTGTGAAGGGGCCTTGCTAGTGATCGATGCAGCGCAAGGGGTCGAGGCGCAGACCCTGGCCAACCTCTACCTCGCGCTCGAATACGATCTCGAACTGATTCCGGTGATCAACAAGATCGACCTTCCTTCAGCCGACATCGAGCGGGTGCGCGAAGAGATCGACAGCGACCTCGGACTCGATCCTTTCAGCGCGGTCTTGTGCTCGGCCAAGACCGGTCAAGGCATCGAGGACGTGCTCGAAGCCATCGTCCAGCGGCTGCCGGCACCGACGGGTGATCCTCAGGCCGCGCTGCGGGCGCTGATTTTCGACGCCCAATACGACAGCTACCGCGGGGTGGTCTTGCTGGTGCGGGTCAAGGAGGGGACCCTGCTGCCGGGTCAGGCGGTCTACTTGATGCACAGCGGCAAGGGTTACACCGTCGAAGAGCTCGGGGTTTTGCGGCTGCAACGGATCAAGGGCAGCGAGCTGGCCGCGGGTGCGGTCGGCTACGTGATCGCAGGGGTCAAGTCGATCCAGGACATCAACGTCGGCGACACCATCACCGACGCGGTGCAACGCGCAGCCGAGCCCTTGCCCGGCTACAAGGAAGCCAAACCCGTGGTCTTTTCCTCGATGTACCCCATCGCGGCAGACGACTACGAAGGTCTCGCCCGCGCGCTCGAAAAGTTGAAGCTCAACGATGCTGCCTTGACCTTCGAAAAAGACTCTTCGAGCGCATTGGGGTTCGGCTTCCGTTGCGGCTTTCTCGGGCTGCTCCACTTGGAAGTGGTACAAGAGCGCCTGGAGCGGGAGTACGACCTTTCGCTCTTGTTGTCTGCGCCGTCGGTGCGCTACCGGGTGAAGCTCAAGACCCACGAGGTGATCGAGGTCGACAACCCCAGTCTCTACCCTGACCCCTCGACGATTGAGGCCACAGCCGAGCCCTACATCAGGGCTTCGATCTGGATGCCAGAGCGCTACATCGGACCGGTGATGGAACTCTGCCGCGAGCGGCGGGGCGAGAACACGGCGTTCCATTACTTGGCGGTCGGCCGCGTGGAACTGACGTCAGAGCTACCGCTGGCGGAAGTGCTGTTCGATTTTTATGACCGCTTGAAGACGATTACCCAGGGTTATGGGTCTTTCGACTACGAGATCCTGGACTACCGCGAGACCGATCTGGTCAAAGTGGACATTCTGGTCAATGGTGAGCGGGTCGACGCGCTGTCCCAACTCACCCACAGCGAGATCGCGCGGCGGCGGGCCCTGCACTACTGCGAGCGCTTGGCCGAGACCATCCCGCGCCAGCAGTTCAAGATCGCCATCCAAGGCACCATCGGCGGCAAGATCATCGCCCGCAGCACGATCAACGCCTTCCGCAAAGACGTCACGGCTAAGTGTTATGGCGGCGACATCACGCGCAAACGCAAACTCTTGGAGAAGCAGAAAGAGGGCAAAAAGCGGATGAAGATGGTTGGTGCCATCGAGATCCCGCAGGAAGCCTTCATCGCCGTCTTGAAAACCGACGCCGGGAAGTGAGACGTCCAGGCGCGGCCTGGAGCCGCAAGATCATGGGTGCCAAGGTCTTTGCCGAAGAGCCCATGGCGGTCAGCCGGCTTCTTGCGTGACCACCAGCTTGCGGTCGATCGCGGGAGGCGCGACGCTTTGGGTCTTGCCGTTCGGCCAGAAGATGGTGAGAGCGTCGATTCGCTCAGTTTTGCCCAGGCCGAAAGTGAGCGGCAGTTCGGACTGCGACTGGTAGCTGCGGGTCGGCATCACCTGACGGCGCTGCGTGGTGCCACCCGCAGTCAGTTCGACCCACGCGCCGATCGCTTCCCGGTTCTTGCCAACGCCCACCAATTGGACTCGCAGCCAGTGGTGACCGAGTTGCTGGTCGTTCTGCAGCAGCAGCGGACGGCGTGCGACTTGGGTCAAGATCAGATCGAGATCGCCGTCGCCGTCGATGTCGGCAAACGCGCTGCCGCGCCCCACCAGCGGGGTTCCCAGCTCACCAGCTTGGGCCAGCGGGACCTCGACGAAGGTCTGCCGCGCCTCCAGACCGCCGTTCCAGAACAGCTGCGGGGGCTGGGCATAGCTTTGGCTGGGATCAACGCTATTGATGTCGTTTTCCAAGTGCCCGTTGGTTTGCAAGATGTCGAGCCGGCCGTCGAGGTCGTAGTCGAAAAACAGGACGCCAAAGGTGAGCATGGTGCGG
>CAZCOV010000401.1:0-5366 GCA_964499975.1 uncultured Thermoanaerobaculia bacterium
AGCCTTGCGCCGCGGATTTAGGAATTGGGCCTCACCATCCAGGGAAACTTCCTTTGTGTGAGGTGCCCGCCGGGCCGGTCTTGAGCCCCGTGCTGGGTACCCGTAGGCTGGGTGCGGCTTCTATACCGGGGGTTGGCCGGGTGTCGACCAACTCTGGCGGGGTGGGGCGGCACCCCTCAGCGAACAAACTGAGGATCTCGTCCCGTAAGAACGTTAATGCTAAAACGGGGATTGGTGCTAACCTGCGGCTAGCTAGCGGGTGGAGAATCAGGGGCAGGATAAGGGAGCAACCCTGGTGTCGAACGCCGGTAGCTGTTGTCTCAATTATGATGAGGACAAACGAAATGTGGTCGAGCCAAGTCTTTCCTTTCCTTCTCACGGCGCTTTTCGCCGCGCCGCCGCTCATCGCGGCGTGTGGCGAGCCCAACCCCTGTACGGATCCGACTTCTCAGGCTCGAGAACCAGAGGAGGTGACCATGAGCGGGATCTTTGCCCGTAAGCCAGTGAGCCTCGCGGCCAACGGCATCGTCGTCGGCGAGCCTAAGGTCTTCGATAACCGCGACTTGGAGATCATCCTCGACGACCTGGCAAGCCAGGTACGGGGACTCCGCAGCGTTGATCAGGCGAAGATTCTGGCTGCTCTCGAGAATCTCCAGGGGTCTCAGGCACGGAGCCTCAGCACTAAGGTGGAGGCGAAGCCTCTGGCGTTGCCTGGTGTCGAGAGAAGCGAAGAGGTGGGAGCTGCCGGCACCTTGGCCCCCAAGAGCCTTAAGACAACAAGCTCGGAGCAGACCCCTACCCCTCCGGACTTGGGAGCTGCGCCGAGCTTGAGCCTGCCGGTTTCCAACTTCGGCTTCTCAGACCAAGATCTGCTGACGCGCCAGATTGATCTCCAGTACCAGATCACCAACGTCCGGATGCTCCTGCAACGCTCGGTCTCCGATCGCTTCTACGACGGCGGGACGAAAGGGGCCGGCAAGATCGAGCCGGGGGCGCGATTGATGGTCGTCGTCGGCTTCCAGATCAGCCTGGCCCCGAGCGTTGATCACAGAGGCATGGCGGCCCAGGTGGAGATCCAGATCGAGCCCTGCGAGGACTCGAGGCGCCGGCCATCTCTGGTCGCCTTGATGCCGCAGCAAAAAACGTACAACGCGGCCTCCTTGAGCAAGAAAAGTAATGCCTTCGGCGCGGTCGCGCCGGTGTCGGTCTTTACCCTGGGTGCATCGGTAAGCTCCAACAGCGAGACCTTCTACCTCTACCAGGATGCTGACACCTATGCTTTTGAGCTTCCTTCAGGGGGCGCAGATTCGAAGACGCTGCGCTTTGGCTGGCAATTTCGGCCGGTTCTGGGCAAGCTCGCCGTCGAGCCAGGGCTGCGGCAGCTTTTTGCCGTGATCGCTCTCGATGAGGTCGATAGCGCCAGAACGCGCACGCGCTGCCAGACCAACAACAACGACCCGACCGGTGTGCCTTTGAACGTTACCGCTAGAACCCACTGGCTCAAATACAACAGCAAGAAGCGGCTTCCCAAGGGGGAGCCCCAGATGGCACGGGACGAGTATGAAACCAAGCCATTCCTAGTGCCCATCACAGAGCACTTGCAAAGCAGCCTCACGCCCAAAATCACCGCTGTCGGCTTGGAGTCGATCGGTGCCGGCAAAGCGCTGGTCAAGATCTCGGGCGAAAACTTCTCGCGCGACACGAGCGTGACTATCGGTGACGAAGCTATAGAGCCCAACTCGCCGGCTTTTGTGATCCGCTCCAACAATCAGCTTCAATTTGTCGCATCGATTTCAGATCTCTTGAACGGAGAGACTGTCCTTACCGGCGGGCGCTATGGCTTCTCAACTCCGGTGAGGGATCCTAGGGTTACCCAGAGAAAAACCTGCCCAGCAGAGCAGCCCACGGTGGCAACGCCGAAGCCTGGCGGCTTTTTCGTTAGGTATGGAACCTGCGGAACGCGTAAGGGCGATTTTGTCGAATTTTACGTCGCGCTCACTCCCCGAGGGTACGCCAGCAAGGTTGACCTTCTCGGGCAGACCGTATTCCTCGACTTCGGTGGTGAGATTCATGAGCTCCCTCCTGAGCGATGGAAGCCCACTGCTCCATGCGGTGAGCCACTGCCAAGCGGTGTCACGCCTGAAGAAGGTCTGATCTGGCAGAGCATCGATGTTTCCTTCAGGCTGCTGGAGAGCGATCGCAAGGTCTTTGCCACCATCCCCTTCCTCGGCGAAGAATACCAGAGCAGCGCCTGGTTCCATCCACCAGTTGGGATCACCAAGATCGTAGAGCTAGAGAAGGGTGACGCGAAAGGGAAGAAAACGATTTGGGGGTTGGTCGGCTACGGCCTCCAAATGATCGAGCCCTCACTCAAGGTTTATGCCGGCAGGGAATACACCGGAGACAAAGACATTTCGAGCGAAAATTCTCAGTTGCTGAAGCTCACCGGGTCGTTCGAAGAGCTTTCCCAAGTCAAGGAAGTCGTCATCCTCGCCCCCGGCTTCTTCGAGCCAAAAACCCTCAAGGCCCCGAACCAGCCAGCCCCCAAAGGCAAACCGGTGATCACCCAGACCCCAACCGTTCCGAAGGCTTCGAGCGGCTCGGCGGTGTTCAAAGGTGAGAACTTGAAAACGATCCAGAAGGTCGAATTTGAGGGTGCGGCTCTTAAGCACATGACGCAGTCCGATACGGAGCTGACCGTCTTCCTCACCCGCGCTGTCACCAAGGAGGCCGGTCCCGTGACGCTTCTCGGTTATTTCGATGACACCACCTTTATTACCCTCAACCTGACCATCCAGTAAAGGAGAAACCCCCATGGATCGCAAACAACGGCGAGAGCTCGCCAATGCGATGACCGAGAAGGCAGACGAGCTGCGTGAGCGCCTGAGTGAAGTTTTTCGGGATTTTGGCTTGGGCGACTTGGAGATCACCGAGTTCAAGGTCGCCCCGAGAGAGGACCAACCCGCAGCACTGAGCGCTTCCGCGATGAGCCTCGAGGAAGCGGCTGTCTCGGCAGCCGCTGCCCCGTGCCCCACTGTCTGCGTGGTCACCCCGACCGGGGCGATTCACTGTTTCCCGCGTTGCTAAAGCCAGGCTCTCGGATCTCGCACCGCAGACGGTCGGCGAAACCGACGAGCGGCGCGTAGGGATCCCCGGAAAGCTGGATCGCGATCACCGAGAAGCCCAGGGTGAACCAGGTCAGGACCAAGCGCAGGTTCATCGCACCAGCCCTCCGCGCTGGCGCGCTTCGTCCTCGTCTGGGCCGCCTTGTGCCCATTCCCGCGCGGCCTTCTCGCTCACCCGCAAGAGCAGCTGGGCTGCCTGCAAGGGGTTGCTACGCGCCAAGGTCACCAGCGCTAACGCCTGGCCCAACTGATTGATCAGCTGCTGGACCTCGCGATCCCCCAACTCACGGCCGATCCGCGCGGCCACCTGGGCCACGTCCGAAGTCGACTGCGCTGAGCTCAGCTGGCGCACCGTGCGCGCGTCTTTGGCGATGGCTCCCAGCTCGCTGTGACGCAAAGCCAGCTTCCACAAAGCTCCGGACGGCAGACCGCGGAGCTGCCGCGCCACTGCGGCCAGCACTTCAGGCTGCGACCTCCGACCACGTCCTTCAACCTGTCTCACTTTGACCCCGGCGTCGTTGCGGAAGAGCTCGCGCGCCCGTTCGCTCAACCGCTGATCCAGGGAAGACAGCCAGTAACGCTGCGCTCGCGTCCCCTCTCGGCGCACCAGGCTCCCGCCGTGCAAGCGCCCGTCCGCCTGGCGCAACAGCTCCAGCGTGTAGCCTTCCTGCGCCAGCTTCGCGGTCGCTTGAGTCGGATTGGCTTGGGAAAACGCGAGCAGCGCCGCTTGACGGGCCGGCGTGGGGGTGAACTCGCCGCGCCGCAGCGGAGTAAGCCCCAGGCGAAGCTCCAACCGCCGACAGCACGCGCTCAACCGGCGGAAGTTGTGGTGCAAGTTGACCCGCCGACCTTCGACCCAAGACGTCGAAACCAGATGCACATGATCCATGGCCCCGTCGCGGTGGCGGATCGCGATTCCCCAAGGCGGCAACTCGAGCCCTGCCTGGACCTCGCGCACCGCTTCCAACCACTGCTCCCGTGACAGGCACCCGTCCTTTGCCGGAACGCTCAGAATCACGTGATAAACGTAGTCCTTGCCCTCGGGGGCGTCGGCCAGCGAGCGCAGCTTTGCGGCATCGTTGAAGCCTTCACCCCACACCAGCTCGGGGTGCGCGCTCTCCCGGTTCAAGTAACGCAGCAAGCCGGCCATGCCCCGTCCGCGCAGGATTTTCCCGATCATCGCTGCGCCTCAGCCGGCAGAATCCCCAGCGTGAAGTCCAGCGCTGCTTGAACCCCGCTCACCGCCTGCCGCACCGCCGCAAGCAGCTGGGGGCTCGCACCGTGTCGATGCAAGACCGCGCTGTTGACCTGGCGAGCCACCGCATTCAGCGCACGTCCGCTGCGCAGGAGCTCAGCCGCGGCTAACACGATTTGGGCGCTGGGGGTGGTGGTCGCGCGGGTGTCCAGCTGCAAGCTCCTCCGCGCCAGTTCGCTGCGCGTCGCTTGCAGGCTTGTGGACGCTTGGCGCAACGCCTCCAGGGTTGGCCCACTCGCCCGCATCCTGAAGCGCCTGACCCGCTTTACCCGCTCCCGCGGTCGTCGCCTCGTCCCGCCCAGGTCAAGCCACTGCGCCGCGCAGCAGCTGGCTTGCCGGTAGGCCGCGCGCAGGGCCTCCTGGTCCTCCCCGCTCAGGCAACCCAGACGCTCAAGCCCCCGCTCGATCTGCGCCAGGTTGACCCCGATCCGCCCTACCGGTGGCGCCTCCAGGCGTCCGCTTGGCCCTGGTTGCGAACCCTCCGCAACCATGCCCGAGACCTCGCAACTTGAGAGCAAGGCCGAAAGCCCCTCGCGCAAATAACGGCTTTTCGTTTTGCCGGCTGCTTTGGCCCGCCGTTCGAGCTCTTCTCGCTCCCAAGCGGTCAGGCGAAGTTCCATCCACTTCATGCGGCGGAGACTCGCAAAGCAAAGTTTTGAGCGCAAAGCAGAATCTGCGCAGCGGTACGCTTCCTTGCCCTTGGCGCGGCAACGCAAAAGCCCTCAGCGGACGGGCCAAGGCCCGCCAGTCAAGGCATTTGTTGGGCCTTTTTCGGGGGCTGATCGTCGCTTTTCAGTTTGACGTCGGATCACGCTTGGGCGTCAAGGATCGGCTCGCAGACGAGCCGCCCGCTCTGCGGCGCTAGGCGTCCTTGACTCCCAGCGGATCCGCCGTCCTTGAAAGCTCAGGGCGGCTCCGAAGGCAGCCCCCGAAAAAGCCTGTTGGGGACCAGCCCCCAAGCCCCCGAGGGCTCACCAAAGGCATCC
>CAZCOV010000402.1:0-5302 GCA_964499975.1 uncultured Thermoanaerobaculia bacterium
TGCTACACGCTCACCAACATGGCTCTCCGCGATGCGGCCGATCGCCATGACTTCGACCTCGTCCCCGGATTCGCCGACCGCAAGTCCGGGCAGCTCCTGCAAGTCGACGCCACCTTCCACCGCTTCTGAGACTTCTGCGACCAGTTGATACCCGCACCCCAGAAGCTTGAGGTAGACTGCTGGACGATGTCCGGACTTCCTCCGCTCCCCTACTCGCTCTCGTTGCGGCTGCTGCGGCTCAGCTTGGTTTTGGGCGTGGCTGACAACGCGATTTTTGCGGTCCTGCTGGTGGTGGCACCCAACCTGCCCGGCCGCTGGCTCGGACTGACCCTGCCGCCCGAGCGCTTTCAGCTCTGGTTGGTGGCGATTTTCCTCGGCATGCTGGCGGTTTTTTACACACTCGCTGCCTTCGATCCGGTGGCGTATTGGGGGAACATCTTGGTCGTCATTGGCGGACGGCTGGCGGGCGCGGGCGCGCTCACGCTGGCAATTTGCGGACAACCCGAGCTCAGCGGACTCTGGCCGGTCGTCGCCAGCAACTTGGTGCTGGGGCTCTTGCACGCGTTTTTCTGGTGGCCAGTACGGCGATGGGATTTGCTCCGCTCGTCGCACTGATCCGGGTCACCGGTGAGCTCAGTTGGCTCGCCTGGCGTGCCTTTCTCGGGCTGCTCCGACCCCCCTACGAGGTACGTACCTGGATCCGTCAAATGGAGCAAATCGGGGTTCGCTCGCTCGGAGTGGCGAGCATCACTACCATCTTCACCGGCATGGTCCTCGCACTTCAAACCGCCTACTCGCTGCCCGCAATCGGCGTCAAGTACTACATCGGGACGGTGGTTGCGAAGTCGCTGACCCGCGAGCTCGGACCGGTGTTGACCGCGCTCATCGTCGGCGGCCGGATCGGCGCGGGAATGACCGCTGAGCTGGGCACCATGAAAGTGACCGAGCAGATTGATGCCCTGCGTTCGATGGCAGCTGATCCGGTCAAGAAATTGGTCGTGCCCAAACTGCTCGCCACCCTGGTGATGCTGCCTTGCTTGACCATCCTGGGCGATCTCCTGGGCATTCTCGGCGGGCTGGTGGTGGCGGTCGGACAGCTCGATCTTTCGCCTGGCTTCTACCTGAACGACGTGCTCAGCGACTTGACCCTCAACGATGTCTTGAGCGGGGTGGGCAAGTCGTTCTTCTTCGCTTACTTCATTGCCACGATCGGTTGCTACCATGGGCTCACCGCGCGCGGCGGCGCCGACGGCGTGGGCCGCGCCACCACCAACACCGTGGTCTTGGCTTCGATCCTGGTGTTGGTGTCGGACTTCTTCTTGACCAAGCTGTTCTACTTGCTGTGAAGACAAAAAAATGACCGACTTGTCCTCGAACAACCCTCACCTGCCCCCAGACCTGCCCCTGGACTGCCTGTACGTGGTGCGCGGGTTGGTCCGGCGCTATGGCACGCGCGAAGTGCTTTCGGGGCTGAGCTTCGAGTTGCGGCGTGGCGAGTGCCTGGTCATCCTCGGGCGCTCGGGCTGCGGCAAAAGCGTGTGCCTCCGCCAACTCAATGGTCTTGAACCGCCGGATGCGGGCGAGATCTGGTTCGACGGCACCGCGATTTCGAACCTCAGCGAGGTCGAGCTCTACCCGCTCCGGCGGCGAGTGGCCATGCTCTTCCAGTGGGGTGCCCTATTCGACTCGATGAACGTGTTCGAGAATGTCGCTTTCCCCTTGCGCGAGCACACCGACCTGGACGCGCGCGCGCTGGCAGACACCGTGACGCGCAAGCTGGCCCTGGTCCGCTTGTCCGGCATCGAAGATCGCATGCCGGCAGCCCTCTCCGGTGGCATGCGCAAACGGGTGGCACTTGCGCGATCGCTGGTGCTCGACCCGGAAGTTGTGCTTTACGACGAACCCACAACCGGGCTCGATCCAGTGACCTCGGCCGCCATCGCCGAGCTGATCAAGAGCACCCAACACGACTTAGGGGTGACTTCGATCGTGGTCACCCACGATCTGGCTCTCGCCCGCCGAGTGGGGAATCGGCTAGGCTTCCTCGACCAGGGCCGCTTTCGCTTTGTCGGCACCTGGGACGAAGCAGACCACAGTGACGATCACATCTTGACCGGATTTTTGCACGGTCGGGCGGACATTGAAGATGCGGCGTGAAGATCGCCAAGTTTTGCGGGTAGGTTTGTTGGTAGGGTTGGCCCTAGTGGTCCTCGCCGGAGGGATTTTCCTCATCGGCGAGCAGCAGAACCTGTTCCGCCGCAAGACCCTCTACTCGGTGCGCTTCACCAACGTGGCAGGGCTTCAAGCGGGCAATCCCGTGCAACTCAACGGGGTGGACGTGGGCTCGGTCAAGCGCGTGCTGCTCTCCCCCGATCCCGCGGAGCAGCGCTTGCAAGTCGAACTGGCGGTGGACGAACGTTACCGCGCACGGATCCGCCAGGACTCCCAGGCGAGCATCCGCACCCTGGGGCTTTTGGGCGACAAATACATCGAGATCACGGCTGGCTCGACAGCCGCCCCGCAGCTCCCGCCCGGGGGTGAGATCCAGGGCGTCGAGACCGCGATGCTCGAAACGCTACTCGCCTCGGGCGAAGACGTGATGGCCAACATCGGCGGCATCTCGCGCACCCTGGCCACCTTGCTCGACCGGGTCGAGCGCGGGGAAGGCATGGTGGGAGAACTCTTGCGGCCGCGGGAAGCCGACGAGCCCGGACTCCGCGAGTCCCTGGCCTCGGTGGTGGCCTCGGCCGAACGGATCACTGCCGGCATCGAGCAGGGTCAAGGCCCCTTGGCCCGCCTGCTCTGGGACAAGACCATGGCCCAGCAGCTGGCGAGTTCGCTCGACCGCTTGGATTCGCTGCTGGCCAGCGCCGAGCAAGGCGAAGGATTGGTGCCGGGACTGCTCCACGACCCAACCCTGCGGCAGCGGGTCGAAACCACGCTCGTCAACCTTGAGACCACCTCGACCGAGGTGCGCGCATTGGTCGACGCCCTGGCTCAAGGCGACGGCGTCTTGGCGCGCCTGCTCACCGACGAGGCTTATGGCACAAAAGTGACGACCGACCTCGAACAAATCCTGGAACGGCTCAACTCGACTTTGGGTCGAATCGCAGACGGTGATGGCACGGTGGGCTTGCTGATCCGCGACCCCCAGATCTACGAAGCCGTCAATGACGTGATCGTTGGCGTCAACCAGTCCAAACTGTTACGATGGCTGATCCGCAATCGGCAGAAGGCGGGAATTCGTCAACGCTACCTTGAGGAGTTGGCCAAGAGCCAGGCAACCAAAGAAAACGCGACCGCGGGACAGCCTGAACCTGATCAGCAGCTGCCCGAGAAGGACCCAAGTCAGCGTCCGTAATGCGCGCAACAACAAAAAGCTGATACTTTCGCACGACCATGAAGGCTCATATCTTGGTGACCGGTGGCGCGGGCTTCATTGGCTCGCACCTGACACGCAGGCTCCTCGACCGGGGAGATCGCGTCACCGTTCTCGATGATTTCAACGATTTCTACGATCCCGCCCGCAAACGTGCCAACATTGCACCTTTTGTCGGACGGGAAGACTACCGCTTGGTGACCGGGGACATCCGCGACCGGGAACTGGTGGACCAGCTGTTCCACGCGGGCGGCTTTGCTGGAGTGGTTCACCTGGCCGCGCGCGCCGGTGTGCGGCCCAGCCTGCAAGAGCCGATCCTCTACGAAGACGTCAACTGCATTGGCACGTTGAACCTGCTCGAAGCGGCCAGACGGCATGGTCCCCAAGTTTTCATCTTTGGCTCCTCCTAGTCGGTTTATGGCATCAACCGCAAGGTGCCTTTTGCCGAGGACGACCCGATCAACCAACCGATCAGCCCCTATGCCACGACCAAACGGACCGGTGAGTTGATCTGCTACAACTACCACCATCTCTACGGCTTGAAGATCGCTTGTCTGCGCTTCTTCACGGTCTACGGACCAGCCCAGCGTCCAGAGATGGCGATCCACAAGTTCACCGACCTCTTAGCGCACCGCAAAACCGTCCCGCTGTTCGGCAACGGGGATACCCGGCGCGACTACACCTACATCGACGACATCATCGACGGGGTGGTGGCGTCACTCGATCTCGCGCCGGAGTTCGAGATTGTCAATCTGGGTGGGGCCCTCACCACCAGTTTGAGCGACTTGGTCCACTGGTTGGCTGAAGAGCTGGGGGTCGAGCCACGGATTGAATACCTCGCCGAGCAACCCGGCGACGTGCCCATCACCTATGCTGATGTTGCCAAGGCAAAGCACTTTCTCGGATATCAACCCCACGTCCCGATCCGTGAGGGTCTGCGCCGCTTTGTCGCTTGGTACAAGACCACGCTGCACCCTGAAGCAGCACCTGATCTGGCGAGTGTTCCGCCCCGTTTTGGAGAGCAAGCAACGTGAAAATTTGTGTTGTTGGAAGTGGTTATGTCGGCCTGGTGACCGGTTCCTGCCTGGCCGACTTTGGCATGCATGTCACCGGTGTCGACAAAGACGAAAGCAAAGTAGCTGCCCTCTGCCGCGGCGAGGTCCCGATTTTCGAGCCGGGACTCGAGACCCTGGTCCACCGCAACATGGCGAAGGGCTTCTTGCGCTTCACCACCGAGCTCGGACCAGCGATCGAAGAAGCGCTCGCGGTGTTCATCGCGGTGGGCACGCCGCCCCGTCCGGACGGCTCGGCGGATTTGACGTTCATCCGTGAGGTGGCCGAAGCGATCGGTGACCACTTGAATGGCTACAAGGTGATCATCACCAAAAGCACGGTCCCCGCCGGAACCGGGCAGATGATCGAGCGGATCGTCGCCGAGCGCTCGCACGGTAAGCACGCGTTTGCCGTGGTGAGCAACCCGGAATTCTTGCGCGAAGGTTCGGCGATCGACGATTTTCGCTGGCCCGAACGGGTGGTGATCGGCAGCCGTGATCCGCGGGCGGTCGAAATCATGCTCGACATCTACAGTCCGCTGCGGGTCAACGACGTCCCGTTCGTGATCACCAACGTCGAGAGCGCCGAGCTCATCAAGTACGCTTCGAACGGCTTTCTCGCGACCAAAATTGCCTTCATCAACGAGGTCGCAGCACTGTGCGAAGCTTATGGCGCAGACGTCGAAGTGGTCGCACGCGGCATGGGGCTCGACAGCCGCATCGGACCGAAGTTCCTCCATCCGGGCCCGGGCTTTGGTGGGTCTTGCTTTCCTAAAGACACCCGCGCAGTCGCGCGCATCGCCCAAGAGAAAGGGCTCAAGTTTCGCATCATCGAAGCGGTGCTCGATGCCAACGAAGAGACCAAGGAACG
>CAZCOV010000403.1:0-5297 GCA_964499975.1 uncultured Thermoanaerobaculia bacterium
CACACGCTCGACGCCACCGAAACCATCAACCGGATCATCTCGGTCTTTCCGCCCCACCACCAAAAGCAGATCCGCATCCAACTCGGACAGGTGCTGCGCGCGATCGTGTCGCTGCGCTTGGTGCCCCGGGCGGACGGCATGGGCCGGGTGCCCGCCGCTGAAGTGATGATCACCACGCCTTATATCCGCGACTGTATCGAGAACAAGGAGAAGACCAAGTACATCCGCGAGCAGATCGCGCTGGGCACCAGCCAGTACGGCATGCAGACCTTTGATCAGTCGCTGTACTTCCTCTACAAAGGCGGACTGATCACCTTGGAAGAGGCCCTACGGCGCGCCAGCAATCCGGATGAATTCAAGCTCAAGGTGGCTGGCGTCCAGTTCACCGCCGACGTGTCGCGCGAAGAAATGGAGGGCTCGATGCAGCTCTCCGGACAAGAAGAGCTGCTGCGCGATGAATCACCTTTCGAGATCGAACGGTTGGGTAGTTAGGTCGCTTATCTGGAGCTCTTCTGAGGTCTTAAGTGCTGCAGACAATGGAACTCACGTGATGGTCGCTCGGCAACGGTCCTGTTACGATCAAGCGCTCGAGCTGTTGAGCCGGCGCGCTCATTTCCGGGCAGAGCTGGCGACCAAGCTCAAGGCCCGTGCTTATCCGGCTGAGGAGATCGCGTCCGCGCTCGAGCGGCTGAGCGAAAAACGGTTGCTCGACGACCGCGAAGTGGCCGCAAACTTCGTGGCCCAGCGTTCCGCCCGCCTGCCGGTGGGACGAAATCGGCTGCACGCTGAACTCGTTCGCCGGGGCGTGGCGCCGGAGATCATCGGCGAAGTCCTGGCCGGGTTTGGACCCGAACTCGAACAAGCCCAGGCCGCGGTGGCCGCCCGCCGACGGCTGGGCCGCGGCAAACTCAAGGCCCAAACCCTGGCCCGCCACCTGGCTTATCGCGGCTTTACCGGGCCGACCATCTTCGGGGCGCTCCGCCAGGCGCAGGGGGCTGGCCAGCTGGCAGACTTTGACTCCGATCTCGATGCACTCGATTCCATCGCAGATGTTGCAGCAGTCGAGGAATGAAAAATCGGCAGAACCGTGATAAGCTCAGCAACGATTATGTGGACGTTCGGATCGCATTCACCGCGCTGGTATAAGACGTTTGGGGGCGTGCTCGTCTGCCTCTCGGGGTTGGCGCTGGACGCCAACGCCAGCGGCACCGTCAAGACCAAGATCCTGCCGGACGGCACCACCCTGATCTACAACGAAACCGAAGAACACCGGTCGCGGCGCACTGCGGATCGCCTGCTCTCGTCTCCCCGGTCAGACATCTCTTACTGGATCGACCACTTCGCGCGCCGTTTCGGTCTCAATTCCCGGCTGATCCAGGCGGTGGTCCAAGTCGAATCGGGTTACAACCACAAGGCCGTGTCGAACAAGGGCGCCATGGGGTTGATGCAGCTGATGCCCGAGACCGCGCGCGAGTTGGGGGTTGGGGATGCTTTCGATCCGGAAGAAAACATCCGCGGCGGCACCTCCTATTTGCGGCAAATGGCGGACCGTTTCGATGACGACCTCGACTTGACTTTGGCGGCCTACAATGCGGGTCCGGGTGCGGTCGAAGCCCATGGCGGGATCCCTCCATATCGGGAAACCCAAGACTTCGTCAAGAAAGTGCTCAGCCTCTTCCGCAGCCAACCGCCTCCGGCCCTCCAGGAGTACGCCCACGACCAAGCGCGCGAACGCGAACGAGCCGCGCGCTTAGCTGCAGCCGCACCTCCCAGCGCAGCTGGAACCACGCCTCCTGCCGCAGCCAAAAACGTAGAGACGCGCGGGAAAAAAGTCTACATGACGCGCGATGCCCACAACCGGATAGTCTTGACGACCACCCCACCGGATGCCCAATAACTCTCCTTCGGCACTGCCTCAGCCGGTCAGTCCCCTCGCTTCTCGTACCTTGCCGGTGTTCAATCTGCCGAACATCTTGACTTCGATCCGCATCCTCCTGGTGCCGATTTTGGTCGTGGTCTTGTTGACCAAGTTTGATGGACGCGAGTTCGTCGGCCTGGCGCTGTTTCTTCTCGCTGCCTTGACCGATTTCCTCGACGGCTGGATCGCCCGGCGCTGGGGCTTGATCACCCCGCTCGGCAAGCTCCTCGACCCCGCCGCGGATAAGATCTTGACTTCCGCGGCCTTCATTTCGCTGGTCGAGCTCGGACGGGCACCCGCTTGGATCGTGGTGACGATCATCGCCCGCGAGTTTGCGATCTCGACGCTGCGCAGCTTTGCCGCTGCCGAGCAAGTGATCATCCCGGCTTCGTGGTCGGGCAAGGTCAAGACCACCGTCCAGGTGGTGGCCATCTCCTTGCTCATCTTCTGGGAACAGATGAACCCCTTCTTCCGTTCCTTCGCTGATTTCGCGCTGATCGTCGCCTTGGTGATCAGCGTTTATTCGGGCATCGAGTACGGCTTCCGCTACGCCAAAGCCTTCTTCGACCATACGCCCCGGCCCACTCCTCCCGCCCAAGATTGATCCCTGATGGAGTCCACTGCGCACTGGGGCAGCAGGTCAACCCCCGGACGGCCGGACGGCTTTTCAAGTTGCGGTCGCGGATTGAGGGCTGGTACGCTGGGCAAGGGGGTTGAGCGGTGACTCAGGGTCAGATCGGGCGGAGATCAGCATGAAGGACAGCAAAGTTCAAACGGGAGTTCGGGTGCAAGTCAGCCTGATCGCCCTGGTCGTGGGGTTGCAGGCGATGCCTTTTGCCACCGTCTGGGGGGCAGACAAGACGACCTCCCCGGGATTGAGCGCAACAGACACCAGCTCAGGCCAGCAGGGCTCCCTGCTCGAGGCAGCTTTCCAGTTCGCGCTGGCGCGGCTGCTCGCGGAAGAGGCAGCGTTTGAACCCGCGAGCCAGTCCTTTGCCAAATCCCTCGCCCTCGATGCTTCAGATCCCTATAGTTTCCTCGAATATTCCAAATTCCAAGCCTATCTCGGGCAGATCACCAACGGCAGCTCGGTCGACCAGCTGCGCTATCTCGAGTCCGCGGTCGAAGCAGCTGAAAAAGCCAAACAGCTGGCCCCCGACAACCTCGATGTGCTGCGCATCTACGCCCAGGTCCACATGCAGCTGGGCCGCTTCCGCAACGAATCTTTGAGCGTCGCGCTCACCACCTTCGAAGCGCTGCGCGCAAAAACCCAAGGTGACGTCCAAGTCCTCACCTCGCTCGGCCAGCTGTACATCTGGCAGCGACAACCCGCCAAAGCGGCCGAGGTGCTGCAAGAAGCCACCCGCTATTTGCCCAACCACCGGCTGGTCTATGCGATGCTGGTCGAAGCCCTGCTCGCGTCCGACCAGCTGCCGGCTGCTGAGGAGGCCCTGCGTCGCCTGGTGGCGCTCGACCCGGACTCGGTCGAATATCGGTTGCAACTCGCGACGCTGTTGTCAGATCGCGGTGATTACCGCGGCGCCGTGGCAGTGTTGCGCGCGGCCCCCGCAGAAGCCCAAGACAGTTCGCCCTTGCGCCGGATGTTGGCGCGCGAGCTCTACCGCGCGGGAGATAGCGAAGCTGCCCTCGCGCTGCTCGAACCCCTGCTCTTGGAAGCGCCGGAGTCCGCTGGGCTCAAACGCTTGCGGGTGGTTATTCTCGATGCGCTCGCGCGCTATGAGGACGCGCTCTTGGAGTTCCAAACCGTGCTGGAGTCACAAGCCGCGGCCACCCACGGGTTGCAAGACGTGTTGCTCCTCAGCCGACTGTACGAGCGGTTGGGTCGCAGTCAAGAAGCTTTGGACTGGTTGAACCTGCACTTCGCCGGACGTAACGCGGACGAGCTTTTGCAGCTCAAAATGGTCCAGGCCGGGGTGCTCGAACGCGGTGGACAAACCGCGGCTGCGGCCGATTTGCTGAACCGCGAACTTGCCGCGGCAGGAGGAGCGCAGCTCGCCCTGCTCGGTCAGGCGCTGAGCGAGCTGCACCAGCGCGCCGGCCGGACGGAAGCCGCGGTTCAGGTGATCGACGGGGTGCTGGCGCGGCTGAACGCCGCCGAGTACCCGGACGAGGTCCGCCGTTTCCAGCTGATGCGCATCCATGCCTGGACGGAAAGCAAAGCTTGGGCTGCAGTGGTCGAAGCTGCGACCCCGTTCCTCTCGGCCAGCGATGACGAGCTGCGGGGGAGCGCCCTCCTGCTCTATGCCGACGGACTGAGCCGTCTCGAACGCCGGGACGAAGCCCTGGCCGCCTTGAGTTCGGCCGCGTTGCCCAAGAGTTTTGACCGCCGCGCCCTGGCGCTCAAAGTGGGGATCTTGTTGACCGGTGCCCGGAATGCCGAGGCCCACACCCTGCTGCAAAAGGTGGTGGCCAGCGGCAAGGCCGAAGACTTCTACTTCGCGGCGCAGGTGCTGCAGCGCGCCCAGCGTTACTCAGAAGCCCTGCCCTTCCTGCAAAGCCTGCTCGAACAACAGCCTGGCTCACCCCAAGGATTGTTTCTGCTCGGCGTGACTCAGGAGCGGACCGGCGAGCGGGCCGCTGCGATTGCCACCTTCCAGCGCTTGCTCGAACTCGCTCCGGATCACGCGGACGCGATGAACTACCTCGGCTACATGTGGGCTGAAGGGAAAGAGCAGCTCGACCAGGCTTTTGCCCTGGTCCGACGGGCCGCTGCGATGGACCCTGACAATGGGGCCTATGTGGACTCGTTGGGTTGGGTCAACTTCCGGCTCGGCAACTACGCGCAGGCCAAATTGCACCTGGAATGGGCGGCCCGCTTGATCCCCGAGGATCCTACCGTCTTCGAGCATTTGGGCGACCTCTACTTGCAGCTCAAAGACGTCGAGCGCGCCCGCGGCTCTTATCAGCACGCGATCGGCCTGGCAGGAGAAAATCTGGAGCAGGTCCGCCACAAACTGGAAGTGCTACCCGCAGGTCAAGGTCTTTGACCCATCAGGTCTTTTGACCATCAGGTTTTCGCCACATTTGATGAATCATCCAACCCGGGGACTGGTCAAACTCAGAGCCGCCTTGCCGCGCCTCGTGCTCCTGCTGGCACTGACGCTGACGCTGGGATGCACCACCCAGGGTTTCTTGCGTTCCGCTCCTCCGTCGCAACCCGGAGGGGAACCGTGGACTTTGGCCGCCGACGCCTACCCTAGCCAACGGCTGTTCCGCGTGCGCTACGAAGGTCCTGAAGGAAAACTCAGTTTCAAACTGACGCTTTACCTCGAGAGTCCGGCCCGTTATCGGTTGCAAGCCGCGGACTTGCTCGGCCGCATTTTGTGGGAAATCAGTCTCGAACCGGACGACCACGCGA
>CAZCOV010000404.1:0-5278 GCA_964499975.1 uncultured Thermoanaerobaculia bacterium
GCGCCCCGGGCTGACGCGCCCCGGGCTGACGCGCCCCGGGCTGACGCGCCCCGGGGGGATCGAGGCACAGTCCGAGCAGGAGGCCACAATGGCCAGCAAAACCATTGAGCCAGACGTCGCGGATCTCGCCGACCCGGCTTTGCACCCAAAACTGGACGCCTTCGTCGAGCGTGCCCGCGATCACGGTTTGGAGGAGCGGCACGAGCACCAGCGCGGGGTCTGCAGGGGCCGCCGCCTTGCGGGCGCGGTAAAACAGCAGCGCGAGCAGTCCGTACTCGAAGATGTGGATCTTCTCGACGACGTCCACTTGCGGGATGTTCCGCGAGAAACCGACGGTCTGAATCCACAGCAAAACGACCACCACGGCAAGGCCCGTGTACCGCCACCGGCGCTGCTCGCGGATCGCAAGCACGGCAAAAACCAAGACGGCGAACGCACCTAGGGCCAGGATCAGGCTCAACCCGCGGACCGCCCCCGAGCCCATGGCGCTAAAGAGCGCGTCGCGGATTTTCCCCATCTGCGGCGCGGTGACCGCAATCACGAGCGCCAGCAGCAGGGGCGGCAGCAGAAGCGTCCACGCTGGGAGTTTTGGTCTCATGCTCGGTGGATCATGATAACAAGCTGATTTGAGAAATGCTTGAACCATCCATCAACGCAATTTTCGCGCTAGAATGAAGTTTCCGTAATGGAACCGAAGGAGGTCCGGCGGTGGCATCGGAAGCAGGGTCAATCAAAGGCGTCATGGCAGGGGTTCTGGCCAACCAGGGCACTTTCCTGCGCGAGGATCGTCGCGAGACCCGCGCTGCGGCGCGCCCCCAGGGTGAAAGCCCGCAAGAGGGGATCCTGCGCCGGGCGGAAGAGGCGTTGCGCGCAGAGGATCTCGATGCTTGCCGCCGACTCTTGGCAGAGTTGGAGGCGATCTCTCCGCAGTTGCCGGCGATCGCTGAACTGCGCGTCCATTTGCGGGCAGCCGAGGAGCGTGGCAGTAAGCAGCAGGAGAATCTGAAAAAAACCGAAGACATGCTCTTGGGCTACATCCAGCAGCGCAAGAAGACGCTCGCCCAATTCGCACTCAACACCTTGGTCGAGCTGGCGCCGCGACACCCGCGCCGCCAGGAATATGAAGTCTGGGTCAAAGAGCTCGACTTGGAGGTAGCCCTTGATCAACGGATCCAAAAGGGGCTGGCGGCCGGACGGGCGGCCCTGCAGGCGGAACACTTCGAGGAGGCTGCGGCCCACCTCGAGACCTTGCGCAAGCTCGCGCCCCAGGCTCCTGCGCTGCAAGAGCTTGAGGATGACCTGGCTTTCGCTCAGCGCAGCCGCGCTGAAAGCGCAGACATCGCCCGCTTGAAGCAGCGCCTCGAGGGCTTGCTGGGGCATGGTGATTTTGCGGCTGCGGAGCGGGTGATCGAGCAGTTGAACCGGCTAGACGTGCCCAAGATCTCGCTCGATTTTCTGCGCCAGCGTCTGATGGCGCGGCGGACCGAGTTGCAACAGGAAGCCGAACGGGCTTCGCTCGATGCACAATTCAAGAAACGTCTGGCCGCGCGCGACTGGATGGGCGCGCGGGACGTTGCCGAAGCCTACAGCGAGTGTTTCCCGGACTCGCCGCGCACGACCGAGATGTTCGGTCAGATCAACGCGCTCGAAGCAGCTGACCGCCGCGAGCAGTCCAAGCGGCAAGGCCTCGCGGCCTGTGAGCGGTTCATTGCCGCGGGTCAGCGGCGGGAAGCCGAACTCGCGCTCCAGGTGCTGCGCAACCTGGTCGAACCTGAGGTGCTCGCCGTCCTCGACGAGCGGATCAAGCAGCTCTGAGTCGGGGCGTCATGTTTCCTTGACGCGCGAAAGCTGGGCGATTTTCGGGCGATCGTTGACGCTGGCAGCCCGCTTCATCGAGCAGGTGCCCTCGAAGAAAGCCCCGGCTTCGATGACCAGGGTTGGAGCGAAGAGGTCGGCCATCACCCGGCCCGCAGGGGTGATCTCGATTTTTTCGGCATGGACTTGCCCCTTGACCGTCCCCGAAACATAGACTCGCCGGACGCGTATCTCGCCATCCACGTCGCCTTTTTCGCCGACGATCAGCTCGCCTTCAGAGACCACTTTGCCGACGATCTTGCCGTCGACCCGGAAGGTGTCTTCGAAACGAAGTTCTCCATTGATCAGGCTCCCCGCATCGAGGAAGCCGTTGAGGTCACCCTGTGTGCCTAAACCTTTAAACATCCGTCGTTCCCCTCAATCATGCGGTCGTAGAGGCGGATCAGCTCTTCTTCGGTGTGGAAGTAGATGTGGACCACGCCTCCCTGCCGACGCCGAACAATATCCACCTTGGTCTGGTAGGTCTGGGTCAACTTTTCGATCGCAACTCGGGTGTGAACATCGAGCTCGGGTTTTTTCTTCGGCGGCGTGGTTTCGGTGCGCGGACGCGTTGCCAAGGCTTCCAGCTCGCGCGCGGTGAGCCCTTCGCGAATCGCCCGTGCGGCCAGTTCGCATTGCTGCTCGGGGTTGGCCAGCGCCAAAAGCGGCCGCGCTTGACCCGCGGTCAAGCGGCCTTCGCGGAGGTGGTGTTGGATCTCGGAGGGCAGGCGCAGCAGGCGCAGGGCATTGGTGACCGTGGTTCTGCCTTTGCCGACTCGGGCCGCTACCTCTTCTTGCGACAGCCCAAACGTTTCCCCCAGGGTGCGGTAAGCTTCGGCCTCTTCCATCGGGTTCAAGTCTGCGCGCTGGAGGTTTTCGACCAACGCCAGTTCGAGCAACTCGCGCTCGTCCCGGATCGCGCGCAGGGTCACCGGAACTTCGGTGAGGCCCGCGCGCTGCGCCGCCCGCCAGCGCCTTTCGCCGGCGATGATGGTGTACTTGCCATCAGGCTCGGGGGTGGCCACGATCGGTTGCACGATGCCCTGGACGCGAATGGACTCGGTGAGGTCTTCTAGGCCGGCTTCGTCGAATTGGGTGCGTGGCTGGAAACGGTTGGGCTGCAATCGAGCCACCGGCAGCATCGCGCTGTCCCCTGGCGACCTAGCGGGGGGGGCTTCGGGGGCCGGGGGTTCCGGGGTGCCCAGCAAGGCATCGAGACCGCGTCCAAGCCCTTTCCGTCGCATGTTCACTTCGACCTCTCTATGAATTCTTGTGCCGCTGCAAGGTAGGCCTCGGCACCCCGGCTCTTGATGTCATAGTGCAAGATGGGCAGGCCATGACTGGGTGCCTCGGCCAGCCGGATGTTGCGTGGCACCGTGGCCCGGTAGACTTTGTCGGCAAAATGTCGGCGGACTTCGTCGGCGACTTCCCGCGACAAGTTGGTCCGCTCGTCGTACATGGTAAGAAGAATGCCGCCGATGTCAAGAGTGGGATTCATTCTGCTTTGCACCCGGCGCACCGTAGCAACCAGTTCGCTGATCCCTTCGAGCGCAAAGTACTCGCACTGGAGCGGGACCAAGATCTGATCCGCGGCGGCCAGGGCAGCCACTGTCAGGTGACCCAAGGAAGGCGGGCAATCGAGGAAGATCACGTCATAGGAACTGCGCAAGACCTCGAGGCGGTCGCGCAGCTGGCGCTCCCACCCCTCGAAGTCGACGAACTCGACTTCGACGCCGACCAGGTCGCGGTCGGACGGCAGGAGGCTCACACCAGCGAAGCGGGTCTGGCGCACCGCGTCCGCTGCGCTGACGGTTCCTGCTAGCACGTGGTAGAGGTGGGGGGGTTCTGCGCGCAGGCCTAGCCCGCGGGTCGCGTTGCCCTGGGGGTCACAGTCGACGAGCAGCACTCGCCGCTCCAGGGCGCCGAGTGCCGCGCCCAGGTTGATGGCCGTCGTGGTCTTGCCGACGCCACCCTTTTGATTGGCAAGAGCGACGATCGTTGCCTTTCTCTGGTCCATGGTTACGCCTTGTGACAGGGTTTTGATTGCTGGTGCTTGCCGGGTCAGGCAGCGGCTGACCGTGCGGGGCCTGTTGTTTTCCCGTGTTTTCCCGAGCTGACCCTATACCAAGATTATCTCCAGGATGCGGCGACGCTGGCTGCCTGCGAGCGGCACCTCGTGGATGACCTGCCCGCCCGCCGGCAAGTCTGGATTCTGTGCGCCCTGCCACAGCAAGAAACGGATCTGCGGTGAGTGCGCGGCCAACTGTTCAAAGAACGACGGCGGAAGCTTGAGCGCACGGCTGGTGACCATGTCAATTGCCGGGGGGAACTCCGCCGGAAGGCCCGGGCTGCCGCGCCCCGGGCTGCCGCGCCCCGGACCGACTCTAGCACCGAGGTAATTGCAGGACAATCCTGCCCGCCGGCTGGCGGCTTGCAAAAAAGCTCGCTTGCGTTCTTGCGGTTCGACCAGCGTCACTTCCAGGTCGGGGCGGGCGGCGGCGAGCACCCACCCGGGGAAGCCGGCACCCGACCCGACGTCCAGGACGACCTTGTCCGCGGCGCGAAGGAACGGCAGGGCGGCCAGGGACTCGCCATAGTGTCGCTCCAGGATCTGCTCCGCCGTACCCGGCCCGACCAAGGAGATGCGTGGATTCCAGCGACACAGTTCGACGTAATGCTGAAAGAGCGCCGCCTGGACCTCGGCGGCGAGCGCCACTGGCGACTGCGCCACAAGGTGACGACAGAATTCCGGTTCCGTGAACGGCGGCAGGCGACATCCCATGTTTCACGTGAAACGTCGATGGGCGCAAACTCACGGATCGACCTCTGCGCCGACGTCCCCTTTTTTCACCGGATATACGCACACCCGTTTGAGAAAACCGTCGCCCTCACTCTCGGTTTCCACCCATGGGTCCTCGGCCAGCGTCAGGTGGACGATGCGCCGTTCTGCCGGGTTGAGCGGATCGAGCCGGCGTGCTTCCTGCGCTCGCCGCACTTCTTCGGCCACGCTGCGCGCGAGCCCGATCAACTCCTGCTCCCGCGCAGCCTGGTAGCCTTCGCAGTCCACCTTGCATGGCACGCTTTCCCCGATCATCCCGCGCACCAGCCGCGGTACGAGGTGTTCGATGGCGCGGAGCAGCTTGCCGTCCTCTGCGAGGAGGTGCGCGCAGTTCCGTCCGCTGAACTCGATCTGCACCTGACCTTGCTGGCGTCGGATCGTCCAGTTCAAGTCCATCCCGGAAAAACGCACGACTTGCACCACGGCCCGTTCGCACGCCTCCAGCTCGTCTGCTGGCGCGGCTTCGTGCTCCAGCTCCTCCCCTGCCTCGACCTCTAGGGCCGCCCTTGCGGGTGTTTCCCGAGGCGCGCCAGCCCGGGGCGCGTCAGCCCGGGGCACGTCAGCCCGGGGCGCGTCAGCCCGGGG
>CAZCOV010000405.1:0-5267 GCA_964499975.1 uncultured Thermoanaerobaculia bacterium
TTGGTCCCCGAAGCAGCGCACGTAGGGTGGGCGCCAGCCCACCGTTCTTCCGCTCTATCCTGACCGCGCCGCCGCTAGCTCGGACCGGGTGCTTCACGATTTTCGGGCTTGAGCCGAGCGCTCGCACAGAGGTTGGTCCCCGAAGCAGCGCACGTAGGGTGGGCGCCAGCCCACCGTTCTTCCGCTCCAGGTGGGCTGGCGCCCACCCTACTCCTGCCCGGACTGACCACGCCGCTAGCTCGAACCACGAACTTTGACCATGGCCGATTGACCACGATAATGTTCAGGGCATGAAGATCATCGCCATCGCAAAATTCAAGACGCAGTGCCTCGCGATCCTCGAAGGCGTCCGGCGGACGAGCCAGCCGGTTCCCGTGCGGGAGCCAGCACGTCCCAAGAGCTGGCTCGGCCGATACCGCACCGAAGGGCGCATCATGGGAGACATCGTCGCGCCAGCCGCGAAGGAAATGGAGTGGGAGGCGCTCAGCAAGGAGGCGCTCAGCAAGCAGGGCGCTCGCTGAGGTTCCCATTTTCGAAGCCCCCCTCACCTTCGAAGTGGCAGTCGCCAGCCGAACCATTCGGTTGCCCCACGAGGACCCCGCCGACCGCTTCCTGGCCGCGACCGCCCTCGTGCTCGATTTCGTCCTGCTCACCGCTGATCGGCGACTCCTCGACTGTCCGGACCTCAAAACTCTGGCTGCCTGAGGCGCGGGGTCTCCTGGGCGGGGTTCGCCGCGCCGCATCCCCCGCCGCGAGATCGCCGATCAAGGAAAGACGTGGCGCAGCCAGTTGAGCAGCGGCAATTCCACGAATTCGCGGTGGCGTTCGGTCATGAAGTGATCGATGTGACCGAACTCGGGCTCGAGCAAGAGGGTCTTGTCGCTGGTCGGGAACTGGGCGAACTGGTCGTCCATGTAGGCACCGAAGCCGCGGCCGCCGCCGATCATCAATACCGAGCCGGTGAAGTCCCCCAACTGGTCCACGTGCTGCGTGTCCACTCCGGCTAGCGCGCAGGAAATGTCGCGCACCAGGGCGTTGGGCACGTATTGGTTGAACCGCGAAATGTTCTCGTAGAGCCGCGGCTCGGAAGCGAAAAACAGACGATCCTCGGCGAAGCTGCCGTTCATTTGCACGTAGTCGGGCACCGGCATGGTGATCGGGCCAGGCGTGGGCACGCTCAACGTCAAGATCAGCACCTGGTGGTTGGTGAGAAACGGGGGGAATAACCGGATCGGGGTCAGCCCCTGGGGGGTGAGCCGCGCGAACTGGGTGACCTGACGGAAAACATTGACGCCGATGCCGTCGAAGACCTGACCCCCAGCGACTTGGGCTTGGAGCGCCGCGCAGTAGCCTTGGTTCATGCCGGTGACCACGGGGTCAGCGCTAGTGAGCATGCCTTCCCAAGGGAAAATGCCAGCGTAGTCGTCGGGGTGGGCGTTGACCGTGGCAATCGCCAAAATGCCGCCCAAGGATGCCCCGCCGGTCACCACCGGGACGCCGGGATGGAGGAGTTCGATCTGGGAGCGGACAAAGGCGATGTCGTCGACCACCGACTGCAGATCCCAATTGCCCATCACTGAGCAGTCGAGCACGCCGGCCTCGCAAGTGCCCGCCGGGATCCCTTCGAAGCGCGGCGAGTAGCCATAAACGTCGTAGCGCCGCAGCGCGAAAAACTCGGCGATCGAAGTGCCCACCGCGGATTCACGGTCGCGCTGTTCATAGAAGCTGAAGCTGAGACCCAGCGGGGGCAAGAAGAGGATGGCACCTTTCAAGTGCTGGGGCGGGAGTTCCTTGGCCAGACGGATGAACTTGAATTGGTCGAGCGGATGGGTCCCGACCTGGATGGTCATTTCGGTGCGCACCAGATCGCCGGTCTGGCTGACGGCGGTTCCGAGGATCTGGTAGGGGCCGCTCGCGAGGGTTGCGCCAGGCAGGGCCAAGAACGCGAGGGCGAGCCACGTCGAAGTCCACAGTTTGCGGGGTTTGAAGGCAGCGTTTTTGCTGGCGAGCATGATGGGGTCCTCATCGGTTGAAGGGTTTAGGCTTCTCGGACGAGCAGTTTAGCAACCCGCGCACCCTGCGCCAACCACCAAGAGGGTCCCCTAAACCCCGAAGCAGCGGACGTAGGGTGGGCGTCAGCCCACCGTTCTTCCGCTCCAGGTGGGCTGGCGCCCACCCTACTCCGAACGGGGCTAAGTTATCGAACCCTGCCGGGTGCAAAGAGGGTCCCCGAAAACCGTGAAGCACCCAACCCGCACCAACCACCCGCACCAACCACATATCCTCGCCCAGGGATCCCCACGTATAATGCCAGCGTCGGAAGTCCACCCCGGACGCACCTTCGGGTCAGCCGATGAACGCATGGATCGCCACCGCACGATGAACGCACTCCGCACTGTAACCGCGGTCGTCCGCGGTCGACGCCACGGCCACCGCTGGGCGGTAGGGTTGCTGACCCTGACGGTAGGGTTGCTGGCCCTGGTCCTGGGCATGTTCAGCGGATCTGGCGCGGTGGCGGTAACCCCGACGGAGCCAACGCCGAGTCCAGCGCCAACGCCGTCACCGGTTGCCGCACCCACGGCTGCAGCCGCGGCTGCCCCGCCACCACCCGCGTCGCCCAGCCCAGCGCCGACGGTGCTCCCCGAACGCTTCACCAAGTGGTTGGAAGAGGTCGACATGTTGATCACCCAGGCAGAGCGCATGCTGTTCTTGTCGCTCAGCCGGGACTACCAGCGCGACGCTTTCATCCAGCAATTCTGGCGGGTGCGCGATCCCCACCTGCGCACCGCGCGCAACGAACTCAAAGAGCGCTGGCCCGAGCGGGTGGCCACTGCCCGCAGCCGTTACGGCAGCTTGACCGACGATCGTTCCCGCATCTTGCTCGTCCACGGCGAGCCAGACGCCACGGTGGTGGTCAAATGCACGGCCACGCGCTCGCCCGCCGAGATCTGGCTGTACCAGGGCAGCGACCAGCTCGACTTTGCGTTTCTCCTGATTTTCCTCCGTTCCCAACTGGGGCAAGGCGAAGCGCGGGTCTTCCGGCCGCAAAACGATCTCGCGTACGAGGAGCTCCTGAACCGGGCGCGCGCCTGCATCAACGGCCGTCAGCTGACCGATGCGATCAACTTGGTGATGGGGGATTCGCTGGGTTATGAGCGGACGCTCCAGGCGGTGCTCGCCAAACCGCGGCCGCGCAGCGTGGAATGGATCTACACCTTTGTCGCGTCGTCGACCGACTTGCCGGTCGATGCCCAGCCCCTAGCCGCTGCCGTGGATTTCGCTTTTCCCGGACGCTACCAGAACCGCACCGTGGTCGAAGGCTTGCTCCAGGTCCAGACCGCGGACGTGGTCGCGGGTGAATTCGCGGGTTATGCGTCCTACGACTTCCAGCTGACCGGCGACGTGGTCTTGGGCGACACCTTGTTCGAGAGTTTCCGCTACAAGTTCGGCTGTCCCCGAGGGGCGGCTGGCGAGCGCATCCCGCTGGCCTTTCAGCGGATGCTCCGGCCGGGAACCTACAAGCTGATCTTGCGCCTCGATGACTTGAACTCGAACCGCATCTTTCGCCAAGAACTCGAACTCGCGGTGCCGCAAACCGAGGAGCGGGTCAGTTTGCCGACCTTCAAGGATCCGGTCACGGCCAAGCTTTTTGCCGAAGCCACGGCCGCTTTGGCCGCGGGCGAGAACGCCATTCACTTGGTGCCACCCGCCGGCGACCTGCACACCGGGTTCACCCGCTTCGACACGCTGGTCACCGGCAACTTGATCCAAAGCGCGCGCTTTTTCCTCGACGACAAGTACCTTTTGACCAAGAATCGTCCGCCGTTCAACGTCGAGATCGATCTCGGTGCCTTTCCTGATCTCCACACCTTGCGGGTTCTAGCCTTCGATGGGCAAGGCAACGAGGTCGCGAGCGACGAGCTGCTGCTCAACAGCGGGGGTTATCGCTTTGCGGTCAAGCTGGTCGAACCGCGCAAGGGCAAGCGCTACACCAACAGCTTGCAAGCCAAGGTGGAAGTCGAGGTTCCGAACGGACGCTCACTCGATCGCATCGAGCTGTTCCTCAACGAAACTTTGGTCGCCACGCTGTACCAGGAGCCCTACGTCCACCCGGTGATCCTGCCGGCTGCCGTCGAAGTCGCGTATGTGCGCGCCGTGGCCTACCTGCCGGACGGCAACTCCACCGAAAGCTTGGTTTTCATCAATGCGCCGGATTATCTCGAAGAGCTCGAGATTCAATTCGTGGAGCTCTACACCACGGTGCTCGACCGCCAGGGGCGTCCGGTTTCAGGACTGTCGGCCGCCAATTTCACGGTCAGCGAGGACGGCGTCCGGCAGCAGATCACGCGCTTTGAGACGGTCGAGAACCTGTCGATCCACGCCGGCATTTTGATCGACAACTCGGCGTCGATGATGGGCACGCTCGAGGACGTGCGGCGCGCGGCCTTGAGCTTTTTCGATCAGGCGATCCAGCCCAAGGATCGCGCCGCGGTGATCACGTTTAATAGCTTCCCGCACTTGGCGGTCGAGCTGACCAACGACCGCACCGCCTTGGGCAGTGGCCTTGCGGGTCTCGTCGCCGAAGGGCAGACCGCGCTTTATGACAGCTTGATGTTCAGCCTCTACTACTTTGCCGGGATCAAGGGTCAGCGCGCCATTCTCGTGCTTTCAGACGGCAAGGACGAGTCGAGCCGTTTCACTTTCGCCGAGACGCTGGAATACGCTCGCCATGCCGGGATCACGATCTACAGCATTGGCCTGCGCCTCGACGACCTGGGCGCCCGGCAAAAACTGACCACGCTGGCCGACGAGACCGGGGGACGGAGCTTCTTCATCCGCGACATTTCGGGGCTCGCGGAGATCTACCAGACCATTCAAAAAGAGCTGCGCTCCCAGTATTTGATCGCCTACCAGAGCTCGAACACCCGCCAGGGAAACACTTTCCGCGCGGTGAACCTGGAAGTCGACGTCCCGGAAGCCGAGGTCAAGACGCTGAGCGGTTACTATCCCTGAGACGGGGAGGGCAGGCACAGGGGCCTGCCCCTACGGGAACGTCAGAATTGCCCTGATGGTCCAGGTGGGATTGCGACCGTAGGGGCAGGCCCCCGTGCCTGCCCTCACGGGAACGTCAGAATTGCCCTGATGGTCCAGGTGGGATTGCGACCGTAGGGGCAGGCCCCCGTGCCTGCCCTCACGGGAACGTCAGAATTGCCCTGATGGTCCAGGTGGGATTGCGACCGTAGGGGCAGGCCCCCGTGCCTGCCCTC
>CAZCOV010000406.1:0-5214 GCA_964499975.1 uncultured Thermoanaerobaculia bacterium
TCGTGTACCTGCCTGGAGGCGAGTTCGCTGTCGGTGCGGAAGATCTTTCCAGTGCCGAAAAGCCCGCCCATCGGGTGAAGTTGCAGCCTTACTGGATCGGAAAATTGCCAGTTACCAATGCCCAGTACCGGCGCTTTCTGGAAGCGCAACCGCGGCGGAAGAAGCCGTTGTTTTGGCAGCACGAACAGTTCAACCAGCCCCAGCAGCCGGTGGTTGGAGTGAGCTGGAAGGACGCCAGAGCCTACTGTCGCTGGGCGGGCCTACAGCTTCCAAGTGAGGCGCAATGGGAGGTTGCAGCACGCGGGCAAGACGGCCGTGCCTACCCTTGGGGCAACGAGGAGCCAAACCGCGACCGGGCGAACTACGAAGGGCAAACGGGCCAGCCGACGCCAGTCGGGTCATATCCCCAAGGCGCAGGCCCTTATGGCACGCTCGACCAGGCAGGAAATGTGTGGGAGTGGTGTCTCGACATGTTCACTCAGCACGCTTACGACCACCGCGACGGGGCACTTGATCCCTGCGTTTTTGCAAGCGACAAGCCCGCCGAAAACGTCGCGCGTGTGGTGCGTGGTGGGTCCTGGAACAGCCCGGCGAGATACCTCCGCGCAGCATTCCGCTTCGGGGTCGACGCTTTAAGCCGGGATCCCAGCGTCGGGTTCCGGGTTGTCTCAATAATGTCTGCGCCCTAACGGTCGCGGGGTCGTCGAGCGGCAGGGTTTACTTAGGAGGCTTTGTCGGAGAGCGGCTAGCTAGGATGACAGCTGGTTCGCCCCGTCCGCCGGGGAATCCGCGAGCAAGCGCAAGAGGCGGGTGCGCAACTCCGGCGAATCGAGCTGAGCGAATTTGCGCTGCAGGCGTCGATGCAAGTAGCGGTTCTCCCACCGCGGGCGGTGTTTGCGGTAGTAGGCGAGTTGACTGGCGCGATAGGCGACTTCAGCGGCGTCACTGCGGCGCGCCGAGCCGCCCTTGACGTGAAACGCCGTGGCGGTTGGCACCAAGGCCGAGGTAAAGCCGGCCAGGTGCAAGCGGCGACACAGGTCGACGTCTTCGAAGTAGAGGAAAAAGTCCTCGTCAAAGCCACCCACGGCGAGGAAAGCATGGCGTCTGACCAGCACACAAGCGGCGCAGTACCAACCTGGGCCGAGCAGGCCGCGCAAGACCCAGCGCACCAGGTGGTGGTTTAAGGCGCGGGATTCGAAACGGTTGCGCTGCATTTGCACGGCTTCGCCCACAACCCCGGTTTCTGGGACCCAAGTGAACTGCAGCCGGCCATCCGGGTAGCGCAGTTGGGGAGCCACCAGGGCGAGCAGGGGCTGGGCTTGGAGCGCGGCTAAAAGTCGCGCTAAGTCTTCGGCCGCAATCCACGCGTCGGAGTTGAGCAGCAGCAAGTGCTCACCGCGCGCCACGGCTGCTGCGCGGTTGTTGGCCGTGCCAAAACCCAAGTTGGTCGCGGACTTGAGCAAGCGACAGTGGGGAAATCTTGCCTCGACCAACTCCGGGGAGCCATCGCTCGAAGCGTTGTCAAAGACCAGGATTTCGCAGTCCAAGCTGGTCAAGGTTGCCAGTTGCTCCAGGCAGTGCGCGAGGTGGTCGCGTGAATTGTGGCTGACGATGAGGATCGAAATCATGGCCAGAGGGTCCGTTCGATTTCTGCGACGAAATGGGCAGCGCTCGCTTCCCAGGTCAAAGCGCGCAAGCGAGCTTGCCCGGCGGCCACGATCTGCCGCCGTTCGTCGGGCTGGACGAGCGCCCGGTAAGTGAGGTCACGCACAGCGTCCGCGGTGAGGGAAGCACAGCAGTAGGGATAATCTGGCCACAAGTCGTCGAGCGCGATGCCGCGGCTGATGATTGCAGCCGTGCCCAGCGCCAGGGATTCCAAAGGCGGGAAACCAAAGCCTTCGTAAGTCGAGAGGTAAAACGAAAGCTCGGCACTGCGGTAGAGGGGGAAGACCAGGTCGTCAGGGACATAACCCAGAACTTGCACTCGTTCCCCCACGCCGCTCTGAGTAATCCACCGGACGAGTTCTTGGGGATGGGGCAGCCGGTTGTTGCCAGCGATCACCAACTGCAGGCCAGGGAAGTGGGGAGCGACGGCAGCAAAAGCGGCGATCACCAGGTCGAGCGAGCGGCGGGGAAGCAAGGTGCCCAAGAACAGCAGGTAAGGGGGATGGACCCCATGGACGGCGAGCGCGGCAAGGTCGGCCGCAGGGCCTTGCGCCGGGCTGGCCCAAAAGTTGGCGTCGAGCGCGAGGGGGACCACCCCGATCCGCGCGCGGTCGAGCTGGTAGGTCTGGGCGAGGTCGTGCGCCATGGTCGGGTTCCCGGTCAAGATCCGGGTGGCACCCCGCGCGGCCCGGCGCGCGAGAAAAGACCGCCGCCAGCGCTCCTTCCAGGGGAACTCAGCGGGCAAGTGCTCGAAAGACAGGTCGTGGATCGTGACCAAAGCAGGGCCAGACCAGCCGCGCGGCAAACTGTTCGCCGGGGAGAACAACAAGTCGAGGCGATGTTGGCGCAGGAGGTAGGGCAGACGCAGCTGTTCCCACAGGATCGGCCGCGCGGCTGGACGATGGTCGAACCGCGGACGCAGCACGGAGCAGCCCACCCCGGCCAGGTTTTCGGGAGTCAGCAGCGGGTGTGCTGTGGGACTTCCCTTGCAGAAGAGCAGCCACTCGACCGCACGACCCTGGGGAGTGAGTCCGCTCGCGAGAACCCCCTGCAGGAGCCCGGTCAAGTAGCGACCGACTCCGGTGCTCCGTTCTTCCATTTCATAGGCGACAACGCCGATTTGCAGGGGATCTGGTGGGTGCATCAGCTGGGGCTGCCGGGGTTCCTTGGCGGGGAATTGCGGGCAAAGGCTCAGGGCAGGCTCCGGGCACGCACCTCTTCCGAAGTCAAGCCATAAAGCGGTGGGGTTGGGACCTCGAGCAGACTGAGGTAGAGGTAGATCTGTCCCCGATGGTGGATCTCGTGTTCGAGCATGGCGCGCAACCACTTCCACACCTTGAGCCGAGCCCCACCCGGGGTAAGGCAGTCAGCTGCGAGGCGGTCCGGGGGGAGGGGGCGCAAGAGATCGACGGATTCCTGGTGGAGCCGCGCATACAAAGCGAGCACCTCGGCCGGGTCCGCCGCCAATTCAGGACCATGCCCAGGATAGCGGCTGGGACGGCCGCAGGCATTCTCCACGAACATGTAGCGTTCGGCGGCTGCGAGGTGGCGGATCAAATCGGCGAGGGTGAACTTGCCCGCGCGGTAAGTCCATGCGAAGAGGTTGTCTGGAATGCAAGCGATCACCCGGGCGGTCCGCTCGTGAATTCGCGCCCAGTAGTCGAGAAAAGAATCGATGTTGTGGATTTCCATAGGATCTTCCGCTCGCAGGCCATTATAGGCGACCTTGGCAACCCCGTGGCCAGAGCGGCAGAGTCGCAGCGCCTATGCTGGATGCGTTGATGTAGGTTTCTGGCCGCGACGGGCTCCGCTGGACTCCAATTGGCTCCGGTAGATCCTGCGCATAGACTATGCGCATGGGCCGGAGGAAGGAGGAAATATGCCGGTTTACAACCAGCGGGCGGCCAAAAAAGCAAGCCACCTCAGTATCAACAGCGATCTGCTGCAAAAAGCCCGCGAGCTCAAGATCAACTTGTCCGCAACCCTGGAGCAAGCGCTAGTCGAACAAATCCAACAGGAGCAGCGCAAGCGCTGGTTGGCTGAGAACCAAGAAGCGATCGAAGCTTACAATCGTGAAGTGCTCGAAAACGGCGTGTGGAGCGAACAACATCAGGGATGGCGGAAGCGGTAGTGGGCGACCAGCCATTCGGTGCCGTCCCGGTAGGCGAAAAGCTCAGCACAGGCGAGGAAGAAAACCCGCCAGTAGACCCAAAAGCGTTGCGCTTCGGGGCCGTAGACCGTGCGGAAGATGGACAGGATCTGAGCGCGGTTGTGGTCCATGTTGGCCAGCCAGGCGCGCGCGGTGCGCGCGTAGTGCGTCCCTGACACCAACCAGCGTTCGTCCAGCAGCAAGGGATCTTGGAACTCGAGCAAGAGGTCGGCCGAGGGCATCAGACCCCCGGTGAAAAAGTACTTGGCCATGAAGTCGGTAGCATCGCGGACGGTAAACGGGTAAGCCAGCCGACGATGGCAGAAGATGTGGACGAAAAGCTTGGCTTGTGGGTGCATCCAGGAAGCGATCCGCGCAAACAGTTGCTGATAGTTGCGCACATGTTCGAACATCTCGATCGAAACCACCCGGTCAAAGCGACGGGAAGTGGTGAAAGCATTGATGTCTGCGGTTTCAACCACCACATTGCGGATTCCCCGGGCCGCCGCTTGCTGGTCGATGAAATCCTTCTGAGTGCGCGAATTGCTGATGGCGAGCACGTTGGCGGCGGGGAAGCGCTCCGCGAGGTAGAGGGTGAGCGAGCCCCAGCCACAGCCGAGCTCCAAAATCTCCTGGCCGTCCGCGATCTCTGCCCGCGCCGTGGAAAGTTCGAGCATGGCGGTTTCGGCCTGATCGAGCGTGGTAACGCCGTCCGGCCAGAAAGCAGAGCTGTATTTCAAGTGACGTCCTAGTACTTGGACAAAGAAGTCACTCGGCACCTCGTAATGCTGCGCGTTGGCCGCTGCGGTATCGATTGCGATCGGGCTGGCGCGCAGCTCCGCGATCCATCGATCTTGCCGCTCTTGCAGCGCAGCTTGTGATCCCGGATCCTCAGCGCGCAACCGCGCCTTGAGCAAACGGCGAATGCCCCAGCCGAGGACCGGGTCAGGGAGCAGGTCATAGGCGAGCAGTGCAGAAATCCAATCCATGAATACCCCTACAAGCCGGATCATGACAGAAAGAGGTGGTCGTTGCCGGTCAAGTTCTTTGGGGATAGAATTCAGCAGTTTGAGTCGAGTAGTTGATCGCAGCTTGGCAGATTAGTGACTGTCTCAGCATTCTACTGAGGAAAGCAAGCCAGGAGCTCGCAACCGATTCAGCCGATGTGCCAGTCGAGCTGGGGCATTCCGATGCCGGCGGTTGAGCAGCGGATACGAAAACACCGCGCGCAGCGCAGTCAGCTCTATCCTGGCAGCGGAAAGGAGCGAAGCATGCTGGATGCCACTTTTCCTGCAGAAACCACCCATCAGCAAGACCTTCAGGTGGACGGTGAGCTGCCGCCCTTGGTGCCAGCCGCCAGCCAGCCCGTGCTGTCGTTTGCCCAGGAACGGCTGTGGTTC
>CAZCOV010000407.1:0-5192 GCA_964499975.1 uncultured Thermoanaerobaculia bacterium
GTCGGGAAACGGCTGGCACCTTCTGCGTCGGGAAACGGCTGGTACCTTCTGCGTCGAGAAACGGCTGGCACCTTCTGCGTCGGGACGACTTCAGACGATTTCGAATTCCGCGATGATCGGCAGGTGGTCGCTCGCTCGTTTGGAGAGACTCAGCGGACAGCACTGAGCCGAGCGCAAGCTCAAGGGACCGCGAAAGTAGATGCGGTCGAGGGCTCCTTGGGGCGAAAACGACGGATAAGTCCGCAACGGCAGCTGGCGACCGTGACGGGGATGGGGTAACTCGGTCGCTGAAGAGAAGTTGTATTCGTCGGTCAAAATCGGACGCACGAGCGAACGCCAGTCGTTGAAGTCACCGCCGATCAAGCATGGGGTTTCCTCACCGATGCGCGCAAATTCCTGCGACTGGATCAGCGCTTGGACCTGCTGTTCGCGTTCGCGTGCTGAAAGCCCGAGGTGCAGGTTGAAGACTTCCAGCTGCCAGAACTCATGACCATGGTTCGCCCCATGAGCGTTGTTCCCACCATGACCGTTGTTCTGGCCCGTGCCGTGGACTTGAGCCTGGTCAGCATCGGCATGGCCATTGACCGTCAGGACGAGCGAAGCGTGTTGGCAACCACGGCGCTTGCGCTTGCCGATCGTGAGGTCGATGTTGCGCTGAGACAAGATGGGAAAACGGCTCAAGGTAGCATTACCATACCGGCCCTTGCGCAGCTCCACATTGTGCCCGACCGCATGAAAGGGGTAGGCCAAGGCTTTGGCGAGCTGCTCTGCCAGATCCAGCTCTTGGGAGCGAGGCGCGCCTTGGTCGACCTCCTGCAACAGCACCACATCGGCATCGTGATGCTCCAAGATGGTGGCAATGCGATCGAGGCGAAAACGGCGATCGACCCCGATCGCACGATGGATGTTGTAACTCAGCACCCGGAGACGGGCACCGCCGACCGAAGTGAGCGGATGCGCAGGACCCGTTCTTTCCATGAGCAGCCTAGTTTCGTAGCCCTTCCGCGAGAAGATCCCGCTCGCCTGTCTGCAGGCCCAGCTGACGCCCCCGCTCAAACCCGCTCGAACCATCCATATTTGAATATAACTTTGAATAGTATCACGTCGCCCACTAATTTTCGCTATAGCTCAGCCCTGGGCCAAAAATTCCCTGGTCTTGCAGCATAGCTTAAAACACAATAGCTTAAAACACACCCCGACCGAACCGAAGACATTATAGCTCGATTACCTCGACCATGTTGGAAACCATGTTGGAAAATCGCTCGACCCGGTTGGGACTTGGGACTGGGACAGGCAACCGGCGGTAGACCTCGCGAGCGACGTTGGTTACACTCTTGAACATGAGCTGGATGTCCCGCCAACCTCCCGGCCACCGCAAGTTCGTGCTCTGGGGCCCGCTCGCCCTCGCGTCGCTCACGCTCCTCGCTCTGGCGCGCACCGTTCCGCTGGCGTCGGAACCGGCGCCAGCCCAAAGCCCGCCGCTCAGCGTCCGCACAGAGCGCACTTTCATGCGCGGGATGACGGTTTCCTGCCCGGATTGGGGGCAAATCTGGGGCTCGCCAGCCATGGCCGAGTCGCTCCGCGAGCTGCAGCAGCTCGGGGTTTCGTGGATCGCGCTCCATCCTTACGCCGGAGTTCGCCGCGACGGCTCCATCCATTTCAGTCCGGCCGCGCAAACCGGCTACCTCGCACGCGCGGTGGTGATGGCTCGGGCTGTGGGATTGAACCTGTTCTGGAACCCACACCTGGCGTATTGGGGAAGCTTCGAATGGCGGGGCGAGATCACTTTTGGCGACGACGACGCAGCCTGGCAGCGTTTTTTCAGCGGCTACCGCGCGTTCATCGTCGACCAAGCGCGCTTTGCGCAGCAAGCTGGGGTGCCGCTGTTTTCGGTCGGTATCGAGTACGAGAACACCACCGCCCGCCCGGAGTGGCGTGAGATCATCGCGGCCGTGCGCCAGGTGTACCACGGACGGTTGACTTATGCTGCCAACTGGGACCGGATCCATGCCGTCCCTTTCTGGGATGCTCTGGACCTGATCGGGGTGCAAGCTTACTTCCCGCTGAGCAGCGATCCCAATCCCGATCCAGCGCAGCTCGAGCGGGGTTGGGACGCCCCGCTAGCCGCCCTTCGCGAACTTTCACGCCGGGAGCAAAAACCGGTCTTTTTCACCGAAATCGGTTATGACCTCTCGCCGATTGCAGCGCGCGAGCCCTGGCGCAGCGTCAGCGCCGACAACGCGCCCAACCGCGCCCTGCGCCAACGCTTGCTCACCGTGGCTCTAACGCGCATCGAGCAGCAACCGTTCATCGTCGGGATGTTTTGGTGGAAGTGGATCCCCGGACAGAACCGCTCTTATGACGACGACTTCTCGATGCGTCACCCCGATGCCATCGCCAGCCTGCGCCAAGCCTGGCAACCCGGCGGCCCCTCAGCGCACTGAGGAACTGCCATGCCTGAAGCACAGCATCCGGTTACCACGCCGGCCAAATAGCAGCTGAACTCTGGTGCAGTTGTCAGCGCAAGGGCTCGACCAGCAAGACCCCGTCCTCGACGCGGTAGCCGAGACTGCTCCCGGCGAGGAGCGCAGCGAGCGCATCATCCAGGCGCAAATCCGCGATGGTGCCGTGGAGGATGACCCCGGCTGCGCGGTCGGCCAGGGCCGGGCTGGCAAAGCGCAGCTCCCAGCCACGTTCGCGCGCGGCCCAGGCGAGAAACTCGCGCAGCGAGCGCCCCTCGACCGTGAACATGGGAAGAACGCTTTGGACCCACTCCCAGTCGGGGCCGTGCAGGGAAACTTCCCGCTCGGCCCACTGACCATCGGCGAGCACGGCGAGGGCGCGGCCGACGCCCACCGTGCGCGCCGCGTCTTGGTGGTTGAACAGCACTCGCCCTTCCCGCACCCGTACTTCGAGCGGGTTCGTTGCGGTTCCCAGGCGAATTTCGAATTGGGTGCCGATGTCACGCGCCACACCCAACGGCGTCGCGATCACCAGAGGCGTTAACGGCGAAGTCGCGCCCGAGTCCACGTACACGGCCCCGCTTTCGAGGGCCAGGGTCGTGCGCGAAAGCAGTCGCAAGCGAGTCCCGGTGTCGAGGCGCAAGGAGCCACCGCTGGCCAGCCGCAGGGCGGCGCGGGATTTTCCCCCCTGGGCAGATCCCGACGACGCGGTCTCGATGACCGATCCTGCGAGCAACGTTTGGCCCGGCGACAAGTCGGCCAGTTCCCCTCCGGCAGCGGTCGCTATGACCTGGCCGGTTGCCAGCTCCAAAGTCGCGACGGGTTCTCCTTGCGGCGGGTCAACGCGCTGGAAGAACCCAGCGTTGAGCGCGACCAGCACCACTGCGGCCGCCGCCAGCAAGGCGCCTGCGCTGCGGTACCAGTAGGTCCGTCGCCGCGCTGCCCAGACCGCTCGCTGCCACTCGGCACGCGCTGCTGCCTTGACGATGGCAGCATCTGCCGGCAAGATCTCCGGTCGGTGCCCAGCCAGCTGGAGCAGACGAATGACCGCTTCGTCGTCAGGGTTCGGAGGGTCCGCCATGGGGTGAAGATCATTCCGGTTGTCGCTCATGGGGGTCACCGTGCTTCATTGTCCTCATCGGATCGTCATCTCGGATCATCTCGAATCGTCATCTCGAATCGTCATCTCAGATCGGCATCGTCATGCCGAGCGGACCCGCGCTCGCCCGAGCGGTTCACCCAGGGCAGCAAAACCTTCGCGGAAGGCCTCGCGCGCCCGGGTGAGCAGCGACTCCGCAGCCTTGACCCCCACTTCGAGCCGCGTCGCGATTTCGGCGACAGGTTCGCCGTCGAGGTACTTCCATTCGAGCGCGCGGGCATAGCGTGGGGGCAAGGCGTCGAGCGTGGCGTGGACGAGCTGGGCGATTTCTTTCTGCCGCAACTCCTCGTCTGGCCCAGCTTGACTTGTGGGTAACGCGTCCAGAACCGCGCGGATTTCCGCATCCTCGGTGAGGAGGGGAACCGGCGGCGGGATGCGTTGCCGGTCGCGATAATGGGCGCTGATCTCGTGCTGGCAAATGGTGAAGAGCCAGGCCACCAAGGTTGCCTCCCCGCGATACGTGTGCAGGTGCGCTATCGCTTTGCAAATCGCTGACTGGGCGATGTCGCGTGCCAGGTCGGGGTTTTTGAGCCGCGCCATGGCAAAACGGTAAAGGCGCGGAAAATTCCCTCCGAAGAAGTCTTCAAAGGCGCTCTCGTCACCCGCGAGCATCCGCTGCGCCAGCTTCCGGTCATCCGGTTCTAGTTCCCGTAAAGCTGGGTCAGGGCGGCGGCCGAATCGTCGCATACAGAGTTGGAGTCTCCCGCTCGAAAAATCCTTCGCGCAGCACTAGAAAGAGTCCTTGGCTTCGAGCTGGCGGAAGAGTTCGTTGACACTCTGGTCGCTGAAATGGCCATCCGCCACTTGCCGTTCAATCAACTCGTACATCATGCCCGAGCGCGGATCGCGAGCGGTGAAAATCTGGCGGATGCCTTCGCCCTGGATGATGGTGGTGTCGAATTCGATGCCGGCGGCCGCGAGCCGCTGCGCCAAGTTCGGGAGATCCTTGACCGCCACGGCCATGTGCTGCAGACCTGGTCCGTAGTGCGCGATGAACCGGGACACCTGAGACTCCGGCGAAGTACCCTGAACCAGCACGAAGATCAGCGGGCCCGCTTTCAAAACAGCGGACACCATGCCGGTCTTCTTCCCCGCGGTGGTGCGCCGCTCGACCACTTCAAAACCCATGACGTCGCGGTACCAGGTGAGCGCACTCTCCAGGTCGGGAACCGCGATCGCGACGTGGTCGAGCCCAATGGCGTGTTCTGCAAGGGCGGAAAGCACTGTAGGTTCTTTGCTCATGAAGCCTCTCCGTGGTGTTGTTGCCAGAGTGCGCAACAGTACCTGGGCTCACCCATACCAGGCCCTCACGCGCTCCATGGCATCGTCATCGATTGAGCCTGCTCACGGGCGTTGCGCGCGTGAGCAGGCTCCCTTGGTTCTACTGCCCACAAATACCCGATATCGTTCGCAAAGTAAAGCCCCGGCTGTCGCGTCAAGGGAGCAAAACTCCCAAGGGGAAGCCGAACTCCCAAGGGAAAGCCGAACTCCCAAGGGAAAGCCGAACTCTTCGGTGCCCCGTGTATCTACCTCCACATCCATCCCCAGAATTCCAATGAAGACAATATCTC
>CAZCOV010000408.1:0-1207 GCA_964499975.1 uncultured Thermoanaerobaculia bacterium
GGGCTGGCGCCCACCCTACTCCAAACAGGCCTAAGTTATCGAACCCTGCCGGGTTCAAGGAGTGGGCCCGAAAACCGTTAAGCACCTGCCAACCGGTGATGGCGGTGTTGGCTGGACCAGGTGTGGTAGGCTGGACGGCCCAGTGAGGTAGACCGCTTGACCCCGGAACCCAACCGCGAACCTCCCCGCCGCGATCCCTTCGTCCGCGAACTGGCCGACAGTGATGTGCTCATCCTCGGCGGCGGCTTTGCCGGGGTCTGGTGTGCGCGACGGCTGGAGCGCCTGCTCCCCCGCCGGGCCACCATCACGCTGGTCAACGTCGAGAATTACTTCGTGTACCAGCCGCTCTTGCCCGAAGTGGTCGGCGCCAGCTTGGAACCCACCCACGTTATCAGCCCGCTGCGCCACCTGTTGCGCCGCACCCACGTGGTGCGCGGTGAAGTCTCCGACCTCGACGCCGCCGAACGGATCGCCACGGTGGCGGTCCCCGGACGGACCGCGGGCCTGCGCTTTCGCGGGCGCCATGTGGTGCTCGCGCTCGGTTCGGTGGTGGACGTGCGGCGGGTTCCCGGAATGCTCGAACATGCTTTCATGATGAAGAACGTGGCGGATGCGCTTTCTTTGCGCCGCGCCGTGGTCGATCGGCTGGAAAGCGCAGCCCTGGAAAACCATGCGGACGAACGCGCGCGCCTCTTGAGCTTCGTGGTCGTCGGTGGCGGTTTCAGCGGGGTCGAGACCGTGGCGGAGATTTTCGACTTGCTGCGCCATGCCCGGCGCTTTTACCCCACCTTGCGGCGAGAACCCCTGCGCGTGACCTGCGTCCACTCGCGCGAGCTGCTGCTCCCTGAACTCGACCCGAGCCTCGGACGCTATGCCGAGCGCCTGCTCCACCGCCGTGGCCTGGAGCTCAAACTGAACGCGCGGGTCCGCGCGGTCTCGGGCGAAGGGGTCTACCTGGAAAACGGCGATTTGATTCCCGCACGGACCGTGATCTGCACGGTGGGCAATGCCCCGCACCCGATCTGGAACCAACTCGCCCAGCCCACGGATGCAGGTCGGATGGTGGTCGACAGCTGCCTGAGGGTGCAAGGGCAAAGCCATTTATGGGCGATCGGTGACGGCGCCAATGTTCCCGACGGGTATGGCGGCATCTGCCCGCCCACTGCCCAATTTGCCGTGCGGCAAGGGGAGCAGGTCGCGCGCAATA
>CAZCOV010000408.1:1217-5185 GCA_964499975.1 uncultured Thermoanaerobaculia bacterium
TTTGCCGCGTCCTGGCCGACCGCGCCCCCGACGCTTTTGCCTACCGTTCGCAAGGCCAGCTCGCGACGCTCGGCCACCGCAATGCCGTGGCCTACATCCGCGGACTCAAATTCAGCGGGTTTTTTGCCTGGTGGGTGTGGCGAACCGTTTACTTGCTCAAGCTGCCGCGGCTGGACCGCAAGTTGCAGGTGCTGGTTGAGTGGACGATGCGCCTCTTCTTCCCGCGCAGCATCAACACCCTTGACATCCGCACCACCACGGTGGTCCCCCACCTCCATCTCGAAGCCGGAGAAGTGCTGTTCCGGCAAGGCGAGGTGAGCGGGGCTTTTTACGTCATCGAATCGGGACGCCTGGAGCTGACCCAGACCAGCTCTCAAGGCGACGTCGTCCTGCGCGAAGAACTCGGTCCGGGCGAACACTTTGGCGAGGGCAGCTTGCTCCGCCGTCGGGTGCGCACCACGACCGCCCGGGCGCTCGAACCCAGCACCGTGTTGGTGCTCAAATCCCAGCTGTTCGACGAACTCGCGCAGCGCTGGGAGTTGCTGCGCGCGGCCTTGCAAAACACTTCGCGGCGGTTCGCCCTCGCCGCTGATTTGCTGCCAGCGGCCATGCCGAAAGCAGTGCTCGAGCTGCCCTGCGTTCGCTTGATGTCTCCCGTAGCCGCAACTTTGCCCCACGCAGCCACGCTGGAAGAAGCCATCCGCGCTTTCACCCGACATGGGCACAGCTGTTTACCCCTGGTCGACCCCGACGGCTGTCTGGTCGGCCTGGCCACCCGCACCGACCTCTATCGCGAACTCCACACCGACCTGGACTTGCAGGCACCAATCGAGCACTGGGCCACCTGCGATGACCTCCGCACGGTCCGCCCCGAGGACCCGGTCCGGGAAGCCGCTACCATCTTGCGCCGACGCGGAGTTCAGCATGTTCCCGTGGTCGATGCCGCACGGCGGGTCGTGGGAATCATCTCTTTTCGTGATCTGATGCGGGAAATCCTTGCCCAGCGCGTGACCTCAGACTCACCCACCAACCCGCGGGATGCTGCCCCCGACACAGCTTCCCCGGCGGATCCCATGCCCAAAGTAACCGGGGACAAATCGTAGATTCAAGCGGAGCGGGCGCGTGCTGATCACCCCTGAATTCGTCCTCGACGACAACGAACTGGAAGAGAAGTTCGTGCGCGCTTCTGGCCCAGGCGGCCAGAATGTCAACAAAGTTGCGACTTCCGTGCAGCTGCGCTGGAATGTCCGCAGCTCGCCTTCCTTGCCCGAGGCCGTGCGCGAGCGGCTGCTCCGTCTCGCTGCCCGCCGGATCTCCGCCGAAGGCGTGTTGCTGATCGAAGCGCGACGGTTTCGCTCGCAAGAGCGCAATCGCCAGGACGCCCGCGAACGCCTGGCCGCTTGGATCCGCAAAGCCCTGGAGCCCCCCCAACCACGCCGCCCCACGCGGCCGACGCTAGCCGCCAAAAAACGACGTTTGGAGAGCAAACGCCAGCGCAGTCAAGTCAAACGCCTGCGCCGCAGCGAGCCCGAATGAGCCCTGTTGATCAGTTCTGTTGCTGAGTCCTATTGCGGTCGGCGGGGCAGTGCTATGCTACGCCCATGGCATTTGATGAGGGTCTGGCGACTCGCTTGCGCGAAATCCTGGCGGACAACCCGCGGATCAGCGGACAGGGCATCACCGAGAAGAAGATGTTCGGTGGGATGGCGTTCATGTCCCGCGGCTACATGTTCGTGGGCATTTTGGGCGACACCTTGATGGCCCGGGTGGGCCCAGCGCGTTACCCTGAAACTTTGGAGCAGCCGCACGTTCGGGTGATGGACTTCACCGGCAAGCCGATGAAAGGCTATGTTTTCGTCGATCCCCCGGGCTTTGAAGCGGATGAGGACTTGGCGCACTGGGTTGAGATGTGCTTGGCTTTCGTCCATTCGCTGCCGCCCAAACCCGGCTAACCGTCCGCGGATCCGACCTGGAGTTTTGATGCCGGACCCGGAAATCAGCGTAGTCGTCTGCACCCGCAACCGCTCCCGTTTGCTCGCCCGAGCTTGCGCCGCCATCCTCGCCGTCGAACCGCCGGTAGCCGCTTGGGAGCTGGTGATCGTCGACAACCGCTCGAACGACGACACGTTAGAGGTCGCCCAGGAAGTTGCCGCGGCCTCTCCGGAGCGGGTTCGGGTGGTGGCAGAAACCGAGATCGGCCTGTCGGCCGCCCGCAACCGCGGGATTTCCGCAGCGCGCGGGGAGTTGCTGGTTTTCGTCGACGACGACGCCTTCCCTCACCCGCACTGGCTGCGCGCGCTGGTCGACGCCTTGCGCCTGGAGGACGTCCAAGCCGCGGGTGGTCCGATCGACCTGCTGCTTGAAGGTGAGATGCCGTCCTGGTTGAGTTCCGCTTACTTCCCCTATCTCTCGGCCTGGGATCTCGGGCCAGATCTTCTCGATCTCGCCTACAACGAATACCCACGCGGCGCCAACATGGCTTTTCGCCGCTCGGTCTTCACTCGCCTGGGCGGTTTCAGCCCTGACCTCGGCCGGCGCGGCAAATCGCTGCGCTCGTGCGAGGAAACCGAGCTCTGTTTGCGCATCGAGCGGACCGGCGGCCGGGTCGTTTACGCACCCCAGGCACGGGTTGCCCACTTGACCGCGGCCGAGCGCATTACCGAGACCTGGCTGCTCGGCCGCTTTGCTGCGCAAGGTACCTCCGAAGCGATCGTCGACTGGAAACACGGGAGTTGGGCTGGACTGCGACGCGGGTTGCGCCGCTTTGCCGCCAATGCGCGCCACGCACCGCCGCAAGACGCGCTGCTCCGTCGCTGCCAAACGCGGTCGCTCTTGGCTTATGCGCAAACCCTGCTGTGGGCCCCGCTGCGGATTCGCCGCTGGCGGCCGGGTCCGGAAGTCGGTCCGCTCAAGCCCTGGTTGCCTTTTGCTTGAAGTCCGGACGCAAGCTCGAGCACGGCTCCTGCGCAAGCGCTGCGCATTCGGGGAGCACTTGGTGAGAAGAATAGACGCTTTACTATTTCTTCACAACGACTGCGGAAAAGCCTGTGGAAGAAGGGTGTAAACCCGGCCCGGATGCCCGTGGCTAGCGGATTCTCCCCATCTTGCACAGGGATTTGTGCAAGGTGGCTAAGGTTTTGATCGGCAAAAAGTTAACTGAATTGACCCATTCTGCCATATATTTTCACTGAAAAGCGGATAGACCGTTCCAATCGTCTGGAGCTCGGCGCGCGCACGGCATTTATAGCATCTTTGCAATTTCTTCACAGCAGCCGCGGAAAAGTCTGCGGAAAACGGGGTGGAAAACCAACCCGGAGCGCGGACGCTGCGGAGTTTCTCCAATCTGCACAGATTTCTGTGCAGAATCGGTAAAAGCCTTACATTTCAATCACTTGAGATTTTTTACCCATTAATCTTGAACAAAATACCGATCAGCTGGCTCATCGGGCGAGGGCCTCGAGCTTGATCCGTTGCATTTTGCGCAAGAAGGGTGCGAGATCGGCAGCGCGCAGTGCGACATCGCGCTCGTAAACCTGCCTGGCTGTCGGACACCCCACGAAAACACATCGTCCGTCCTGAACGATCCTGCGGCCAAAAAGAGGTGGGGCGTCATTCAGAATCACCACGTCGACGTCGTTGCAGGACAGCGCTGAGATCAGCTCGGCGGTGAGCTGCACCCGGGCGGCGAAGCGTGCTTTGGCGTCTTGATAGTGGTCCCATTCGAGCAGGACTCCCACATCGATGTCGCTTTCGCGGTGGGCTCGCCCTGCAGCGTGACTGCCGAAGAGATACACGGCTGTCACCCCGCGCTCAAAGCGCGCGGTGAAAAACTCGGCAAGACGACGGGGGAGCTCGGTGCTCATCGCTGGAAAGTCTAACCCAACCGGAGTCCTCCAAGCGCAAGTCGACGAGCTAAGGGTCGACGCAGCAATAAATTCACATTTCTGGCGCCC
Organism: uncultured Thermoanaerobaculia bacterium; assembly: GCA_964499975.1. Taxonomy (GTDB): domain Bacteria; phylum Acidobacteriota; class Thermoanaerobaculia; order Multivoradales; family J023; genus CAZCOV01. Next base: position 5,171 of record CAZCOV010000408.1, read on the forward strand.
AGATTGGGGCCAGAT
>CAZCOV010000409.1:0-5130 GCA_964499975.1 uncultured Thermoanaerobaculia bacterium
CTTTCCTCAACGTGCCGGCGCACGGCGTGGGTGAACCCCGTCCCGCGGCCGATTCGGTGGCGGGGATTGCGGCCAGCTTGCGTACGGTCCACCGGGGGACGACCGACCAGGACCTGGCGCTCTGGCTGAACCACGGCGAGCGGATTTTTGGCACCTTGATTTATGACAATGAGCTGTTTGACCGCGCAACCGCGGAGGCCATGGTGATGGACTTCGAGCGGTGGCTCGAAGCGCTTGCCCGACGTCCAGAAGTGCGGCTCGCCGAAGTGCTCAACTGAAGTGCTCTATTGAACCGCAGGCGGTGGCTGTGTTTGCAGTAACGTGCTGTGTTTGCAGTAAAGTATTGGAGTCAAGGTGAGTTGGAGCTCATCCTGGAACCCACCCCTCGTTCCTTGTCGGAGGTGCCATGCGATTCGAGTTCACTGTCAACGGTCGTCCGCAGCAAGTCGACGTCGAGCCGGACACGCCGCTCTTGTGGGTGCTGCGCGACGAGCTGCAACTGACCGGAACCAAGTTCGGCTGTGGGGTCGCCCAGTGCGGCGCTTGCACCGTCCATCTCGAAGGGCAGCCCGTGCGGGCTTGCGTCTTGCCCATACGGGCCCTGCGCGGTCGGGCGGTCACCACCATCGAAGGAATTTCCGGACGGGTGGCGCAGGCGGTGCAGGAAGCCTGGGTCAAACTCCAGGTGCCGCAGTGCGGTTATTGCCAATCGGGTCAGATCATGAGCGCGGTCGCGCTGCTCAGCGAGATCGCGCAGCCGACCGACCACGACATCGACGCGGCGATGAATGGCAATGTTTGCCGCTGTGCCACGTATGTCCGGATCCGCCAAGCCATCCACGCTGCGGCCAGCGCGGCGCGGGGTGCGGCAGCTGAGCCGGCGGGAGGTGGCGCATGAGCAACATCTTGACCCGAACCCTGGGCGAGCCGCCTGCACCCGCCGCGTCCGGATTCGATCGCCGGCAAATCCTCAAAGGTAGCCTGGGCCTGGGCGCGGGCTTGTGGCTCGGTTTTCGCTGGGACGAACGCGCTGCCCAAGCGCTCGCGAGCCCCGCACTCGCAGCAGGTGCCGCAGCAGGTGCCAGCCCAACAGGTGCCAGCCCAGCCTTTGCGCCCAACGCTTTCGTCCGCATCCGCCCGGACAACACCGTGACGGTGATCGCCAAGCACCTCGAGATGGGGCAGGGGACGTACACTGGCCTCGCCACCATCCTGGCCGAGGAGCTCGACGCGGATTGGGCCCAAATCCGCGTGGAATCCGCTCCGGCGGACACCCAGCAGTACGCCAACCTCTTTTTTGGTGCGCAAGGGACCGGCGGCAGCACTGCCATGGCCAATTCCTGGATGCAGCTGCGCCAAGCCGGCGCCACCGCGCGTGCCATGCTGGTGGCTGCGGCTGCGGCCCACTGGAACCTCCCCGCAGCCCAGCTCACGGTCGACCGCGGGGTCGTCCGTCACTCGGCAGCGGGCAAATCCGCGACGTTTGGCGAACTCGCCGACCTAGCCGCGCAGCAGCCCGTCCCCTCAGAGGTCGCGCTTAAAGAGGCCAAGGATTTCCGGCTAATCGGCACCAGCCCGCCGCGAGTGGACGTTGTCGCCAAGGTCCATGGCACTGCCACTTTCACCCTCGACTTCAACTTGCCCGGAATGTTGACCGCGGTGGTCGCCCATCCGCCGCGCTTTGGCGCCAAGGTCCAGGCGGTCGACGACAGCCAGGCCCGCAAAGTCCCCGGAGTGGTCGACGTGATCGCCATGCCGCGCGGGGTTGCGGTCCTCGCCCGTGGTTTTTGGGCAGCGAAAAAAGGGCGCGACGCGCTCCGGATCGAGTGGGATGAAAGCGCGGCAGAGCGGCGTGGCAGCGCCGAGCTCTTCGCTGAATTTCGGGACCTGCTCGAGCGCCCCGGGGCAGTGGCCCAGCAGCAGGGCGACCCCGAGGCCGCGCTCGCCGGTGCCGTCCAAACCCTGAGCGCGGATTTTGAGTTTCCGTATCTGGCACACGCGCCCATGGAAATGCTCGACTGCGCGATCCGCGTCGATGCGCAAGGCTGCGAAGTCTGGGCGGGATCGCAACTGCAGACCGTGGACCAGATGACGGTGGCCGGGGTGCTCGGGCTCGAACCCAGCCAGGTGCAGATCCACACCTTGCTTGCGGGCGGCAGTTTTGGTCGCCGCGCCACGCCCGACGCCGACATCGCGGCCGAAGCAGCGCTTCTGATCAAGACGGCGGGCAGCCGTTTGCACGGTGTGCCGGTCAAGCTGGTGTGGACGCGCGAGGACGATCTGCGCGGCGGGCGCTATCGTCCCCTGGTCGTCCACCGGCTGCGCGCTGGGCTCGATGCCCAAGGCCGGTTGGTCGCGTGGACCCACCGCATCGTCAGCCAGTCGATCCTCGCGGGCACGCCGTTTGAGTCCGCTTTGGTGCATAACGGTATCGACGGCACTTCGGTCGAAGGCGGCCGTAACTTGCCTTACGCGATCCCCCATTTGCGGGTCGACTTGCACACCGTGGCGGTGGGGGTGCCGGTCTTGTGGTGGCGTTCGGTAGGGCACACCCACACCGCTTTTTCCACCGAGACTTTCCTCGACGAGCTGGCGCACCGGGCGGGGCGAGATCCCTTCGCTTGGCGGCGCGAGCTCTTGGCCGATCATCCCCGCCATCGCCAGGTGTTGGAACTGGCCGCGGAAAAGGCGGGTTGGGGCCAGCCTTTGCCCGCCGGTCGCGCCCGCGGCTTGGCGCTGCAAGAATCCTTCAACTCGTTCGTGGCCCAGGTGGCTGAGGTTTCGCTCGGCAAGGACGGTATGCCCAAGGTCGAGCGGGTGGTGTGCGCGGTGGACTGCGGCCAGCCGCTCAACCCAGACAACATCCGCGCGCAGCTCGAAGGCGGGATCGGTTTTGGCTTGGGGGCAGCGCTCCACAGCGAGATCGTGCTCGTTGGGGGGCAGGTGGTGAATGCGAATTTCCATGACTACCGTCCCTTGCGCATCCACGAGATGCCGCAGATCGAGGTCCACATCGTGCCTTCGAGCGAACCCCCGACCGGGGTGGGAGAGCCGGGAGTACCGCCGATTGCGCCGGCCGTGGCCAACGCGTGGTTCGCGCTGACCGGCCAGCGGGTGCGCCGGCTGCCGTTGCGCCGGGCGATTGCGTCCACCGCGCCGACGACCGTCAAGAAAGGGGCTTGAAAATGCGGAAATCGCTCTCTGTGCTGTTAGGTGCCGCTTGGACGCTCGCCGGGTTCGGCGCTGCTGGAGCAGAGGCGGACCCGCAAGGGCTCGCTCCTGTGACCACTTTCGCCGCGATCCAAGACCCGGCGGCGCGCTCGGCGGCCTTGTTCGTCGAAGCCGGCAAGGTGCTGCAGCACCCGCGCTGCGTCAACTGTCATCCGGCCGGAGATCAGCCGCTCCAAGGCGCTGGACAGCCGCATCAACCCGAGGTCTGGCGAGGCATCGGCGGCAACGGTGTGGTCGGCATGCGCTGTTCTACCTGCCACCAGTCCGAGAATTTTGATCCCGGACGCATCCCCGGCGCACCGCACTGGCTGCTGGCTCCGCGGCAGGCGGCGTGGGAAAGCAAGACCCTGGCTGAGATCTGTGCCCAGCTCAAGGACCCGCAAAGAAACGGTGGTCGGGAACTCGCGGAGATCGTCACCCACATGGCCGAAGATCCGCTGGTGGGTTGGGCCTGGCAACCCGGGATAGCGCGCGAGCCGCCGCCGGGGACCCAGGCGGACCTTGCCGCGCTGATCCGCGAGTGGGTGGCAACCGGCGCAGTGTGTCCGAGCCCACCTTGACGGGTGGCGGCAGGGCTGCGGGCGAACCACCCCGGCAGCTGTGGTCAAACGCCGAATTCGGCACTAAGTTCAGGCTAGGAGGCAAACCATGCAAGACCCCATCCGCCACATCGTCCTTGGAACTTCCCTCACGGAAGCGGCTGACTCCGCTGTCCGTGCTGGACTCGAGATCGCGCGCCGCGCTGGCGCGCAGTTGCACCTCGTCCATGCCTATGCCTTGCCCGTCACCTATATGGGTGAGCCGGGCACCAGCCTGGCCATGTCTTTGACTGAGCTGCCGGTCGAGAATCTCTACCGCGAGCAGCTCGCCGCGCAGCTCGCGCGGGTCGGGGGGGATCCCCAGCTCGCCGCTAGCGCGACCATCGAAGTCGGCACGCCCCAGCGAGTCATCCTCGAAGCAGCGCGGACTTTTGGCGCGGACCTCATTGTGGTCGGACCACACGAAGGAAGCCCTCGCCTGGCCGCGCTCCTCGGCTCAACCGCGGACCGCATCCTGCGCGAAGCCTGGGTGCCGGTCTGGGTGGTCCGCGGCCAGCAGTTCAACTGGCCGGAAAAAGTGCTGGCGCCGGTCGATCTCTCGCCGCTCTCCCACGAGTCCTTGACCCGCGGGCTTGAGCTTTTGCACACCGGCGGGACGGCTTGTCAGGTCGAGGCGCTGTTTGTTCTGAGCGAAGTCGATCGCAGAGGCAGCGTCCACTTCTCGCCCGAGCAGGTGGACCGCTTTGCCAACGATGAGCTGAAGCGGTTTGTCGGCGGACTCAACCCGCCGCCGGCAGTCCACGTCCAAGCGCGCCTTGCCGTGGGGCTGCCGCGCGAGCAGGTTCTTGCCGATCTCAGCCAGCACCCGGTCGACCTGATGATCCTGGGCACCCACGGCCGCAGCGGCTTTGAGCGTTTCCTGCTCGGCAGCGTGGCCGCGGTCTTGGTCCGCGATGCTGCCTGCAGCGTCCTGGTAGTGCCGCCCCTAGCCGCGCGCAAAGCTACGCCAGGGGCCAAAGCCCGCCAGGACCTCGCGCTCGTCGAAGCGCTCGGTCCGATGGTCTAGCCCTAACTGGTTTGCGGTCGGCGCTGGCGGCGGTCCTGGCCGGTCTGGGCTCTCTGGGTTCTCTGGGTTCTCTGGGCGTTCTGGGCTTCTAGCTCTAGCGCTCGGGATACCTTGGTGGGTTTCCCGTCTTAACCTATAATCGGGCGATGCGCCACTTGAATGCCCTGCTGGCCGGACTGCTCTTGGCCAGCCTGTCCTTGGCTCAGGTCCCCCCTAGTCACCAGCGCGGCCTCTCCGCCGACACCGCCTACCAGGTCGGCGAAATCGACTCGATCAACCTCGCGAACGGCAACC
>CAZCOV010000410.1:0-5084 GCA_964499975.1 uncultured Thermoanaerobaculia bacterium
CACGATGCGGTCGAGCTGGCGCGCGCGGACGGGGCGGCGCTCATCGACTGCTGGCTGCCTCGCCGCCACCCCTATCGCGCCGCGCTCTTGCGACTCGGTTTCATCGACCGGGGCGATGCCGGCGTCTCCTACTATCCCGTGCGCGCCTCGGACCACGAGCTGCGTCCGATGGCGGACCCGCGCGGGCGCCTGCACTACACCCTGGGCGACACCGACCTGGTCTGAACCGGACCGGCGCGCCCTGCCCCTCGAACCCCCTTTCCCGGGCCCACCGGAGGGCTGGCCGAATTGACACTTCGCGGCGGCGTCTGCTAATTTGCCTGCCTTGCGGCTGGCGACCGCCGCAATGAATCCAGGCCCGTAGCTCAGCTTGGTTAGAGCGCTACGTTGACATCGTAGAGGTCAGCGGTTCGAGTCCGCTCGGGCCTACCAGAGCTCAAAGAGACGCGCGCCCCGAGCGAAGTCGCTTCCAGGAATCCGAGGAGACCTCCGCGGTCGATACCAGGGCACCCATAGGCGCTTAGCTCAGCTGGTTAGAGCGCTACCTTCACACGGTAGAGGTCAGCGGTTCAAGTCCGCTAGCGCCTACCATGACAACGTCCCAAGATTCTGATCCCAAGATCCTGTAATCCTTATCCCCTGCTGGAATCGCTGGAATAGCTTGGCGCGAAAGCTTCGCTTGAAACCACGCTGCCCGGCGCGAACGCGATGAGTACCTCTCCAATGATCGAACTGCAGTTGCCCGACGGTTCGGTGCGCACCGTGCCGGCCGGGACTACCCCGCTGGCGGTCGCCACCGCGATCGGACCGGGACTGGCGCGGGCCGCGGTCGGCGCGCAGCTCGGCGAGCAGATCGTGGATTTGCGCTTCCCTTTGCGCGCGAGCGGACCTTTCCGCATCTTCACCACCAAGAGCCCGGAAGCGGGCATGTTCATCCGGCACAGCGCCGAGCATGTGCTGGCCGACGCGGTCAAGCGGCTGTGGCCCGAAGTCGAGATCGATGCCGGCCGCAAAGACCACAGCGAGAAGTTCCAATACGATTTCCGCTTCGCGCGCAGTTTCACTCCCGACGACCTGATCCTCATCGAAGCCAAGATGCGTGAGATCTTGGCGGAAGACACCTGCTTTGAACGCCAAGAAATCAGCCGCTCAGAGGCCGTCCAGCTCTTTACGTCGATGGGTGAAACTCTGAAGCTGACGCGCTTAGAAGACATCCCCGAAGGCGAGCCCATCACCTTGTTCCGCCACGGCGGGTTCACCGACTTGTGCCGCGGACCCCATGTCCAGCGGCTGTCCCAGATCGGCGCGGTCAAGCTGCTCGAAGCCTCCGGCGTCTACTTCAAAGGCGACGAAGCCAACGAACGCCTGCAGCGCATCTACGGCACGGCTTTTGGCAGCGAAAAGGAGCTCGCCGACTACCTCGCGCTGCAAGAGGCCGCGCGGGCGCGTGATCACCGACGGCTGGGGCTCGAACTCGACCTTTTCAGTTTTCAGCCGCAAGCCCCGGCGTCCCCGTTCTTTCACCCCAAAGGCGCCCACATCTACAACGCGCTGGTCGACTATGCCCGCGAGCTTTATGACGAGTACGGCTATGGCGAGGTCTTGACCCCGCAAATCTTAGACGTCGAGCTGTGGCACACCTCAGGGCACTACGCGCACTACCGCGAAGGCATGTTCTTCACCGAAGCAGATGCGCGGGAATTCGCGGTCAAGCCGATGAACTGCCCAACCCACTGCTTGATCTTCAGCACCCGCCTGCGCTCCTACCGCGACCTGCCGATCCGCTATGCCGACTTCGGACGGTTGCACCGCTACGAACGGAGCGGCGTGATCACCGGCTTGACCCGCGTGCGTTCGTTCTGCCAGGACGACGCCCACATCTTCTGCACCGAAGCACAGGTGGAAGCGGAGATCTTGAGCGCAGTCGCGATGATCCACCGGCTCTACCAAACCTTCGGTTTCACCGACGTCGAGATCGAAGTGTCGACGCGTCCAGAGCAATTCCTCGGCGCGGCCGCGCTGTGGGATCGCGCCGAAAAGCTATTGCAGAGCGCGCTCGACCGCCATGGGATCGCGCACCAAATCAGCCCAGGAGAGGGCGCTTTTTATGGGCCCAAGATCGACTTCCAGGTCAAAGACGCGATCGGCCGGCGCTGGCAGCTGGGCACGGTGCAGCTCGATTACCAGCTACCTGAACGTTTTTCCTTGAAGTACGTGGCCGCTGACGGCAGTGAACAGCGTCCGGTGATGATCCACCGCGCGATGTATGGTTCGCTCGAACGCTTCTTGGGCATCTTGATCGAGCACACGGCCGGCGCCTTTCCCCTATGGCTGGCACCGGTGCAAGCGGTCGTGCTCCCGGTCTCTGAGAAGTTCCTCGCCTACGGGCAGGAGGTCGAACGGGCCTTGCGGCAGGCGGGGTTGCGCGCGGTGCTCAACGACAAAAATGAGAAACTCGGTTACCGGATCCGGGAAGCCCAGCTGGAGAAGATCCCCTACATGCTGGTCTTGGGCGCGCGCGAGCAGGAGGCCGGGCAGATCAATGTGCGCCGACGTCAAGGCGAAGAGCTGGGGGCGGTTGACCTGGCCAGCTTTATCGAACACGTCCGCAAGCTGAGCGCCGAGCGCAGTCTGGAGTTGTAGCAGAGTTGTAGCTTGGGGGGCTTCCAAGCGGCCCTGAAATCCGACTAGAATCGAGTTTTTACGGTCGAGCTGCACGCGCGAGCGTGGCTCACCCAGAAAGGAGCTGGACTTGCCAAAGCAGAAAACGCATCGAGGCGCGGCCAAACGCTTCAAAGTCAGTGCCAGCGGGAAGGTGCTGCGCCATCATTCGATGCACAGCCACATCCTGACCAAGAAGTCGGCGAAGCGGAAGCGGAACCTGCGCAAAAGCACGCTGGTCTCCGACGCTTTTCAAGACATCGTGAGAAAACTGTTGCACTAGGCCGGGCGCGTTCGATCGCACCCCGCCTGACCGCGGCTGCCGCTGGAAAGAACCTGTCCACCGGGGCTGCCCACCACAACCACAACGAGGTTCAAGATGGCACGTGTTAAACGGGGCTTTAAACGAGCCCACAAGCGCAAGCGCATTCTCAAGCTCTCCAAGGGCTTTTACGGCACCCGCTCCAACGCCTACCGGATGGCGAAGCAAGCGGTCGACCGCAGCCTGGTCTATGCCTACCGTGATCGTCGGCAACGCAAGCGGCAGTTCCGCAGTCTGTGGATTACCCGCATCAACGCCGCAGCTCGGCAAAACGGACTTTCCTACAACCGGCTGATCGCTGGTTTGAAACAAGCGGGCTCGACCCTCGATCGCAAGATCCTCGCCGATCTCGCAGTTCAAGATCCCGTGGGGTTTACTCGGCTCACCGCCCTGGCCAAGGACACCCTGGGGCTGTCCTAGCGCTGCTTCGGCGTACCGTGGGTTGGCTCGCGGCAAGTCGCGCGCAGCCAACCCGGAGTCAACCCCTGGTCCGCCTTGACGCCCACGGCCGCGGTGGGCAAGCGGTCCAGCCTGAGGGAATGGCCTGGGATCAGCCCTGGTTGCAGGGCAGATCCGCCATGCGGAGGGAGCATGAATACCGCAACTGAACTCACCGTTCACGTCGAACAGTTCCGCCAGGAGGCGACCGCGGTCCGCACCCGGGCCGACTGGGAGGCCTTGCGGCTCCGCTGGGCCGGGCGCAAGCAAGGGCTGCTGAAGACCCTGCTCGAACGGATGAAAGAGATCCCGGCGAGCGAACGGCGCGACTACGGTCAGGGAGTCAACCAGCTCAAGCAGGAAGTCGAGGTCCGTCTCGCAGCCCTCGATGCGACCTTAACTGCAGCGGAAAAAGCGGTGGCGCAGCGCAGTCAAGCCCAAGACGTCACCTTGCCCGGACGGCGTCCGCATCTGGGCACCCTCCATCCGGTGACCCACGTAGCCCATGAGATCGAAGCGATTTTCGCTGAAATGGGCTACAGCGTGGCCGAAGGTCCAGAAGTCGAGGACGACTACCACAACTTCGAAGCGCTCAACATGCCCGCCGGACATCCCGCGCGCGACACCCAGGACACCTTCTTCCTCGAAGGCGGCCGGCTGCTGCGGACCCACACCTCACCGGTCCAGATCCGCACCATGCTGAGCCGCGCGCAACCGCCGATCCGGATCATCTGTCCGGGACGGGTCTACCGCCACGACAACGACCTGCGCCATTCGCCGATGTTTCATCAAGTCGAAGGCTTGGCCGTGGCTGAGGGCATCACTTTTGGCGATCTCAAAGGCACGCTCGAGACTTTTGTCCAGCGGCTCTTCACCCGGGAAACCCAAGTCCGCCTGCGGCCGAGCTTTTTCCCCTTCACGGAACCTTCGGCCGAAGTCGACATCTCCTGCCCTTTTTGCCAAGGTCGGGGGAACGACTGTGCGACCTGCTCAGCCACCGGCTGGCTCGAGATCTTGGGTTCGGGCATGGTCGATCCGCGGGTGCTGCAGGGGGTAGGCATTGACCCTGCGCGCTACAGCGGTTTCGCTTTCGGCCTGGGTATCGACCGGGTGGCGATGATTCGCTACGGAATTCCCAACATCCGGCTGCTGTTCGACAACGACGAGCGGCTTTTGCGACAGGTCAGAAACTGATGGAATTCTCTCGCAACTGGATCGGACGCTACACCGACCTGAGCGCTACTCCGGACGAAGTCGCGCGGCAGCTGACCGCGGCCGGGTTCAACGTCGAAGGAACGCGCGAAGTAGAGCTTGCCTCGGGCGAGCGCGACGTGATCTGGGACATCGACATCACCAGCAATCGCCCGGACTGCATGAACCACCTCGGGCTCGCGCGTGAGGCTGCCCTGCTGTTGCGGCAGCCTTTGCGTTTGCCCCAATTCGAACTGCGGGAAACCACCCCACCCGCAGCCCAGGTTGCGGGGCTGACGGTCTTGGACCCTGAGCTGTGTCCGCGCTACACCGCCCTGGTGATCCGCGGCGTCCGCATCGGGCCGAGCCCGCCTTGGCTGCGCGAACGTCTCGAGTCCCTGGGACATCGCTCGATCAACAACGTGGTCGACGTCACCAACTTCGTCCTGTGGGAGACCGGGCAACCCTTGCA
>CAZCOV010000411.1:0-5039 GCA_964499975.1 uncultured Thermoanaerobaculia bacterium
GTTGCTGGCATAAACCTCGGCGGTGCGCTCGGTCACCCTCTCCTCCAGCTCATCATGGGCCTGCTGCAAGGCCGCTTCCGCTTGGCGACGGGCCGCGAGATTGGGCAGCCAGCGCCACAACCCAATGGCCAGGAACACAAAACCGCCGAGAAACCCGACCACCTTCTCCAGCATCGCCTGGTAGGGGGTCTGGCCCAAGACGATCAGGAAGTTGAGCGCCGGGAAGTGATCGGTGATGTCGACTAAACATCCGACAAAAAGCAGGGTGAAACCGCCGAGCAAAAAGGACCAGCCTTGTTCCCTGGCAAGACCTTCACGGCGACCGATCGACCATACTTTGAACAGGGTGACGGCCATCACCAGGCTGACCAGTAGCTCGATGATCAAACTCGAAGGGTTCATCCGCCCACCTGCTCTCGGCCTGCACCCATCCGCTAACACTCCCTCGGCGCATCCGCTGTCCGCGCCAGGCAGCGCTCGAGCGAACCCAATAATTGCTCTTCATCGACGATCGGCTTGGAAATGTAATCATCGAACCCGGCTGCCAGGTACTTCTCACGGTCTCCGGACATCGCATGCGCGGTCAAGGCAATCACGGGCAAGCCGCGCAAACCGGCGTCGGCGCGCAACCGTCGCAGCACTTCGTTACCGTCCATGCCGGGCAAGGAGATGTCGAGCAAGACCACATCGGGAGCCTGCCTGCGGATGCCCTCCAGCGCTTCGACTCCGGTTTCGTATTCGTGAATCTCGTAAAGGTCTTCCAGAATGGCGTGGACGAGCAAACGGTTGTCAGAGTTGTCTTCGACGACGGCAATGCGTTTCATCTAGGAAATCCTTCCAGGCGAGAGCGCTTTCGAGCACGGAGGATAGCTTCGGAGGTCAAACACAGATGAAGGCAAGATGGGCCCGAAAGCCATGCTGCTTGCAAAGTCTGCGCTGGCCCACATTACAGTTCTGATTAACGGATGTTATCTGGTCTGGATGGGTGTACAATCCACCCCGCCGAATGATGGTGCCGAAAGCGATGAACGAGAAGCAAGACAAAGCCGCCTGGTGCTTGGAAGGCGCCATCGACGGCAGCGGCAAGACCCTGCGCGCCGTGGTCCGGCCGTTGCCTTTCCGGATCGGCCGGCGGCCCGACTTTGACTTGATGCTCGCTTCCAAACGGGTTTCCCAGACCCACGCCGAGCTGTTTGCCGCCGAAGGGTCGGACGCACTGTGGATTCGCGACCTCGGCAGCACCAACGGCACGTTCGTCAACGGCGAACGGATTCACGCAGCACATCCCTTAAACGAAGGCGACATCATCCACCTAGCCGAGCTTGAGCTGCGGCTGGTCAAGGCGCCAGCGCTGGAAGAACAGTCCATGGTCAGCAAGACCATGGCCATCCGCTCCTCGGACTTGCCGCTGTCGTTGCTCGATCAGGCCCGCCAGTTCCGCATCATGCTGCGCGACGACCTCTTCAGCGTGGTGTTTCAGCCCCTGGTGCGTTTCAGCGATCTGGAGATCGTGGGCTATGAAGTGCTGGGCCGTGGCCGGCTGGGGGACCGGGCAGTGCCCACGGTCGAGCTCTTCCACCTAGCTTGCGAGCTCGGCATGGAGGAGAAGCTGAGCAGCGCGTTTCGCGACAAGGGTCTAGAGCAAGCGCGGAGCTTGCCGGGGCAGCCGATCATCTTCTTCAACACCCACCCGGCTGAGCTCAATCACCCCGAGCCCTTGCTCGCAGCCTTGCGCAACTTCCGCGCCCAGTGCCCGGACCTCCAGTTGGCGCTCGAAATCCACGAAGCCGCGGTCACCGACCTCAGCGCGCTGCGGGGTTTGTGCGGTCAGCTCGAAGAGCTGCGGATCGGGGTCGCTTTCGACGACTTCGGCACGGGGCAAGCCCGCCTGGTCGAACTTTCCCACGTGGCGCCTCAGTTCTTGAAGTTCGACGCGGTATGGATTCGCGACCTCGATCGGGCAATCCCCAGACGGCGAGAGATGGTTTTGACCCTGGTGCAAATGGTCCTCAACATGGGTATTGCGCCGATTGCCGAAGGGGTTGAGACCGCAGCAGAAGCTGAAGCGTGCCGCGAGCTTGGCTTCCAGTATGGCCAGGGGTACTTTTTCAGCCGTCCCGCACCGCTCGAGCAGTTCCTCAAGAAATCCCCTTGAAAAGGTGGGGCAATGACGCTCACGAAGCCATGTGAGACTGGGCAGGATGCGCTTCGCCACGTGTTGGATTGAACTGCGTGGTGCTCTGCGCGGCTTGTGGCGCAGCCCCATGTATTGCGGGGTTGCCCTGGCATCGCTCACGCTCGGACTGGCCGCGGTGACCATTTTCTTCACCTTGGTCGATCGGCTGATGCTCAGGCCGTTGCCGCTCCCTGAACCCGAACGCCTAGTCAACCTCTTCAGCCGCACCGCCGGGAGTGACGTCTTCTTGCAACACTCCTTTCCCAACTATCAGGACTTGCGCGACCGCAATAACGTCTTGACCGAGCTGGCCGCATGTCAGTGGGTCTCGCTGAGCCTCACGGAAAGCGAACGCCCAGAGCGTCTGCTCGGCCAAATCGTCACCGCCAACTTCTTTTCCGTGTTGGGAGTGCCACCATTCCTCGGTCGGACTTTCACGCCGGAAGAGGATCGCAGCCTGAACACCCATCCCGTCGCGGTTTTAAGCCATGGCTTTTGGCAACGACGCTTTGCCGGTCAACCCGTCCTGGGACACTCTCTGCAACTCAATGGCCGCGCTTTCACCATCGTCGGGGTGATGCCCAAAGGCTTTCGCAGCCGCGGTCCCATCGATCCGACAGAAATCTGGTTGCCGTTCCAGATGCATCCCGCGGTCTTCCCCCAGAGCGCCTACGTCGACCGCCGCGGCTGGACGCTATTCCACCTCATCGGCAGACTGCGCCCAGGGGTCGAACTAAGCACGGCCAATGCCGCGCTGCGCCAGCTGGCCGAGCAGCTTGCCACCGAATTTCCCAGCGAGAACCAAGAACAAACCGTGATCGCTGTGCCCTTGACGGAGAGCGCGATCGTCGAGCCCAAAACCACCGCGCTTTATGCTCAGCGGGCCCGCCTCGCGGCCTGGGCTTGTGGGCTCTTGCTGCTGATCGCTTGCACCAATGTCTCGACCCTGCTGTGGGGACGAGCGCAGGAGCGCCGGCACGAGACCGCGCTCCGCTTAGCCCTGGGCGCAAAACGTCGTCAGGTCATCCTGCAAGCCTTGAGCGAGAGCTTGCTCCTTTTTCTTTTCGCCGTGCCGGTGGCACTTCCCCTGGCAGCGTTCGGCCGCGATCTGCTGCTCCGCGTGCGGCCGGCTTTTTGGACCGCGGATGCCACGGATTTCAGCCTCGACCTTCGCGTTTTCGCTTTGGCCCTCCTGGTGGCCCTGGGAGCAGCGTTGTTCTCCGCCCTGCTGCCCGCCTGGCGGGCCCTGCGGCTTGCTCCCGCGCCCGCCCTACTCCAGCGCCATGACGGCGGAATCGCTTCCCGCGGCGCCGCAGGCAAGCTCCTGGCGGTGCTCCAGCTGGCGCTTTCGCTGGTGGCGTTGATCGCTGCAGGGCTGTTTTGCCGCAGCTTCTGGTCGGCCCAGAAGATCGACCCGGGCTTTGACGCGGATCGTCTGCTGACCATGACCTGGAACGCCATGGCCTTGGGACATGGCGAGAGCGAAGGTCGGCGCTTGGCCGTAGCGGTCCTGGCCCGCGTACAGACTCTGCCTGGCGTCGAAACTGCCGAGCTCACGTCGCTGCAACTGCTCAACCCCAATGACTCGCGCCGTTATGTCACCTTCCCAGCCGGGTCCGGGGAGCGCACCGAAGAGGTCCTGATCGGCAGCGCCCAGGTCGGCCCGGAGTACTTCGCGACGCTCGGCATCGAGCTGCTGCAGGGCCGCGCTTTCCTGCCCCAAGACCGCGTGGAGAGCGCGCGGGTGGCGGTGATCAATTCAGCCATGGAGCGCCGCTACTGGGGTGGCGCAAGCGCCATCGGACAGCGCTTCTTTTTAGCGGAAAATGAGCCGGTCGAAGTCGTGGGCGTTGCTGCGGAGAGCAAACGCCGCACCTTGATCGAAGCACCGGAGCCGTTTTTCTATCTTCCGCTCGCGCAGGTCTACAGTCCGCAGACGACCCTCTACGTCCGCACGGCTGGACGTCCAGCGGACCTCCTCCCGCAAATCCGTGCCGAGGTCCAAGCGATTTTGGGGCCCTTGCCCCTGTTCAATGTGACGACCTTGCGCGAGCTCAGCACCAGCTCCTTGGCGGTCCAGCGCACCGGTTTTCTCGTCATGGGCTTGCTCGCAGCGTTCGCTGTGCTGCTCGCGGTCATGGGGGTTTACGGGGTGACTGCCGACGGGGTCCGTCGTCGGCGTCGCGAACTCGGCATCCGCGCAGCGCTGGGGGCCAGTCCCCAGCAACTGCTGCAGCTGGTCCTCAAGCAGGCCGTGAAGCTGATCGCCCTGGGGCTCCTCTTCGGCTGGATCTTAGCCTTGGCTGCAAGCCGCCTGGTGCAAAGCTTCCTTTATGGCGTCAGCCCTACGGACCCCCTGACTTTTGTGGCGCTGGCGGTGCTCCTCGCGGCGATTGCTGGGGTAGCGAGCTTCGTGCCGACCCGCCGCGCCGCCCAGGGGAATCCAGCCGCGGTGTTGCGCGAAGGGTGAGCCGGGGAGGGCAGGGGACCCCACCCACCGTCCATGCGCGGGAGACAGGGAGGGCAGGCACGGGGGCCTGCCCCTACGGGAACGTCAGAATTGCCCTGACGGTCCAGTGAAGCAGCGCACGTAGGGTGGGCGTCAGCCGTTCTTCCGCTCCAGGTGGGCTGGCGCCCACCCTACTCCGAACTGGGCAGGCTAGCGATCGACACCGGGGGGCAATCCGCCCTGGGTGCGGCAGTTCGTGCCAGACGCCGGTATCCAGACGGCGAGTTTTGCCACCTGGTTACAGGTGCCAGCCGACTAGGCCAGTGGAGAGTTCGTCCTGGCAAAAACAGCAGCGTCGACCCTAAGCCACGCTACATGGACGATCGCGAGCTCCGGCGCACCCCAGCCCATCAA
>CAZCOV010000412.1:0-5029 GCA_964499975.1 uncultured Thermoanaerobaculia bacterium
GAGCAGTCTGGGGTAGACTCCCAGCCAGTGTGGCTCTCGGCGAAGGACTTCTTCAAAGGCGAGGATAGCGCGTTCGATGGGGCCTGGCTGCGGACGCCCCTCGCGCTGTCCTACCGCGCGTTCAGCAAAGGCCAAGTCACCCTGAGCCACAAGCTCGGCGAGCGCCGCGTCTGGGGGAACAGCCACCGCGCTATTGGCCACTGCCGCGATCGACGAAATGCTCAGTGCGATCCAGCACAAAGTCTTGACCAGGGCTCGTGGGGTCCGGATAGGCTTCATGGTGCGGCAGTATAGGATAGCTGCCATCCGCGACCAAGAGACCAGCCAGAGACCAGACAATTGATCTAAGGGAGCACGTCCTTGTTATCGATCCGCGACCCCATCCACGGCTTCATCCGCACGGATCCCCTCGAAACCGCGTTGATCGGCAGCGCTCCGCTGCAACGCTTGCGCTTCATCCGCCAGTTGGGATTCACTTTCCTGATTTTTCCCGGCGCCGAGCACAGCCGTTTCAGTCACGTCCTCGGCACCATGCACCTAGCCGGGCGGGTCTACGACGCTTTGGCCCAGAAGAGCGACGGGGTCCTCGACCCCTCGCCGACCAGCCGCGAGCGGCGTTTGGTGCGCGCAGCGGCCTTGCTCCACGACCTCGGCCATGCGCCGTTCAGCCATTCGGCCGAGGAGCTTTTTGCCGAGGGCATTGACCACGAAGAGATGACCCAGCGGTTGCTCCAAACCGACGAGGTGAGGGCGATTTTTGCCGAGCTTGGCAAGGGGTTGACCCCGGCTGCGGTCGGCGCGGTGCTGACCAAGTCAGGCCCGGGCCATGAACGCTTGCTCGCCGAAATCATCTCGGGCGAGCTCGACGTCGACAAGATGGACTATCTTCTCCGCGATAGCCTCTATTGCGGGGTGCGCTACGGCAGCTACGACCTCGAGCGGCTGCTCGACACCATCCTCCCGCTCGCCGATCCCGAAAGCGGTGCTTTGCGCATCGGCGTCGACCACGGCGGGGTCCATGCTCTGGAAGCGCTGGTCATGGCCCGCTACTACATGTTCACCCAGGTCTATTTCAACGTCACCGGCAAGGTGATGGAACTCCACTTCAACGAGTGGCTCAAGGCGGAAAAGTGGCAGTGGCCAGCGGACCCCAAAAGCTTTCTCGAACACGATGACGTTTCGGTGCTGGCCAAGATGCGGCAGTCGGACAACGTCCATGCGCGGGCGATCATTCAGCGCGAGCGCTACGCTTTGGCTTTTGAAACCGAAGAGCATTTGCCACCCGAGGACCGTCAACGTTTTGCCGCTTTCCTGCCAGAACTCGCAACCCGCTTCGGCGCCGACCGTCTGTTGATCGACCGTGCGAGCAAAAACCCGCACCAATTCGCCAAGAGCCGCGTTTGGGTCCGCCACTTCGACGGAGCGCTGGTGCCCGTCGAGCAAGTGAGCGACTTCATTGGTCATCTGTCCCCGATTGCCAGTTATCGCGTCTATGCCGAGAAGTCCATCCAACAGGAAGTGGCGGAGGAACTGCAACAGCGCTGGCCAGCCCGACGCGCTTGAGGCAAATGAGACAAATATAATTTCCCAAAAATCTGGCAAACTGTTTTGCTATTGCTAATCGAATATTGATAAATGAGAATAAACACGCTCTGAATTGCTACTATGCTAGGATACGCACCGTAGTTGGGCGCCACCCACGGCCGCAACGGTGAAAGCCGCAACCCTGAAGACGCAACCCTGAAGACCGCAACTGTGAAGACCGCAACTGTGAAGACCACAACTGTGAAGATTGCAACTGTGAGGTCTTTAAGCGACCATGTTTCGACAAGCGCGACTCTTGATCGTCAGCACCCACAAGCTCTTTCGCGAATGCTTGGCTACGATGCTGGCTGAAATCGACGGATTTCAAGTCCATGAGCAGAGCCTGGTCTTAGAAGAGGTGCTCGCCCGAGCAGTAAACCTGCAACCCCAAGTCGTCCTGGTCGACCTCACTCCAGCGGCCGAGTCGCCCGCTGGACGGGTTTTCGAATTGATCCAGCAGATCGCGAACCGCAGCCCCGAAATCAAGGTCCTGGTCATGGGGGTCAGCGAAGCCGACCCGGACATTCTCAAGTGCATCGAGATGGGAGCGAGCGGCTACGTTTCCAAAGAGTCGTCGGTGACCGAACTCAACTCTGCGATCAACGTGGTGCTCGCTGGCGGAGCGGTCTGCCCGTCACGGCTGGCCTACTCCACATTTTCCCTGCTCGCCGAGCTGGCGAGCGACCATCAACGCAGCTTGCGGGTCGAAGCGTTGCAGCTCACCCCGCGTGAAATCGAGATCCTGCAGCTGATCGCCGAAGGCATGAGCAACAAGAAAATCGCGGACCGCCTGTCGCTCTCGATCTTCACCGTGAAAAACCACGTCCATCACATCCTCGACAAGCTGCAGGTCGAACGCCGCGCAGCTGCGGTGGACCACGCCTTCGAGCGCCACTGGTTCCGCGAATCAGCCGCGCGCTAGGGCTGTGCTGGCCAGTGTCCTGGGTGCTATCGGGGGCATCCCTAGGTGCCAGCCCTAGGTGCCAGCCATGGGTGCCAGCCACCTCCTGAGCTATCCTGACGCGGATGAGTGTGCGCGGGTTCATTCTCCAACCGACCTACCGGATCGAAGCCGGACGTCCGATCGTCCACCTCTACGGCAAGCTAGAGAGTGGACAGTCCTTTCTCGTCCGCGACGACCGCCAGGTACCGCATTTCTTCATCAAGACAGCGGACGTTGCCCGGGCGCAGGCCCTCGGGGCGAACCCGATCGTGCCTTGCCCCTATCTGACCCTAGGCGATCAGCCGGTGGCGCAAGTCAACCTCGCCACGCCGCCGGACGCTCCGCCCCTGCGCGATCTGCTGCAGCAGCACGGCATCCTCACCTACGAAGCTGACGTCCGCTTTGCCATGAGCTACTTGATCGAACGGGGGTTGCGCGGTGCGATCGCGATTGCGGGAGAAGGGGTGGCTGGCACCGGGGTCGACTGGGTCTACACCAATCCCGAACTCACTCCTGCTGCGTGGACACCCCGACTCAACGCGCTCTCCCTCGACATCGAAACCGATCCGCAAGCGAAGCGTCTGCTCTCGATCGCGCTCCATGGGTGCGGCGCGGCCGAGGTACTGCTTTTTTGTCCGAAACAGCTCACCGCACCGGTGGGAGCACGGCCTTTTGCGCGCGAACGCGACTTGCTCGCAGCTTTTGTCGCGCGGGTCCGCGAACTCGATCCCGATATCTTGACCGGTTGGAATGTCATCGACTTTGATTTGCAGGTGCTCGAACGCCTGGCCCGGCAGTTCGGCATCCGGCTCGACCTCGGACGCGGCTCCGAACCCCTGCGCTTGCGACCTTTCCGCGGTCCGTGGGGTGGACTCGAAGCGATCGTTCCCGGACGCTTGGTGCTCGACGGCGTGCGGCTGTTGCGCGGTGCGTTCGTCAAGCTCGACGGGTACTCACTCAACCGCGTGGCCCAAGAAATTCTGGGCCGCGGCAAGGTGCTCCAAGGGCAAGATCGGGCGCAGCAGATCGTGGACACCTTTTTGCACGACCGCCCGCGCTTTGTCGCCTACAACTTGACCGATGCGCAGCTGGTCAGCGAGATCCTCGAAAAATTGCAGCTGCTCGAACTCTCGGTCGAGCGCAGCTCTTTGACCGGCCTTCCCCTCGACCGGGTGCAGGGCTCGATCGCGGCTTTCGACTTCTTGTACCTCGCGGCACTCAAGCAGCGCGGTCGGGTGGCACCTAGCGTCCAGGCAGCGCCGAGCGCAGGGGTGGCCAGCCCTGGCGGGCACTTGCTCGAACCCCAACCCGGACTTTACCGCACGGTTTGGGTCTTCGATTTCAAGAGCCTCTACCCGAGCTTGATCCGCACTTTCCAGATCGATCCGCTGGGCCACGTGCCGCGGCCGCGGCCCGAAGACGACCTGATCGTCGCCCCCAACCGTGCGGCCTTTCGGCGCGAGCCGGGCATTCTGCCCCAAATGCTCGACCAGCTTTTCCCGCGGCGAGAAGCGGCCAAGGCCGCAGGCAACCGGGTCTTGAGCCACGCGATCAAGATTTTGATGAACTCGTTTTATGGCGTGCTCGGCACTCCGGCATGCCGCTTCTTCCGTCCCGAAATTGCTGGTGCAATCACCAGCTTTGGGCGGGAAATCCTGCTGTGGTCAGAAGCCTGGATCGAACGCCAAGGCTTGCGCGTGCTTTACGGCGATACCGACAGCTTGTTCGTCCTGGCGCCCAGCGATGATCCCGAGCAGATCCAGCAGTTGGGTCAGGAACTCGCGGTGCGCTTGAACCAGGACCTTGCCGTGCACTTGCAGGCAACCTACCGGGTCGAGAGTCGCCTCGAGCTCGAACTCAAGGAGGTGTACTCCCGCTTGCTCTTGCCATCGGTTCGCCATGGCAGCGTGGGCGCGCGCAAGCGCTACGTCGGGCAGTTAGGGGAAGGCGACGACGCCCGGGTGGTGTTCACCGGGATGGAAGTTGTTCGCCGCGACTGGACTGAACTCGCGAAGCAAGTCCAACGCGAGCTTTATACTCGGCTCTTTGCCGAGCGCGAAGTCGAGACCTACTTGCGCGACACCGTCCGCGCGTTGCGTCAAGGAGGGTGTGACGACCTTTTGGTTTACCGCAAAGCCCTGCGCAAAGGGCTGGCGGACTACACCGCCACGACCCCGCCGCACGTGGCAGCCGCGCGCAAGTCCGGGCGGACGGCGAGCCGCTTGGTGTCCTACGTGGTGACCCACAACGGTCCTGAGCCTGCGAACGAGCGCAAGAGCGCTTTCGATTACGAGCACTATGTGCAAAAGCAAGTGCGGCCCGTGGCAGAACCTGTCCTGGCGATCCTCGGCCTCGACTTCGACCGAGCGATCGGCGACAACGCCCAGCTCGAACTGTTCGCGCGCTAAACTAAGGGTCGACGCAGCAATAAATTCAGTTTTCTGGCACCCAGATTGGGGCCAGATGCGGCCGATCGCCGGGCGCAAAACCGCAGGACTAGCA
>CAZCOV010000413.1:0-5019 GCA_964499975.1 uncultured Thermoanaerobaculia bacterium
TCGGTGTCGATCGCGTTGGTGAAAAACAGCACTTGACCCACCCCAAACGGGTCGAGGATGGCCTTGATCGGACAGCGATTGGGATTGAAAGGCGTGCCGCAGGTCGCCGGATTTTCGGGCTGGATGTTGCTCGAAAACACGATGCGATCGTCGATGGCGATCCGGTAGAGATCGGCAGTGATGCGGAAATTGCGGCTGGGTTTGGCGACCAGACCGATCGACGTGTTGAGCGACGTCTCTTCTTCCAAAGCCGGAATGCCAAACGCGCGGGTCACGTCGCTGTCTTGCCGCGCGGTCAAAGTATCGGTCAAGACGCCAGCGGCATTGAGGTTGGTGGAGCGCTGGCTGTAAAAGGCTTGCTGCACGCCGGGCGCGCGGAAGCCGGTCGAAACCGTGCCGCGCAAGGAGAACTGGTCGGTGAAGTTGATCCGTCCCGAGAGCTTGCCGGTCACCGTGCTGCCGAAGTCCGAGTAATCCTCGAAACGCACCGCCAAACCGCCGAGGAACTTCTGGCTCAGCTGCGCTTCGGTGTCGATGTAAAGCGCGATGTTGCTGCGGTCCTCGTCCACGGCTTCGAGCGGCGACCATCCGGGAAAGCCCTGGGTGCCGGGCTGGGCGATGGCGCCGGTCTGGTCAAAGATCGGAATCCGCCGGTCGTTGCTCCGCCCATATTCGTAGGAAACCTCTTCGCCGGGCGTGATCTGGTACCCGTCCTGACGCCACTCGGCACCCGCCGCAATGTGGAGCGGACCTGCCCCCACTCCCCACTCGACCGTGCCGGTAAAGTCAAGATTGACCCCCAGCTGATTGAGTTCCAAAGTGCCGGTGTCGGCTTCCGTCGGGGTCTCCGCGAAAATGCCACCGGCGCCGCGCGGCTCGTACCAGTAGCTGACGTTGGCGGTGTTTTCTTCCCGGAACTTGAACTCGCTGTTGCCGTAGTTGACGCCAAAATCATAGGACCAGCCGTTGCGCAAATCCCCGCGGTAGCCCACGGCGAACGAGGTGTCGGTGGGTTCGGTGATCAACGTCGGGAGGAAGCCGTCGGGATAGAGCTCGGGAATGGTGCGCCCGTCCCCTGCCCGGCGAAAGAACCCCGAGGAGTTGCCTTGCCGGTTGGACCAGCCGCCAAACGCGTAAAACTGGCCGCTTTCGGTGGGGATCATGGTGTTGAGCCATAAGGACATTTCTTCAGAATCCGCATCGCCGATCCGCTGGGTCACCCGCGGGGGTGACGGCCGCAAGGAGTCGATGCCCGCGCGGTTGGTCTCGCCGCGGTCGCGGTACTCGAGGGTCAAGTTGATGCGGCCATCGCCCGCGACTTGAAAGCCGGTGTTGACCCCCGCCATGAGCAGCTCGCCATCGCCCGCAAAGTGCTTGCCCAAATCGAGGGTGACGTCCGTGGCTTCGGCCTGGTCCTTGAGGATGATGTTGATCACCCCGGCAATCGCGTCGGAACCATACTGGGCGGCCGCACCATCGCGCAAAACCTCGATGTGGTCGATCGCCGAGGCTGGGATGGAGTTGATGTCGTAGCCGGCCGAGCCGCGCGCGATCGTCTGCTGGACGTTGAGCAAAGCCTGCTGGTGACGCCGCTTACCGTTGACTAAAACCAGCACTTGATCCGGCCCCAACGCGCGCAAGGTGGCAGGACGGATGATGTCCGTGCCATCGCTGATCGTGGTGGTCGAAAAGTTGAACGACGGCGCCAGCAGTTGCAGGATCTTGCCGGTTTCGGTCGCGCCGGTGCTGCGGATGGCTTCGCCGTCGATGTAGTCCACCGGGGCAGGCGTTTCCGTGGCGACCCGCCCTTCGACGCGGGTCCCGGTGACGGTGATCTCGTCTTTGATGTGTTGCTCTTGTTGCTCTTCAGCCGCGGCAGCAGCCGGGGTCGCGGCGGCCGGCGGGCTGGCGGCTTCCGGGGGTGCTGCGGTTTGGGCCCAGACCGGGATGAGCGCCGCTGACGCGAGCCAACCCGTGACCGCCAGGAATCCCATCCACTTTCCGGTCTCCCGTGGGTCCACTCTCTTTTCCGTACAATTTCTCTCCATGATAGTCCTCCGATGAAATCAGTGCGGTTAGGCGAAACGCTTAACCATCGTAACAAATCCCCGTCCTTGTCCCAAGAGGGAAGCGGAAGGGGAACCTGGAGTCAGAGGGATGATGGAGAAGCTGCGGCAACCTGCGCCAGCATCCGCCAGCATCCGCCGGCATCTGTGGTAGGCTTCGAAGAGGTGTCGAGGAGTTGCTTTCGCTCGAGTGGTCCCAGAGATTTCAGTTCGCATGTCAGCCATCCACTGTCCCACGACTCTGCCGCTGTTTCCGTTGACCGGGGTCTTGCTCCTGCCAGGAGCGCACATCCCGCTCCACGTTTTTGAACCGCGGTACCGCAGCATGATCCAAGACGCGCTGGCCGAGGAGCCGGTCATCGGCCTGATCCAACCGCTGGTGCCGCAGATCGAAGACGACGATCCAGAGGACTCAGAGCATCCGGCGCTCTACTCGATCGGTTGTGCCGGGGTGATCGAACACTGGGAGCGGCTGGCCGATGGCCGTATGGTGATGTTGGTCAGGGGGGTGCAACGCTTCCGCTGGATTCGCGAATTGCCGGGGGTGCGCGGCTATCGGCGGGTCGAGGTCGATTATCAAGAATTTGTGGCCGACCTCGATGACGCTGGCGTCGAAATTGATCCGGCTCCCTTGATGCGGGCGCTCAAAACCTTTGCTGAAGCGCATCAGATCACGCTCGAACTGAATCGCCTGGAGCAGTTGCCCGGACGAACCCTGCTCAACAGCGTGGCCATGGCCTTGCCCTTTGCACCGGCCGAAAAACAAGCCCTGCTCGAAGCTCCCCACCTGCCGGAACGCTACGCCGCGCTCCTCACTTTGATGGACATGGGCATCGAGTTGATGAATTCCGACCTGCCGGCCTCGGCAATTCTCAACTGACGTTCGCAGGGCGCTGAGGGCTGGGAAAATTTCGCACCTCGATGGCAACCTCCGCGGCATCAAAGCCTCGCTCGAACGCACGCTCGAGCGCACCTTGCGGCGACGGGTTCGCCCGCAAGAAGTGGTGTCCCTCGACCTAGCGCGTCACCTCGCGGAAATTTCCCACGAATTGGGCCGCCAGGTCGGCGTGCTGATCGAACGCGGCGGCGCGGTCAAGAACGTGATCGTCGGCGATGCCACCCACCTCAACTTGCCCGACATCGGACGCTTGCGCGGCGGACATGGCCGGTTTCGCGGTCTGCGGTTGGTCCACACCCACTTGCGGGGGGAGAAGCTCACCGCCGACGATCTGAACGATCTCACGCTTCTGCGGCTCGACCTGGTGGCGATGATCGAAGTCAAGGCTGAGGGCTCGCCCGGGCTCATCGAGGTCGCGCTCCTCGACCCCGGGGCGCTGGTCGAAGAGCGCACTTCTGAACCTTTTCGCCGGATCTTGGCGCCGAGCGTTCCTGCGCTCGACTTCGACTGCGAAAGCGAGATCCGCGCGCTTGAACAAGAATTCACCCGCCGGACCCGCGGAGCGGCAGGCAAGACCGAGCGCGAGCGAGCGCTGGTGATTGGCACCCGGCCAGAAGCGGATCACTTCGAGGAGATGCTCGAATTGGTGCAAGCTGCCGGCGCTGAAGTTGCAGGCACGATCCAGCAAAAGCGTTTCCAGGTCCACCCCAAAACCGTGGTGGGGCAAGGCAAGCTCCAGGAGATCGTGTTCGAAGGGATGCGCCGCCGGGCTGACGTGGCGATTTTCGACATCGACTTGAAGCCAGCCCAAGCCCGCGCCTTCGAAGACGCGACCGGGCTCAAAGTGGTCGACCGCACTCAGTTGATCCTCGACATTTTCGCGCAACGCGCCAAGAGCCGCGATGGCAAGCTGCAAGTCGAGCTGGCGCAGCTCAAGTACTCGTTGCCCCGGCTCACCGAGAAAGACGCGGGGCTCTCGCGTCTGACCGGCGGCATCGGCGGTCGGGGTCCGGGCGAGACCGTGATGGAGATCGGCAAACGTCGGTTGCGCGATCGCATCCGCGCGCTCGAAGGGCAAATCGAGCAGCTCAGCCAGCAGCGCGACCTCCGTCGGCGCAGGCGGCGGGAGGAAGCGATCCCCATCCTCTCGATCATCGGCTATACCAATGCGGGCAAGAGCACTTTGCTCAACGCGCTGACCCGGAGCAGCGTGGACGTGGCGAACCAGCTGTTTATGACCCTCGATCCGACCAGCCGGCGGCTGCGTTTCCCGCGCGAAGGGGAGGTGATCATCACCGACACCGTGGGGTTCATCAGCGAGTTGCCCCAGGACCTGGTCACGGCGTTTCGCGCCACCCTCGAAGAACTCGCTGACGCTGACTTGCTGCTCCACGTGGTAGACGCGGCAGATCAGCGCATGACCCAAAAAGTGGCCGCGGTCGAAGCTTTGCTCCAGAGCCTGGAACTCGCGGCCATTCCCCGGCTGATGGTCTACAACAAGACCGATCTGCTCGCGCCGGCTGCAGCCGCGGCCCTGGCTCAACGGGAGGGCGCCGTGGCGATCAGCGCTGCCCGCCGCCAAGGGCTAGCGGAACTGATCGCTGCCGCGGAAGTGATGCTCGGGACGCGCGAGCCGATGTTTGCCGTCCCTGCGGCTGAGGTGCCCGACTCTCCGGACTCCCCTGAGTCGATCTGACTCCCCTCGCCCCCCTCGCCTTGAAGCCTTGAAAGCCTTGAACTACCCCTTGAACTACGCTTGACACTTGTTTGACTCGCTGGCCCACACCACCTAGAATGAAACCCCGCTGAGCGGTTGGTGAATTCATGTGCCTTCGGAACCCGTTCGCCGTGCTTAAAGCCATGCTATGATCCCAGAAAAGTTGGGCCGCTACGAAATTCTGAGCGAGCTGGGCAAGGGTGCCATGGGCGTGGTTTATCTTGCCCGCGATCCCTTGATCGGTCGGCAACTGGCGCTCAAAACCTTCCGTCTGGGTTACTCGGCAGAAGACCTAGAGCTCGAACAGTTTCGCGCCCGTTTCTTGCGCGAAGCCCAGA
>CAZCOV010000414.1:0-4981 GCA_964499975.1 uncultured Thermoanaerobaculia bacterium
AGCCAGAAGCACGAACGCCGCGGCGGCGGCGACCGGCGCGCGGCGCGAGATTGAAGACGGCATCGGGTAGGTATGAAGCTGGAGTTCAGCGTATGTTATCCGAGCGCCGAAGAGGGCACCAGCAGCCTGCGGCTGCGCTTGCCTCGCTCTCCGCCAGACTCGCATGGACAACTCCTTCAACCTTGCGCGCCACGTAGCTCGATTTGTGCTGCTGTTGATGCGGCAGCGCGAGGCCGTGGAGCAGCAGAAGCTCGAGCTGCGCGCCATTTCGTTGATGACGAAGGAGTCCACCCTGCGCCTGAGCACGCGGGAAGGGACGCTTATCGCGAACAACCTGCCTGTGCCCGCGGTGCTCGTGGGAGTTCAGGACCTGGCCGACCAGTTCGTCGTTTTTGCGGTAGAGGTCCGCGATCGCGTCTTGGTGTTGCGGCGTGGGGCCAGCGGCCGCGGCGGCTGGGTGATCCGCTTCGAGGTAGCGCCAGAACATGTGCTGGATGCGGTCCGTGGCATCGAACACGCACGACAGCGTGCCTTCGCGCAAACGCTCGAGCGCGGCAAAAAACATCGCCCGCCGTTCGGCGTCAATCGACCAGGTCTGGGCGAGGAAAGTGCCGTCGTCGACCACGCCTTCGTTCAAAGCCCAGGTGTCCTCGGCCAGCCCCAAGGTGTTGAAGGGGCCGATTTTCTTGGCCAAGTAGGTGGCGTAGTAGGAGGGGTGAGAGATCGGCATGGCCGGGTTCTCGGGGTCGAAGCTGATCGGGGTGACGTAGAGCGAGAAGTGCTCGCCCAATTCGGTCACTTGCATGCGGCAGATTCCCGATACCTTGATCAGCGGCGCCGCGGGAAAAGTCAGCGAGACCCAGTCGCTGAGTTTGCCCGGTTCGAGTTCCACCCGCTCTTCCCCAGCCTGGACGCGCACTTTCTGCGCTGCGCGATCGAGTTCGAACTGGAGCGGCACGGTGAGCGGCGGCTCGCCCGCCAAGAACATGTTGGGCGGGCCTTCGATGCGGGTGGAAAACAAGTTGCTGCTCGCGGGCACGCCGTCTTTGGCCAGGTGGATGCGCATCCCGCCTTCTTTGAAGCGGTGGCTTTCCGAACGGGTGGTAAACAGCAAGAAAGTGCCCTGGGTGCCGAGCAGATCGGGTGCGCACATGGCGGACAGCTCAGCGCCGTAGAAGCGGTCGGGCGGGAAAGTGATCGGCACCCGCAACACCGTGGACCAGACGTGGTATTCGCCGAGGATCGTCCAAAACGGCTTGGACTTGCGCAGCAGCCGCAGTTCTGGCCGGTGCAAAGGAAGGCGAAAACGCCCGAGGTGGAGAAAGCGTTCTACCTTGCCGATTTCCGTCGACGAGAGCAAGGGGAGGTAAGTTCGGCGGTCGCGGTCGAGGAAGTCGTAGATGTTGTGTTTGGCCGGGTGGGTGCCGGTCGAAAACGACGACCAGGCCACGGGCGACACCGAAGGGAAGGTGGTGCGCAGCCGATGGTAACAGCCCTGGTCCGCCAGCTTCTTGAAGTTGGGGAGCTTGCCCTCGGCCATGAAGCGGTCGGTGAGCTTGGGCTCTTGCCCGTCGAGGCCGACCACGATCAAGCGGCGGGCCCACGGACGATCGCGCTTTTTGCGTCGCAGGAGCCGCCACAGCTTGCGGATCGGCCAGACCAGGATGGCGAGGAAAGCCGCGACGATGGTCACCAGGATGACCATGAAGGAACCGAGCAGCGCAAACCCCGCGCCCGGTCCGATGTAGGCCAAAGCCGGCAGCGCCAGGCTCGCCAAACCGCAGGCAGCCACCCCCACCAGGGCAACGCGCGATCGCGTGCGCGCTCCCTCTGGCGGTGGGTTGTCCTCGATCCTGTCCAACATCACAACTGCAGTATCTTTTGGTATATCTCTATCCATGGATTCCGCGCAAACCGGGCTTGTTGTCGCGGTCTTTGGCCCGCACTTGCGGGCCGACCTGCGAGGGCGGCTATGATACTACCTTCAAATGAATCATACTCAAGACATCTTGCGCCGCTTGCTGCTGGACCTCCGGTCCACGCCGCCTGCTGCTGGACCTTCGGTCTACGCTGCCTGTTGCTGGACCTTCGGTCCAAGGCTGTAGTACCGTAACCAGAGGAGACCGTGCTCATGCCGCTGCCCCAGCCCCTGGCTTTTGTTCACCGGATGTACCGGCGTTTGCGTTTTGGCCCGCCTATTGTCGTGGTTTCGGGCTTGCCCCGGTCAGGCACCTCGATGGCGATGAAGATGTTGGTCGCCGGCGGACTGGGCGCGGTTAGTGACGGCTTGCGCACGGCGGATGAAGACAACCCCGAGGGCTATTTCGAAGAAGAGCGGGTCAAGGACCTCCATCAAATGGCGAACAAGGTCTGGTTGCGCGATGCCCGGGGCAAGGCGATCAAGGTGATCTCGTTCTTGCTCCAGCACTTACCCACAGACAACAACTACAAGGTGCTGTTCTTGCACCGTCATCTCGACGAAGTCCTGGCTTCGCAGGCCAAGATGCTGACCCGCCGCGGCGAAGCCGCAGAAACCGACGATGCGCGCATGCGCGAGGTCTACACCAGCCATCTGTGGCGCGTCGGCTATTTGCTCAAGCACGCCCCGCACCTCGAGTCCATCGACCTCGAGTACACCGAAGTGCTCAAGAACCCCCGCCAGGCCGCCGAGCGCATCCGCAACTTTCTCGCGCTCGACCTCGACGTGGAGCGCATGGCCGCGGTGGTCAACGAGGCGCTCTACCGCAACCGGCGCTAATCGTCCTTGGTTCCGACGCTCGCCCGCGCTTGTAAGATCACGCCCAGGGCGAAGAGGATGAAGAGCACCCAGACTTCGCGCGGCGAGTTGGTGCAGCAGAGTTGCGCGAGGAGTCGGGCGCCGGAGAGCGACGACACGGTGATCAGGGCAGCTGAGAACACAAAAGATGCGAGGATCACGCCGACGATTGCGCCGGCGGCGACCAATAGCCACAGCCAGAAGCCGAGGGAAGCCACATGGGGCGCGGCCAACCAGAACGCCATGCCGCCGCCCACCACCGAACCGCCCAAGCGAACCGCGATTTTCTGCGCGAAGATCGCGAGCACCGCGCCCACAATCCCGAGCAAGAGCGAAATCGCCAACGTCAGTTGAGGGGATTCGAGGTGGACCACCTCCCCCGCGAGCCAGCGCCCGACCAGAAATCCCAGCACCGCGAGCGCCAGCCAGTAGAGCTTGCGGCCCCACAGCAAGAGCACGACACCGATCGTCAGCGGAATCAGGGCAGTGGGCGCAAACTCGCTCATGGGGTTCCCTTAGGCTGCGTCTCAGCCCGCGTCACCGCCGGCTGGTTACCCTGCAGATAATCGAGCACCAGGGTGAGCATCGCCCGCATGCCGACCGGAATCGCGCGGTCGTCGGCGGCGAAGGTCGGGGTGTGGTGTCCCCCCGAAGGGATGCCGGGCTGGACCGTGCCGAGGCGAAAATAAAAGCCTGGCACCAGGTTGGCGAACTCGGCAAAATCCTCGCCGCCCATGGTCGGCGGGATCACCGACACGTTCGCTTCCCCTACGGCTTTGGCCAGGGAAGGCGCGACCCGTCGGGTCAGTTCGAGGTGGTTGACCAGCGCATTGGTCATCGTAGAAAACTCGATCTTGGCGCTGCCGCCGCCCGCGGCGGTGATCCCGCTCACGATCTCGCGCATCCGCCGCTCGACGATGCTTTGCGTTTCCGCGCTGTAAGTGCGGATGGTGCCCGCGAGCTGGACCGTGGCCGGAATGATGTTCTGGCGGGTGCCGCCGCGCAGGATGCCCACGGTGACCACGCTCGGTTCGAGCGGGTTGAGCGTGCGCGAACGGATGGTCTGCAGGGCCATCACCACTTGGGCAGCCATCACGATCGGGTCAATCCCCTGGTGGGGCTGGGCCGCATGGGCTTGGGTGCCTTGGATCTCGATCTCGAAATTGGCGACGGCAGCGAACGAGGGGCCGGGCGTGTAGCCAACTTTGCCGACCTCCATTTCCGAGAAGGTGTGCAAGCCGAACACCGCTTCTGGACGCGGGTTCTCCATTACCCCTTCCTGAACCATCAGCTGGGCACCGCCTGCTTCGCCCGGCGGCGGCCCTTCTTCTGCCGGCTGGAAGATCAGCTTGACCGTGCCAGGCAGCTGGTCGCGCATCCCGGCTAGGACCGCGGCAACCCCGAGCTGGACCGCGGTGTGGATGTCGTGACCACAGGCGTGGCTGACCCCGACTTCCTGGCCGAGGTAGACGCTGCGGACCGTGGATTTCCAGGGATAGGGGGTGTCTTCGGTGACCGGCAAGGCGTCCATGTCGGCGCGCAGCGCGATCACCGGCCCCGGACGTCCTCCGTGGAGCAGGCCGACCACCCCGGTGTGGGCGACCCCAGTCGTCACCTGGTCGAAGCCGAGCCGGCGCAAGAAATCGGCGACCAGCGCTGCCGTCTGGTGCTCACGGTTGCCGAGCTCAGGGTTTTGGTGGAGGTGGTGGCGGATTTCGGTGATCTCCGGCACCAGGCGGTTGATCTTGGCGTCGAGGTCGGCGGGCTGGGCGAGCAGCGGCGGCAGGCCCAGGAGGATGAGGCCGGCAGTGAGTCGGATAGTGCGCAACATGGTTTCCATGATGATCTCCCGCGCGTCAAAAAGTTTGTTCGTCGGCCGTAGGTCCGTAGACTTGCGGCACCGGGACATCGAGCAAACGGAGGTAGACCGAGAGCTGCCCGCGGTGGTGGACGGTGTGGTTGAAAACCCAGGTGCGGAGCACCACCGAGCGGGGCAAGCTGAGCAGTACCTTGTCGCCCATGCGCATCGTCCACAAGCCGGCGAAGTCTTCGTCCGGGCGATTTGCGACCACGTGGTGAAAGAGCTTCACGTAGTGGTCAAACGTCGAGAGGATCTCGGCGACGGCGGCGGGCTGGAAGGGCTCACGGTGCATCCCGGCCATCAAGTCGAGACCGTCATGGTCCAGGATGTTGCCGGTCCAGTGG
>CAZCOV010000415.1:0-4942 GCA_964499975.1 uncultured Thermoanaerobaculia bacterium
CCGGCTGCGGCTGTGGCGCCCCCGGCTGTGGCGCCCCCGGCGCGGCCGGCTGCGGCTATGGCGCCCCCGGCGCGGCCGGCTGAGGTTGCGGCGCCCCCGGCTATGGCGCCCCCGGCGCGGAAAAAAGCGAAGGCAGGACCACCCCCGGCAACACCACTTCCAGCCAAGCCTGCCGAAACGCGGACGGGGTCCTACGGCACCCTGATTCGCCCAGGGCGACGGTTGCTGCTGATCGGGGGCGGAGTGCTCGGGGTGCTGATCGCCCTCGGGGTCGGCTGGCAGGCCCTGCGTCAAGACGAACCCCCAGCTCCTGCACCGGTGGCGACGGTGGCACCCCCGCCTCCCCCGCCGTTGCCACCCCCGGTGGTGGAAATTCCCACCGGTGGCATTGCCATCGATGCCCGTCCCTGGGCCAGGCTGACCGCGCTCACGCAAGCTGACGGCACGCCGGTCGCGCTGCCGGCAGCCGCGATCACCCCGCTGTTCATCGAACTGCCGCCCGGACGCTATTCCCTCACCTTGGAACGTGAAGGCGGATCCCCAGCGCAGACTTGCGATGTGGAGGTGAGTGCTAGCCTGGTCGCCCGCTGCGACTTGGATTTCGGAGCGCCGGACCCCACCGCTTATTTCAAGGAGAATGGGTGGTGGAAATGATCGGCCAGACCCGCACCTTGATCCTCGTAGGACTGCTCACCGGGCTGTTCTACTCGGACGCCGTGGCAGCGGCTGATTACAAAGACAATTATCGGCAAGGGATCAAGGCGATCGAGGCCGGACGGTGGGCCGAAGCGGTCCGCGAGTTGCGCAATGCGATCGCGCAGAAAAGCGAAGAAAAAGTCGGGTTCAGCCGCTACTTGCCCTACTTTTATCTGGGCAAAGCCCTTGCCCAGCTCACCGACTGCCGGGGGGCGCTCGAAGCCTGGAAGACCTCAGAAGCCCAGGGCGAGATCAAAAAGCTTCCGGAGTACACGGAGCTCAAAGCCGGCCTCAAGACCTGCGAAGGGCAGCTGGACAAGGCCACTGCCGCTGCCCAAGCCGCCACCCAAGAGCTGGCCGTCGCCCGTCAAGCCAAGACCAGCGTGGCCAGTGCGACCGCATCCTTGACCAGTCACGGCGATGCGCAAGCCAGGGCCTTTGCCGAACGCGAGCAAGCTGCTCAGGAGTTGCTCGACCAGGCCGAAGGACTGCTCCGCGAGGGCGAGGCCAAGACCGATTTGGAAAAGCTGGCCCGCGCCAAAAGCCTGGCGAGCCAGGTAGCCCAGGACTTGAACCAGCTGGCGGGTGAGCTCAAAGCGCGGCTGAACGACGCCAAAGAAGCCACGGTCAGCGCGCAGGGCGAGCTTCTAGGGCTGGTCGGGGTGGTGCGCGGTTTGCTCGACTCGATCGCTGACCTCGCGCCCTATCCCCCGCAACTCCAGCAACAAGTGAGCGCAGTCTCCGCCTTGCTCGAGGCCGCGGCCGCGGCCCAGCAGCACGGGACGAGCACCGAACTGGTGGCTTTGCGCGATCGTTTGAACGAGGCCATGACGCAGTTGCAGCAAGCCGTCGAACGCCCGCCGCGCAGTTTGCAAGAGGCGGCAACCGCCTTTCTGCGCGGCGACTATCCCACGGTTTTGACCCTGCTTCAGGATAAACGTTACCGCGAAGCGCGGGCTCGCGGCCATGCTTGCTTGTTCCGCGCCGCGGCCCGTTATGCGCTGTTCGTGCTCGGCGGCGAACGCGATGCCAGCCTCGAATTGCAACTCCAAGACGACCTCGCAATCTGTGCCAAAATCGAACCGCGTCCCGAGCCCAACTCGCAGTTCTTTTCGCCGCGCTTCATGGAGTTTTATCGGCAAAAGCTGGCGACGGGGGCGGCCACGTCAACTTCCACGTCTGATGGAGCATGACCCGCTACAAGAGCAAGCGCAGCCGTCGCCGCGGTGGTAAGGCCCGGGGCAAAACCTGGTGCTGGCTGGGCATCGGTGCTTTGGGGCTCGGAGTGGCTGCGGCCCTATGGCTGCGCCGTCGTCCGGACTGCTCCGGGCCGCTCGCACCGCGGGCGTCGACTTCCCGCCAGGGCACGTGGGATGAGGATCATGAGCCGCCGGACTCGAACGCTGACCCTGCGCCCCAACTCGCGGGCGATCTTGCGCCGTTTTGGCTGCCTGGACCCGCTGGCCGTTTGCGCGTGGTCGACCTAAAACCAGCTGCAGCGCGGCAGCCGCTTACCGTACTCTTCATTCATGGTCTGGGCGGACGGCTCGAGCACTGGTCGCCGCAGCTCGCCGAACGGGTCGAGGGAGTGCGGCGAGTGGCCCTCGATCTGCCCGGACACGGCGCATCCGATCCCCTCCCCCCGGACTTCACCACGGAGGGCTATAGCCCGCCTGCGCTGGCGCAAGCAGTGGCTGCAGTGGTCGATGCGCTGGGCCTGCACCGGGTGGTGCTGGTCGCCCACAGCTGGGGCGCTGCGGTGGCTACCGCCTATGCTGGAGCACAGCCCGAACGCGTCGCAGGTCTGTTGCTGGTCGACCCGAACGGCGATTCGACGCGCCTCCCGGCAGCCGAACGCGCGGCCTTTCTCGCCGCAATTCAAGCCGATCCCGCGGGCGAACTGCGTGCGTACTTCCAGCAGATCCTGGTCGGCGCTCAGCCGGGTGTGGCCGACGCAGTTCTGGCGTCACTCGCAGCCGTCAGCGCCGAAGTGCTGAGCGCTTGCGTTGCGGGTCACCTCGTCTACAGCCCGCTGCCCGACCTCGAACGATTTTCCGGGCCCTGCCAGCTGGTCTTGAGCGACCTCAACGACTTGCCCTACAGCCTTCATCGTCTGCTGCCCACCCTGCCAGCTCACCCGCTGCGCAATACCAGCCACTGGCTGATGCTGGATCAGCCTATCCCCTTCGCCCGGCTGCTCGAAGACTTCCTCAACCGAGTAATCGACCACAGCAAAGCGCGTCCAGGGCCGGGAGACAGTACATAATTCGACGTTTTCATGGATTTTCCATATAAAATTCTTGACACACCCGATTAACTCGCCTATCATTCGTTGCCGTGGAGGCGGCTGCGAATGATTGACGAAACCGACAAGCAGATCCTGGAGTTGATTCAGAGCGAGGGGCGGATCAACAACGCGGACATCGCCCGGCAAATCGGGCTGGTGCCGTCAGCCACCCTGGAACGGATTCGCAAACTGGAAAAACGCGGTGTGATTCGGGGCTACGAAGCGCGGCTGTGCCCGCAAGCGCTCGATTTGGGGCTCCTCGCTTTCGTCTTTGTCAAGACCAACGAATCGCTGGTCCAAGGCTCGACCGGCGAAGCCTTGGCCAAGATCCCCGAAGTCCAGGAAGTCCATCACGTCGCGGGTGAGGACTGCTATTTGGCCAAAGTTCGGACTCGCAACACCGAAGCTTTGGGACGCCTCCTGCGCCAGACTTTTGGCGCGATTCCGTCGGTGGTCTCCACCAAGTCGACGATTGTGCTCGAAACGATCAAAGAGGTCGGCCATCTGCCGGTAGCGCTGGCCGCCGCAGGAGACCCCAATGAAGTTGCTTGACTCCTCTTTTCGCACGAAACAAATTGCGGCTTTTGCTGCGGTTTACTTGATTTGGGGGTCGACCTATCTGGCGATCCTCTATGCCATCGAAACCTTGCCACCCTGGCTGATGGCGGGCACGCGGCACTTGATCTCGGGCGCGGTCCTCTACGCCTGGGCGCGCTGGCGCGGCGCTGCCAAGCCCGAGCTACGCCACTGGAAACCGGCCGCAATCATCGGCGCCTTGTTGCTTTTGTGCGGCAATGGTTCGGTGGTCTGGGCAGAACAGCACATCCCTTCTGGGCTCGCCGCGCTCTTGATCGGGACCGAGCCTTTGTGGGTGGTGATTTTGATGTGGCTGTGGCCCCGCGGCGAGCGACCGACGTTCAAGGTCTTGGGCGCGTTGGTGATCGGTTTTTGTGGCGCGGCCTTGCTCGCTTCTCCGGAAGCGGGCGCGACCCCGAGCCCTTACTACTTGCTGGCTTCCCTCGCCATCATTTTCGCCTGCTTGACCTGGGCGGGTGGTTCACTCTATGCGCGCCACGCGAGTTTCCCCCAGTCGCCGGTGTTGACCACAGGCATGCAGATGCTGTGCGGGGGCGCGTTCTTGATTCCGGTCGGGTTGCTCGCAGGCGAAGGGGCCCAGCTCCAACTGGCCGAGGTGAGCGTTCGTTCTTGGCTCGCTTTTGCTTACCTCATCGTTTTCGGTTCGATGGTCGCTTTTTCGGCTTACAGCTGGCTAGTACGCACTACCGAACCCACGATGGTCGCGACTTATGCCTATGTCAATCCGGTGGTGGCGGTTTTTCTCGGTTGGTTTCTCGCGGACGAGCCTTTTGGCTTGCGGACCCTCATCGCGACCATCCTGATCGTGACGTCGGTCGTGCTGACCACCTTGGTCCAGAATCAAAAAGCCCGTCTGGCCAGGCAATCCCAGCAGATAGCTGCTCCCAGTCCTGAACCTCCGACTGAGCGGCAACCGACCGAACTGCACGCTGAGCTCGAAAAGTGTGCGTGAAGGGATGAACTTCTGCGAGAATGATCGCGATGAAAACGCGCTGCGCTTGGGTGGATCTCGCGAATCCGTTGTACGTCGCTTATCACGACGAAGAGTGGGGCGTCCCCGTTCACGACGACCGCAAGCTCTTCGAGATGCTCATCCTCGAAGGCGCGCAGGCCGGCCTCAGCTGGAGTACCGTGCTCGCCAAACGCGAGAACTACCGCCGCCTGTTCGCCGGCTTCGACCCGGCAAAAGTCGCGTCCATGGACGCCACCCAAGTTGCGGCGCTGCTGCAAGATCCGGGCATCATCCGCAACCGCGGCAAGGTGCAAAGCGCGGTGGAAAACGCCCGTGCGGTCCTCGCCATCCAGGGTGAATTTGGCAGCCTGGACCGCTTCTTGTGGCAATTCGTCGGGGGTAAACCCCAA
>CAZCOV010000416.1:0-4940 GCA_964499975.1 uncultured Thermoanaerobaculia bacterium
AACCCATCACCTTTACGGAGTATGGCTCTCTGGCAAACGGAAATCAAGCGCTGGCCTTGGACCTTGGAATGGCGTTCACGTCCCAAGGGTTCAGGAGCCAGCCCGCGTCCCCATGCGCCGACGGTGGCGCGTGCCTGCACGCACGATTTCAGCTCACACCGCGGTCGGCACGGGGGCGCGGTCGGGCAGGCGGATCATGCGCCCGATCGCGTCGAAGAGGGGGGTGAAGTCGCGATCGAAGACGTCGCCTACGAGAATGTCGATGATCGCTTGCCGCTGCTCGGGATAGACCTGGAGGAAGCGGCTGAAGCTGAATTCCTTCTCATAAAAGGAGTAGACCAAGAGGTAAAAGGAACGCATGGCCGCGCGCAGGCGCGCTTCGTGACGGCTTAAGTGGGCGCCCGAGGTGTTGCCCGCAGCTAAGCCCGCAAGCACGGCGTCCGCGGCAAATTCGGCTGAACGCAGGGCGAGCAAAACGCCGGTCGAGTAGATCGGGTCGAGAAAGCCAAAAGCATCCCCGATCAGAATCCATCCATCTCCCGCCAACTGCCGCGACATGTAGGAGAACTCTTTCAGCACCCGGATCTCTTCGACC
This sequence comes from uncultured Thermoanaerobaculia bacterium, assembly GCA_964499975.1. GTDB lineage: Bacteria > Acidobacteriota > Thermoanaerobaculia > Multivoradales > J023 > CAZCOV01. The sequence goes on from CAZCOV010000416.1 coordinate 596, forward strand.
TGCCGGGCATGCCTGAGCCGCGGCGCAATCCCTGGGCAAATCGCCAGTTCTTGGTCGAAGATCTGCTGGGGATCGCCTTGCCGTCCGCGGATCAGGGACTCGACCCGACCGACCACCCCGACGCTGACCCGATCGTCGTGCAGGGGGATGTACCAGAACCACGAATCTTTGTTTTGGGTGTGGGCGACCAAGGTGGCGCCAGCGTCCATGCCGGGGTCGCGGTAGGCGCCGGCAAAGTGGGTGAAAATCGCGGCCATTTTGAGGTGCGGATCGCTTTGGATCAGCTGGAGCTGACGCGCGAGCAGCGCACGCTGACCACTGGCGTCGATCACCACTTGACTGCGGATCGAGCGGGTGGAGCCGTCCGCCAGCTGGGCTAGGACCCCGACCGCGCGCTCCCCGGCAAAAAGGACTTCCTTGACCCCGGTGTTTTGCCACACCGTGACCCCTTGGTTCCGTGCGTGATCGAGAAGCATCAGGTCGAACTCACTGCGCCGCACTTGCCAGGTCTGTGAACGCTCGCTCGGGTCGTTCTCCCAGAAGTAGAAAGGCGCGCTGGCCTTGCCCTGCCCAGAAATGAACTGCACGCTGTACTTCTTGGTGAAGATGCTCTGCTGCATCGGTTCGACCAAACCCAACCGGGCAAAAATGTCGTAGGTCGAGGGGATCAGCGATTCGCCGATCTTGAAGCGGGGGAAGGAGTCGCGCTCCAGTTGCAGGACGCGGTAGCCCCCGCGCGCGATCAAGGCAGCAGCGGTGGACCCAGCCGGCCCCCCACCGATCACGATGACGTCGAAGTCGTGGGCGGTCGACGCGGTTTCATCTGCTGACGCAGCGTGGGGTTCCATGGTGCTCCTATCCGCTCACCTGGAGGGCGATGAGCTCGCTCTCGTTGCGAATGTAGAGACGGCCGCCATAAAGCGTCGGGACGGTCCAATGCTTGCCTGCGAGCGGCTGCGCCGTGGCTTTTTCGCTATAGCCCGCGGGCGTGGCCTCAACCAGCGCGAGCTTGCCGTTGTCCCCCAGCACGACGAGGTGACCGTCGGCATAAAACAGCGAGCCATGGCCAAAGCCGCTGGTGCGCCACTTGTCTTCACCGGTCTTGACGTCGATGCACTTTAGGGTCTTGTTGTCGAACCCGTAGATGTAGCCGTTGTGGAAAACCGAAGAGCTGAACTGATTCTTCATCCCGCGGTTCTGCCACACTTGCTGGGCGCTGGCTTGCCCGTCCTGGACCTGAATTGCGAAGAGGGTGGCACCTACGTCGTAGCCCGAGGAAACAAAGAGCTGGTTGGGGGGAATGAAGAGCGGAGCTGCGGCATTGATGTCGTAGGAGGTCTTCCATGGCTGTTGCCACAACACTTTGCCGTCTTGCGGGGCGACCGCCAAGAGTTGGGTGCCGCTAAAGAAGATGATCTGGCGCATGCCGCCGACCGTGATCGCCAGCGGGTTGGAGTAGCCGGGAATGTCCGACCCGGTCTTCCACTTGACCTCACCGCTCGCCTTGTCAAAGGCCACGATCGCGAATCCGGGCTTGCCGCCGACGTTGAACAGCAGGAGGTTGCCTTCGACGATCGGCGAAGCGGAAACCCCCCAGTTGGGAACCACCCCACCAAATTCTTTGGTTAGGTCGTGACTGAAGAGCAGCTTGCCGCTCGCCCGTTCAAGCGCATAGAGCTTGCCGAGAGCGCTCACCGCGTACACCCGGTCAGCATCGACGAGCGGGGTCGAGCGGGGGCCATCCCCGAAATTGTCGGAGCGCTCGGCGTCGGTGCGGAAGCGCCAGATTTCCTTGCCGGTTTGGGCCTCGAGTGCGAGCAAAAACTCGCTGCCGCCCTGGCTGATCAGGGTGTAGATCCGCCCCTGGACGATCGACAAGCCGGAGAAGCCCTTGCCCAGCGGCACCCGGAAGGCGACTTGCGGACCTTCTGCTGGCCAGGCCTTGAGTAAGCCGACTTCGGTCGAAATGCCGTCCCGGTTGGGGCCGCGGAACTGCGGCCAGTCCTGGGGCTGGGCAGCGAGCGCAGGCAGGGTGGACGCGGTCAGGGTGAGCAGGCAAACCCACTGGCAAGCGAGCGAAGGCAACGTCTGGAGAGCGGTGCGCAGTCGTTTCATCGGACTCGTCTCTTTCTAGGTGTATCTAGGTGTATCTAGGTGTAACGGATGTTGCGGTAAGGTTCAGCGTAAAAGTGAGGCAGCAAGCGATCGACTTGCAGCAGGCCGGTGCGGGTGAGTTCGACGCCGCGGTAAATTCCTGGGCTGCCGTCCGCGAGCAGACGCAGCATGCCTTCGGCCGCGAGCTGCTCGAAGACCGGACGGAACGCGGTCCCGGGGTCCACCCCAAACTTGTGGCGAAACGGCGCAAACTCGAGGCGACCGAGCTTGAGTTGCAGGATCAGCTCGCGGGTCAGCCGGTCTCTTGGCTGGGTGCAAAAAGCGCGGTCCCAGGGCAAACGGTCGGCTTCGAGCGCTGCCAAGTAGGTTTCCCAACGGCTCGAGTTCTGGTAGTGGACGCCTTGCAGATGACCGAAGGACGAAACCCCGGTGCCGAGCATGTCGACCCCGTGCCACAGGGCGTCGCGGTAGACGAAACGGGGGCTCTGTCCGTTTTTGCCCGACCGCGGTTTGACCACGGTGTAAGCGCTCGAAATGGTGTAGCCAGCCGCCAAGAACTGCTCGATCGCATCATTGTGCCACTCGCGTTTGGTGGCCCAGTCCGCGACCGGAGAGTTGCTCCCCGCGAGGATGTCTTGCGAGTAGATGGTGTTGTAGGGCAACTCCATCTGGTAAATGGTGACGCTGTCAGGGTCGATAGCGATGGTTTTGGCGACGGTGGCGCGCCAGGTTTCCCAGGTCTCACCGACCATACCGGCGATCAGGTCGATGTTGAGTTGGGGAAAATCCTGGTCGCGGATCCAGGGGAGGCAGCGGTAGATCTCGGGAGACAGGTGCGCGCGACCGTTTTCGCGCAGGATGTCGTCGTCAAAGTGCTCGATCCCCAAGCTCAAGCGGGTGATCCCGAGCTCACGGTAAGCCGCGACTTTAGCTTCGGTCAAGGTACCGGGTTCGCATTCGAACGTGATCTCGCTCGCGTGATCCCAGGGCATGGCCGTCCGCAAGCGGGTGATCAACTCTTGCAGGTGTTTGACCGCGACATAAGACGGGGTACCGCCGCCGAAATAAACGAAGCGGAGCGGCCGGTCGCGGACCGCGGGTTGGGCGCTGTAGAGGTCGACTTCGCGCGCGAGCGCGGCGAGGTAACGCGTGATGTCGTCGGCATTCTTGTCGGTGTAGACGCGGAAATAGCAGAACTTGCAGCGCTTGCGGCAAAACGGCAGGTGCAAATAAAGCCCCAAGTCGACTTCGCGGGCAGGCGGGGCCATAAGCGTCGCTTGAAGGTCGGTCAGGGCTTCTGCGGACCATGCGGAGAAAGGCGGATAGTTCGAGACGAACACACTGCCGACATCGGTCGCGGGTTTTTCGCTTTTGGCTGTGGCCTCGCGGGTGTTGAGCGCGGTCATGAGACTCCCGTTGCCGTGGTATTGGCGTCGCTGTTTTCAGGACCTGTTGCATTTGAACTCGGCGTTTTAGCGCCTGCTTCAGGAGCAAAACCTGCTTCAGGAGCAAAACCGTAGACCACGCCGCCTTGGGTGCCGATCACCAGCCGCCCCCCACCGATGGCCGGGGAAGCGGTGAAGCCATCGCCCGCGTCAAATTGCCAGCGGACCTTGCCGTCTTGCAGCGCCAGGGCCAGGAGCTGTCCGCCTTGGTCGGCCACGAAAACGAGGTCGCCCGAGATTGCGGCCGAAGCGTCGATCCGCGAGCGGGTGGCGTGGGTCCACACGGTTTCGCCGGTCGCTGGATCGAGGGCGTGGACCAGCTTGTCGCGTCCGCCCACGATCACCCGCTGCGCCGTGACGGCGGCTGAAGCATAGAAAGCGAATTGGCGTTCCGGGTGCTGGTACTCCCAGACCACCCGCGCGCCGGGTTTGCCCGAAGCGCCCAGGTCGAGGCCCAGCACTTTGTTGTCGAAAGTGCCAACAAATGCCCGCTGTCCGAGGATCGCGGGACTGGCAGCCACGTTCGAGCCGATCGCCAGCTGATGAAGCTCGCGTCCGGTCTTGGCGTCGACCTGACGCAGGAAGCCGTCACAGCCAGCGACCGCGATCCGTCCTTGGCTCACCGCCGGAGCACCGTGAACATAACCGCCGGTTTCAAGTTTCCACACCACGCTGCCGTCTTGCGGCCGGAGGCAGTAGAGGAAGTTGTCGTAAGAGCCGATCAGGATGCAGCCAGCTCCGAGGTTGGCTGAACTCGAAATTGCGGCTTCGGTCGCGAAGGTCCA
>CAZCOV010000417.1:0-4936 GCA_964499975.1 uncultured Thermoanaerobaculia bacterium
GCTCAGCGATCTCGAGGCCATCGTCTTTCTCCTTAAGCGCACCCGCAAGGGTTGACCGTCTGCGGAGACCTCGAACGCCGCGACCGCTGAGCATCCTCGGCATCTTCGGCATCCTTTCGCATCCTCTGTGTCCTCTTGCGTCCTCGCCAGGTCGCCAGGTTCGCCAGTTTGGTTTTATATAGGTAGGCCCAGTTCCGCGTCGTGCTAAAGTAAGGGCATGGATCCGCCGCGCACAGCTCCCCCCGCCCTCCAGGCTCCTGGCGCCGGCTCGGCCACCCCTCGCTACTTGCCGGGCCGCGGCCAGCCGTTGCCAGCTGTGGACGCGCACGTCGTGCGGCCGGAGACCCGCGAAGAGCTGCTGAACGGCCAGGTGGTCTATGCCCTGCCGGCCAAGGCGCCCCATGCGCGCCAGCACATCCATCTGGCCTACGTTCTCAACGCCCACGTGGCGAAGGGCTATCTGGGTGCAGTCGACATGTTGACCCGCACGGGTCACGAGTTCGATTTTGCCCCGGATGCGAGCGTCTACCCTGCGGCGCGCAACCCGGCAACGGGTGGCCGCCAGCTCGAGGAGCTGGCCTTCGAGGTGTGCAGCGAGCAGGCGCTCGAGATTCCGACGACGAAGGCGCGCGAGCTGGTGCGACGCGGTGTGCGGCGGGTGTTCTGCATTCTGGTCGAGGAAGATCTCGAAGAGGGTGCGCCCAAGGGGCACCGCCGTCGTCACGGTGGACGTCGGCTGCTCGATTGGTCGCGAGCGACCGACGGCTGGACCCCCATGGCGGAAACGGAGGAAATCGTCGATCAGTGTCTGACCCGACCGTTGCACGTGCGGGCACTGCTCGATGCAGCGGCGGGTGACGACGCGGTGGCCGAAGCGCTGCGGGAACGCGGGCATCGGCTCTTCAGCGAGGAGCGGGCGTTGGGCATTGCCGAGGGCGAAGCCAGGGGGCGCGCCGCTGCGATCCTCGGGATGCTCGAAGGCCGCGGCCTCACGGTTTCCGCGTCGGTGCGCAAGCGCATCCTCGCCTGCACCGAGATCGCTCAGCTCGAGCGTTGGGCGAGGCAGGCGGCCACCGTGCCACGTGCCAGAGATCTCAAGTGAGAAGAAAATGGTGGGTTTTCGACGATTGACTCGATGTGTTCTGGAAGTAGGGTGGGCGCCAGCCCACCGCCTTTTCGAGGCGAAGAGCTGACTACCTGCGTCCTTACGTCCTCTGCGTCCTTGCGTCCTCGGCATCTTCTCGCATCCTCTGCGTCCTCGGATTTACTTGACAAAACGTTTGGGACGTAGTACCTTGGAAAAGCGTTTTATCCGTGGCCCGGTCGAGTCGGACATATAGCGATCAAGACGCAGCGACTAAAGCATAGTAACTCAGGCACAGTAATTCAGGCCCGTAAATTAGGCACAGTTATTCAGGCATAGTAATCCAGGCATAGTAATCCAGGCATAGCAATCTAGCCTCGGTTGCTAAGTCGCTGTATGCCATTGGCAGCGCTTGTTTCAGAAAAATCTTGACTTTGCGCCAAGCCCAACGCGGAGCATTGGAGCGTCCCTAAAGTGAATGGTCGACCTGTCAACCGAGACTTCCGGCGACCCTTACCCACTGTTTTAGTGGCCCGATAGCTTGCGTGATGATCAGTAAGAACCCTTCCCTGGGAAAGCTTGCGCCAGCTGCACGCCGAGCAGCGCGAGCGCAAGAGGCAAGCGCTGGCCAAGGTCAACGCGCGCGATCCCACCTCAAGACGATGGCCTTCGCGGACGAAGCTACCCGTCGTTTACCGACCATGCCTGCCATCACACCAGCTATCGCCGAAACCGCTTGCCAGATCTCTTTGCCTGAGCCGTTCACCCTGAGCTCGGGCCAGATCGTGCCGCTGGACATCGGCTATGAAACTTGGGGGACGCTCTCGCCGCAACGCGACAATGCCATCTTGATCAGCCCGTCGTTTTCCGGCCATCCCCATGCCAGCTCACATACCGAGAATGATTCCCCGGGCTGGTGGCAGGGGATGATCGGACCCGGCTGTGCTTTCGATACCGACCGCTGGTTCATCCTCTGCCCGGCGCTTTTGGGTGGAGGGCATGGCACCACCGGACCGCGCTCGATTGATCCCCAAACCGGACAACCTTACGGCAGGGACTTCCCGGTCATTCGTCTGTGCGACATCGCCGCAGCGCAGGTCCTCTTGCTCGATCATTTGCAAATCCAGCGCCTTGCTGCCGTGGCCGGTGGCTCCTTGGGGGCCATGGTGGCCCTCGACCTGGCCATCCGCTTCCCGGAGCGCACCGCGCGCGCCATTGTCTTGTCTGGCACCGACCAAACCCGCCCCTACACCGCAGCGATCCGACACCTCGGCCGCCGGGCCATCGAGCTCGGACGAAGCACCGGCCAGGAGCTCGCAGGACTCAAGCTGGCGCGCGAAGTGGGCACCCTCTTCTACCGCAGTCGCGTCGACTTCAATCAGCGTTTCTCGTGGGAATGCGCGGAGCCGCCGCAGCGCCACGGAAACACTTTCGCAGTGCAGTCTTATCTCGACCATCAAGGCAATAAAATCCTGGGCAAGTTTGATATTGATTCGTATTTGACGCTGTCGCTGGCCATGGACCTCCACAACGTGTGGGCAGGGTTCAGCAGCCCCGAAGCAGCTCTAGACCCCGTCTCCGCAGAGTTCTTGCTGGTCGGGGTCGAGGAAGACAGCTTGATCCCCATCGACGAGCCGGAATCTCTGCACCGCCGCCTGTGCGCTGCGGGCAAGCGCAGCTCTTGGCACCCGCTCAGAAGCCCGGTCGGCCATGACGCTTTTCTCGTCGAAATTGAACGGTTCAGCCGTCTCATTGCCAGCTTTCTCGGCACCCGGAGGTCTTGATGCAAGGAATTCTGGCGACGATCGGCAACACCCCCCTCATCGAGCTTGCCCGCCTGCTGCCGGGCGCAAACTTCAAGCTTTATGGCAAGCTGGAAGGGTTCAATCCTGGCGGCAGCTCCAAGGACCGCCCAGCTCTGGCGATCATCCAGGACGCGTTCGCGCGCGGGTTGATCCGCCAGGATACGCTGATCATCGAAGCGAGCTCGGGGAATACCGGGGTTGGTCTGGCCCAGGTGTGCGCTTATTACGGCCTGCGCTTTCTCTGCCTGATTGATCCCAAAACCACGCATCAACACGTCGTCCTGCTGCAAGCTTACGGCGCTGAGATCGAAATGGTTGACAAGCCCGATCCGGTGACCGGGGAACTGTTGCCAGCCAAGCTGAAGCGGGTGCAAGAACTGCTGCAAGAAAACCCCAACAGTTTTTGGACCAACCAGTACGGCAACCCAGCCAACCCTGGTTCCCACCACCGCACCACCATCCGCGAAATCTTGCGCGACCTGCCCGGACCTCCCGATTATCTCTTCTGTCCCACCGCGACTTGCGGGACGTTGCGCGGTTGCCTTGACTATTTGCGCGAGCAGCAACTCAACACCCAAGTGATCGCGGTAGACGCCGAAGGGAGCCAGATTTTCCAATCCTGCGCAAAACCCCGCTGGGTGCCGGGCCTGGGTTCGGGCATCCGACCGTCGCTCTGCCCGGAGGAGGGGATCGCGCGGGTGATCCACGTCTCTGACGCCGACTGCGTGGTCGGCTGCCGGCTCTTGGTCCGGCGGGAAGCCCTGCTGGTCGGCGGATCCTCAGGCGGGACGATCATGGCGGCCCTGCGGCTGCGCGAAGAATTCCCGCCGGGAGCGCGCGCGGTCGCAATCTTGCCCGACCGGGGTGAGCGCTACCTCAACACGGTCTTTGAGGATGATTGGGTGCGCGAGCATTTGGGAGAGGTCCCAGCGCCCTGGACGGATAGAGACACCCACAACCAACCCTGAGGTCGCCATGACCGATCGTTTGTTGATCTTGAACGGCCGCGAGGTCGCTGCCTTGCTCACCGCGCGCGAACTCGAGGTGCTCGCGGTCGTGCGCCAAGCCTATGAAGCCCACAGCCGCGGTTTGAGCTCGCTCCCGCACTCGACGTTCTTGCGCTTTCCCGACCACGACCGCGATCGGATCATCGCCTTGCCCGCTTTTCTCGGAGCCGAGTTCCAGGTGGCGGGGCTCAAGTGGATCGCCTCGATACCGGCCAATATCGAACGCGGGCTTGAACGGGCGACCGCGGTGATCCTGCTGAATGCGCGGGAGACCGGTCACTTGCAAGCGATCCTGGAAGGCTCGGTCATCAGCAAGCAGCGCACCGCAGCTAGCGCCGCTTTGGGCGCCCAGGTCCTGCGCCGCGGGCGAGCTCCGGAAACGATCGGGGTGGTCGGCTGCGGACCGATCGGCAGCGAGATCGCGCACTATCTTTCGGTCATCTGGCCTGCGGTCACCGACTACCGCCTGTGCGACTTGCGGGCGGACCGTGCCGCGCAGTTCCGCGACCACTTGCGCGCCGAGCGAGGGGAAATCCGTTGCGAGATCGTGGACCTCGAGACCCTGCTGGCGACTGCCGACCTCGTGGTTTTCGCCACCACCGCGGTCGTGCCCTACGTTACAACTCTCGAGGCTTGCCGGGCGGGCACCACCATCCTGCACATCTCCTTGCGCGATCTCCAGCCGGAAGTCATCCTCAAACATCACAACGTGGTCGATGACCTCGACCACGTCGATCGAGCTCAGACTTCGATTCACCTGGCTTCCAGCCTGACCGGTCAGCGCGACTTCGTCCACGCCAATTTGGGCGATTTGCTGCGCGAGCAAAAGGAGCTGCCGCCAAACGCGCCGGGGCAGCTCAGCATTTTCAGTCCTTTCGGCCTGGGGATCCTCGACCTGGCAGTGGCTCAGCTGGTCTACCGGCTGGCGCAAGAGCAAGGCGTCGGACTCTGGCTCGACGCCTTCCTCCCGGCTTAGGATCCAGGCTCCGGATAAAGCCACACTGCCTCACGGTCCAGGGTGGTGGCAAAGCGTCCACCCG
>CAZCOV010000418.1:0-4926 GCA_964499975.1 uncultured Thermoanaerobaculia bacterium
CCGACCCTCGGCTTATTTCGCGACGGCAGCGTTGAAACCCATATCCACCTGGGCGGAGCACTGCCCCCCAACTTCTACTGGATCCCGCTGATGGGCGGTGAGCTGCCCCTCGATTGTTTGCGCAAAGTGCCTTCGGGCTGGCGCGGACACGCCAAGTATCCGCTCTGGCAAGAGCGCGTCGCGGACGCGATCTGGCTCCGGCTCTGGCTCGCAGGCCAGCTCGAAGACGCGCGCCAGCGCCGCGGGCAAAGGCGACTCTTCCCTTGGCTGCCCCAGGATTGGTGGCAGCCACACCAGCAGCTGAACCCATGGCCCCAGACGTCCCGAGAGCGAAGCGCTGATGAAAAAAGGGAGATGGCGCATGCCCTGCTGCTGGACCGACTGGATGCCGAGCCCGAAGCGATGGAGCCGGGATTGTTCGGTGACCCGCTGCGCCCAGCCCGCAATCACGAGGGGCGTAAACCCCACTATGCGCTGGGTGAACGCCGCTTCCTCCATGCTTTGGCGCAGCATTTGCGGCAGCTCGCTCAGGACGACCCCACCGCCGCAGAGAAGCTCGAACCGCAAGTCCGCAAGTACTTGCAAATCCGCAATGCCTTCCATCGCCTGCTGATCCACGACCGCGGCAGCGAGGGATTGCTGCGCTTTGTAGAAACGTTTGGTCGCCGTGGCCAGCTGGTGAAAACCCGCCGACAACGGCGCGGACGGCGGCAGCGCCGACTGCGGCGGATGATGGTCCGCCTGGAGAAAACTCGCATGACCGCGGCTTTGGAGGCCCAGCTGGTCGAACCGTTCAAACCGTTCGCGTTGCCGCCAGCGACACTTCAAGCCCATCTCGAGATAACCACGTCCCCCCCGACCGAACTGTTCACGTTGCCGCCAGCGACATTTCAAGCCCATCTTCAAGCCCATCTCGAGATAACCGCGTCCCCCTCGACCGAACTGTTCGCGTTGCCGCCAGCGACACTTCAAGCCCCTCTTCAAGCCCATCTCACGATAACCGCCCCCCCCCCGCCGGTGCTGCGCCGGATCGAGATGCGGGTGTCGATCCCGGAACGGCTGCCCGAGCTGATGTTCACCCTCAAAGCCTGGTTGGACGGATTGTTGGAACACTTGTTACCTGAGGGGCCGGCCGGGCAGGTGCAGAACTCGCAGGTCGGGCTGATCTTCCACTTCCTCAAGAACGGGGGAGCGCCGGAGCAGGTGATGGCCGCGCGCGAGGCAGCTGAACGCCTGGTCCATGTGCTGACCGAGCATCCTTACTTGCGACCGTTCATCGTCGGAGTGGATGCAGCCGGCTTCGAACGGGACACCCCACCGCGGACGTTTTTGCGGGCTTTCCACCATTTGCAGGACCTATGCCGAAATTTCCACCCCAATCCGGGAGAACCGCCGATCCGCCTCGGCTGGACTTTTCATGTGGGCGAGGACGTCGATGATCTCTTGACCGGACTCCGTCACCTCGATGAAGTGGTCAGCCTGCTCTTGCCGCAGAACCAAGAGGGGGTGCGCTTAGGGCACGCGTTGGCCCTGGGCGATGATCCCCAGCATTTTTACTTGCAGCGGGGAGTCAGCGAGCCGCGGCTCGGCAGCCACCTGCTCGACTTGGTCTGGGCGTGGGGTCGCCTGGTCGAAACCCGCCTTGACGACGGCAGCTTGATCCCCTGGGTAGAAAAACTCCTGCAGGGTTTTTGCCCCCAGCGGATTTCCTCGCAGCGGATCACGCAGTGTTTCCACGCGATGGGCCTGGACGCGCCGCGTTCGAGCCAGCCCAGGAACCAGGAAACGGATTTGGTGGCGGTCTTGTGCGGCAAACACCATGGCCTCGACTTGACGCGGCTCGTGCCGGTGCCCGCTGAAGACCGCTGGTGGCAGCTGGTGCGCCGGTTGCAAACCTTGCTCCGCCGACGGATCACCCAACGTCCGATCTGTATCGAGGCCAACCCCTCTTCAAACTTGCTGATCGGGCGTTACCGCGACTACCGCGATCTGCCCTACCCCGTGCTGGTCGAAGCGGGGCTCGCGCTGTCGCTCAACACCGATGACCCGGGCCTGTTCATGACCACCTTGCCGGGAGAGCTGGCGGTGATGTACGGCGCTTTGGCCGACGGGCAACGCACCCATCGGGAGGTGCTCCGCTGGTTGCGCGATCGGTTGCTCGACGCGGATCACAGCACGTTTTTGGGTCACCACGTGCCGGTCGGTCGCGTCGCGGTCCAGACGGCCCAGCTAGCGCTGCTGCCGCGGTCACCGATGGGACGGTGGTTTTGATATACTTTTGTCTGTTCCTGAGGCAAGTGTCCGACAACGAACACGGTAAAAACAAACACCGTCAAGGAGGCCGAAGATGCGTCGGTGCAAGCAAGGGTTCCAGATTTTCGCTGGGGCGCTGGGGTGGATGGGGTGCTGGTTTGGCGAGGTGCTCTCCGCCGCAGAAGCAACCAAGCCGAGCCCACCGCAGCCCGCTTTCGAGGTCACGGAAGACCGGCCGCGCTGCGACCACTATGACCCCAAACGGCACGCGTTCTTTGGCACCACGCACTTGCACACCGGCTTGTCCTTCGACGCCAGCATCCGTTTCGTCGACTACAAATCCGGAAACAGCCCGCGCGGCGCGTATCGCTTTGCCCAGCAAAAGAGCAATATCCAGCTGCCAGACCCCTCAGGGGCCCAGATTCCCGGCCCGTCACCCCTTTTCGGGGGACCGAGCCGCAGCCCATGGATCGATCGCCCCCTCGACTGGGGGGCGGTGACCGACCATTCCGAGCACTTCGGCGTGATGGGCTTTTGCAAGGACTTCTTGGATAAGGATTTGCCCGAACGGCTGTCGCTGGAATGCCGGATGATCAACGGGTTTTTCTATGAGCCCGGGCAAGCGCCCAACCCGGTCTTGGGCGCGAGCATCGCTGCCAACGCTTTCACCAATCTGACCCTGACCAACCTCGGCGCGATCAGCAAGAACGCCCAGTTGCCGATTTGCAACAGCAACCCTAAGTTGTGCGCCCAGGCGGAGATGGAGGTCTGGGAGGAGATCCAGCGCGCCGCCGAAGAAGAGTACGACAGAACCAGCGCGTGCAAATTCACCACCTTCATCGCCTACGAGAACACTTCGACGCCACTGCTCAACAACTGGCATCGCAACGTCATTTTCCGCAACGACCGGGTGGTCAAACAGCCGGTCACCGCAATCGATATGGCGGTTCAGGTCAACGAAAACCCGGTCGTGACCCCGGTCAACACGCTCGCCGCCAAGGTTCCTGAGAACGACCCGCGGGTCTGGCCAGTGCCAGGCGGCATCACGGTCAACCATCCCCTGCCCCAACCCTTTTGGAACAAGCTGGAAGGAGACTGTACGTTCGGCAAGAACATCACCGACGGACGCGCCAAGCATTGCGACTTCATCACCATTCCGCACAACAGTAACCTCGGCGGCGGGGGCGCCGAGTTCCCCCCGATGTTCCTCGACCCCTACAACACCGACGATGCTAAGCGGCATGCCCAGATGGAGCCGCTGGTCGAGATCTACCAGGACAAGGGAAGCAGTGAATGCCGCTACGATCCCCGCTTCTTGGCGGGCACCGACACGGTCGATGAGTTCTGCGCTTTCGAAATCCTCGACGGCAAGACCCTCGGCTCAGCTTCGGGCGTAGGCTCCGGCGGGAGCGGAGGCGCCAGCGCGCCAGACACGTTCGGTGAGCGCGCTTACGTGCGCAACGTGTGGAAGGACGGCATCCAATATGCGGCCAAAGGCACTTTTGCTGGGGTCAACCCGTTCAAGATGGGAGTGGTCTCGGCGGCCGACTCGCACACCGGCGTGATGGGCTGGCACCCGGAGAACGAACAGTGGCCGGGCCACCTCGGCATTGACGACGCGTTCCCGGTCGCCCAGGCGTCCAACATCCAAAACAGCAGCGGCGGCCATTCCGTGGTCTGGGCCGAGGAGAATTCCCGCGATGCGATTTTTGCAGCGCTCAAGCGCAAAGAGACCTACGGCACCAGCGGGACGCGGCCGATCGTGCGCTTTTTCGGGGGCTGGAATTTCCCCGCCGACGCTTGCACGGGGGACTTCGTCGAACTGGGCTACCGCGACGGCGTGCCCATGGGCGGCGACTTGAAGCCGCGCCCCGATCCCGCTGCCGCGCGCGGCGGGCGGCGCAAGGCCGACTCCCCCACGGCTCCGACGTTCATTGCGGCGGCCTGGCGCGACGACTTCGTCAAGACCAACTTGCAGCAGATCCAAATCATCAAGGGTTGGGTCGGCAAGGACAACCAGCCGCAAGAACGGGTCTACACGGTCGCCGGTAGCCCGGGCCATCCGCTGAACCCGGAAGCTGAGCTCGATGCCGCTACGTGCAAACCCAAGGCGGGCGCCGGCCAGGTCGGTTTGTGTACGGTCTGGCAAGATCCGGACTTCGATCCCAACCAGCATGCGTTCTATTACGTCCGGGTGCTCGAAGAGCCGGTTTGCCGCTACAGCACGCTGTGGTGTCGCACCTGGATCGGGGTGGATCCGCTCAATAACAGCGCGTGCAAAGCTGGGCTGCAAGCGCTCCAGTCCAGCAGCAAGACCGAGGACAAGTCGAAAGCCGCCCAAGGTGCGATGTGCTGCAGTGACCAGACCACGACCCCATTTGTGCAGCCGGTAATCCAAGAACGCGCCTGGACTTCACCGATCTGGTATGAGCCAAAAGCGCAACCCTGAAGTCCTGGGGGAGTTTATTTGAGCGTGTCGTCTTGGGCATAAAGTCTTGAGCGTATCGTCTTGGGCATGAAGTGGCTCAAATCCCCGGCCTTGCACATGCTGGTGCTCGGGAGCGCGCTGTTTGCCCTGATGGCGTTGCGGGGAGGCGCGGTCAAGCCCAAGCCGCGCATCGAGGTGGCTGGGCATCGCGTGGATCTCTTGCTCCGGGACTTTCTGGCGGAAAA
>CAZCOV010000419.1:0-4903 GCA_964499975.1 uncultured Thermoanaerobaculia bacterium
GGGCGCCAGCCCACCTGGAGCGGAAGAACGGTGGGCTGGCGCCCACCCTACGTGCTAGCCCCTCGCCGGGCTCCTGGTCGCGAACCAGCCGCGAAGAAGGCGTTGTTCGACGACCTTGAGTTCGACGCGGGATTCTTGGCTATACTTCTGCCGATGTCTGGACCGGCCTACCCAGTCGATGTGTTCATCTCGTACGCGCACGCGGACAAGAAGCTGCTCGATGCGCTCAAGCAGCAACTCGCGTCGCTCCAGCAGCAAAAGCTGATCCATACCTGGACTGATCGGGACATTCTCGCGGGTGCTGAGTGGGAAGCTGAACTGAAGCAACAGCTCGACGCTGCCGCCCTCATCCTGCTGCTCATCTCCCCTGCTTTCATCGCTTCCAGGTACTGTTGGGACATCGAGATGGATCGCGCCCTCGCGCGCCACGACAAGGGAGAAGCCCGAGTCGTCCCGATCATCTTGCGGCCCTGCGTTTGGGACCATTTACCCTTTGCCAAACTCCAGGCGCTGCCACCGCACGGCAAGCCCGTGACCACATGGAACAATCGCGATGACGCTTTTTACAAAGTCACCCTGGGGATCCGGGACGGGCTGAAGCAACTGGCGTCTCGCTCACCTAACCCCAAGGCCGAACCCCAACCCGCCAAGGCCGAAAGCCACAGCGGGCGGGACGCCCGCGGTCCCAGGCGCGCGCAGGCGCAGAAGCCTGCCGCAGCCAACCTGCCCGCGACGACGTCAGCGCTGCTTGCACCCAGCAAGCCAGCTGCGGGGAGCGAGTGGGTGAGCCCAAGCGGGCTGGTGCTGGTGTACGTGCCGGGCGACGAGTACACGCTGGGCGACAACGAGCTTGAGCACGCACCTATCCACCGGGTTCGCTTGAGCTCGTTTTGGATCGGCAAGTTCGCGGTGACCAACGCCCAGTTTGCCCAGTACCTAAAGGCGCATCCGCAGCAGCGAGAGCCAGAGTTTTGGGGTGACAAGCGGTTCAACCAGCCGGCTCAGCCGGTGGTCGGGGTGAGCTTTCAGGAGGCCCTCGCCTACTGTCGGTGGGCTGGTTTTACCCTGCCGACGGAGGCGCAGTGGGAAGCTGCAGCGCGGGGCACGGATCAGCGCCGATATCCGTGGGGTGATGCCGAGCCTACGAGCGAGCACGCGAAATTTGATGGCAGCTACGACCGGGATCAGCCGGCGCCGGTGGGGAGCTTTCCGCGGGGAGTGGGTCCCTTTGGCACGCACGACCAGGCGGGGAACGTGTGGGAGTGGTGCCTCGATCTGTACCGGGAAGACGCCTACGTCCGCCGGGGAGATCAGCTCGACCCCAACGAGCCAGGTGCCGAAAGCGACGAATCTGCCTGGCGTGTGGTGCGCGGCGGTTCCTGGAACGACCGGTCCAGGTTCCTGCGCGCGGCGTTCCGTGGCAGGTGGCTTGCCTGGGACCGGTACCGGCTCGTCGGGTTCCGGGTGGCTGCGGGTGGGGGTTCCGAGCACGGAAATTGAGCTTTGATTCTTGATATTTGTGTCTTTCTGCCTTTCTGCCTTTTCCCAACGTGCCAACAACGGGGTTGAAAGCTAGGTTTTAGTCGACATTTTTGTCGACAAAATGTCGACATTTCACAGTGTCGACAAAAATGTGGTCAATCTGTTGACAAAAGTGGCAGTAAAGGCGGTAAACGAGCGTAAGTCGCGGGATTTTGTTGACAATTCGGGCAAAGACCCTGACAGATCCGACGTTTTTGTCGACAAAAACTGTCGACACTGTCAACACGTTGACAACGCATGGACCACTCCATGATGCCCTCCGACGGCGGCCCGCTGGCCCGGACGAGAGGGCATGGCCATCCACCGGACGCTTCGCTAGAATCGCCCGGCTCGCCCGCGTTGGCCCCGGCATCCCGCCGGCCGCCTGGTTGCTCTGACCCTGACTTGACTGAAACACCCACATGAGCGAAAAACTCTTGACCGCCCAGCAGATCCGCCAGCAGTTCCTGCGCTTTTATGCGGAACGCGATCACCAATTCGTGCCTTCCTCGCCGGTCGTCCCTCTGGCAGACCCCACCTTGATGTTCACCAACTCCGGCATGGCCCAGTTCAAAGAGGTGTTCTTGGGCACGGCGGCTCCGTCGTGCCAGCGGGCGGTCAATTCGCAGAAATGCATCCGCGCCGGCGGCAAACACAATGACCTCGACGACGTCGGCCATGACACCTATCACCACACTTTTTTCGAGATGCTCGGCACTTGGTCGTTTGCCGACTATTTCAAGCGGGAAAGCATCCGCTGGGGGTGGGAGGCGCTCACCGAGCTGTTCAAGATCCCCAAGGAACGGCTGCATGTCACTTACTTTGCGGGCGACAGCGAGGACGGCCTGGGTCCTGACCTCGAAGCGCGCGACTTGTGGCTCAGCGTCACCGATATCGACCCCACCCACGTCCATCCCTTTGGTCGCAAGGACAACTTCTGGGAAATGGCCGAGATCGGCCCCTGCGGCCCGAGCAGCGAGATCCACGTGGACTTGACGCCCGACCTTTCGGGCGCGGGCTTGGTCAATGCCGATGACCCCCGGGTCTTCGAAGTGTGGAATCACGTGTTCATCCAGTTCAGCCGCGATCATTTAGGCAAACTCTCGCCGCTCGCGGCCCAGTACGTGGACACCGGCATGGGGCTCGAACGCTTGGTCACCGTGCTCCAGCACCAGGACGACAACTACAAGACCGACCTCTTCCAACCGCTGCTTGCCGCGCTCGCCGCGCTCACCGGCTTGCCGCCTTATGCGGGCACCCAGCCCAAAGCCCAGCTCAACGAAACCGCGCAGCGCGACATCGCTTACCGCATTGTCGCCGACCACTTGCGCACCCTCACGTTCGCGATCACCGACGGCGCCTTGCCCGACAACGAAGGGCGCGGCTATGTGCTGCGCCGCATCCTGCGCCGGGCTTATCGCTATGGGCGGCAGTACCTGGGCATGGATGAGCCGTTCATCCATCGTCTGGTGCCCACGGTGGTCGCGACCATGGGCGAGGCTTTTCCCGAACTCCTGCCCGCGGAAAAGAAAGTCGTGGCGGTGATCCGCGACGAAGAGACCGCGTTTGCCCGCACCCTCGACGCCGGGCTCAAGCTGTTCATGGCCGCGGCTGATTCGTCGGCCGCCGATTCGGCGACCCGCGATTCGGCGACCCGCGATTCGGCGACCCGCGATTCGGCTGGCACCGGGAAAATCTCGGGCGAGATTGCGTTCAAACTGCACGACACCTACGGCTTTCCCATCGATTTGACCATGATCCTGGCGCACGAACGCGGCCTTACGGTCGACCTTGAGGGCTACCAGCAGCGGATGGAAGAGGCTCGCGCGCGGGCTCGCGGCGAAGGCCGCGGCACGCTCGACGAGGTCGCGCAGCTGCTCCACGCAACCGCCAACAGCGACGCGCATTTCTTTGCCAAGACCGCAACCGACGACTCCGCGAAATGGCACCAAACCGAACTCACGACGAGCCTGCTCGGCTGGGTCGACCTGCGCGGCGACTTGCGCGGGACCTCCCTCGTCGATGATCAGGTCTGCGCGATCTTGCTCGAAGCCACTTGCTTTTATGCGGAGCAAGGCGGGCAAGTCGGGGATACCGGGTGGCTGCGCACGCCGAGCGGCGAGTTCGCGGTGCAAGAGACCCGGCGGCTCCAAGACACGGTGCTGCACATCGGACGCTTGACCCGCGGTCACCTGAGCCGCGGGCAGTCGGTCGAGGCCGAGGTGGCGGCCGATCGGCGGGCGCGCATCGCGTCCCATCACACCGCCACCCACTTGCTCAACTGGGCGCTGCGCGAGACTTTGGGCGAGGTCCAGCAGAAGGGGTCGCTGGTCGATGCGAGCAAGACCCGGTTTGATTTCAACCACGGGGCTGGCTTGAGCGAAGCAGAACTGGCCCAGATCGAAGCGCAAGTCAACGCCGCGGTCGGCCGCGATCTGCCGGTTGAGAGCTTCGAAGTCGGGCTGCAGCAGGCGCTCGCCATCCGCGGGATTCGCGCGGTCTTTGGCGAGAAGTACCCGGAAGAGGTGCGGGTGGTGGCGATCGGGGTCGCCGGCGAAGACCTGCTCACCCGGCCGGGCGAAGCAGCCTGGGACGCGTTTTCGATCGAGCTGTGCGGCGGCACGCACGTGGCCCGCACCGGCGAACTGGGCGCTTTTGTTTTGATCGCCGAGGAAGGCGTGGCCAAGGGCATTCGCCGGGTGGTCGGGGTGAGCGGTGAACTCGCGCAACAAGCGGTTGAAGGCGGCGAGCGGCTCGCCGCAACGGTGGCGCGTCTCGCAGCGCTTCCCGCGGAGCAGCTGGCGCCGTCCCTCCCTGGGCTCAGCGCAGAACTGACCAGCACCACCATGCCACTGGTGCTCCGCCGGCAGCTCGAACGCCAGCTCGGCGAACTGCAACGCGCGGTCAAACGTCACCAGGACGAGCACTTGCGGCAAGCGAGCCAGGATCAGCGCTCCCAGCTCGCGGACTTGCTCGCCGCCGCCGCGCGCGAAAACCACACCGCGATGGTGGTCGGCGACCTTCCGGGCGCCACGCCAGAACAGTTGCGCAGCGCGTTCGACTGGTTGCGCGATCGCGAAAGCTCGGTCGCGGTGTTGCTCTTCGGCACGGCGGAGGGCAAGGTGGCTTTCCTCGCTGGTCTGTCGCCCGACCTAGTCGGCCGCGGGCTCGACGCCAACCAGCTGCTGCGCGCCGTCGCCCCGCTGATTGCCGGCGGGGGCGGTGGTCGTCCGGACTTGGCGCAAGGCGGCGGCCGCAAACCCGAGCAAGTGCCAGCGGCCGCGGACCACGCCCGCGCGTGGCTGCGCGACCGCCTAGCCTGACCGTGCCGCCGCTAGCTCGGACCGGGTGCTTCACGATTTTCGGGCTTGAGCCGAGCGCT
>CAZCOV010000420.1:0-4899 GCA_964499975.1 uncultured Thermoanaerobaculia bacterium
CGGCATCCTCTTCCTGGTGGCCTGGTGGCCTGCGTCCTCGCGTCCTCGTCGGGGGGGGTACCGGTTTTCGGGCCCCCTCCTTGGACCCGGTAGGGTTCTCAGGATCTCTGGCTCAGAAATCAACCTCTGTGCGAGCGCTCGGCTCCAGGCCCGAAAACCGTTAAGCACCCTGCGGCGTGGCTGAGCGCCAAGGGTCGACGCAGCAACATCTTCCCATTCTGCCATCCCATGAATTTATTGATGCGTCGACCCTAAGGCCAGCAGGTCGAGGCCCACCCCAAGGCTGGCGAACCCCAACAGGACCTGGCGCGGAGTAAGCCCTGCGCGCAGCAGGCGGTGGGCCACGTGGTCTTGGCCGGGGGTGGTCAGCGGATTCTTGCCCTGCCGTAGGCGCGACCAGGTGACGAGCGCGGTGTCGAACAGGGGAATTGCCAAGACCAAAGCCAGCCCAGCTCCGCGCGCTGGCAAGTGGGGCTGCAGTCCGAGGGCGGTGAGACCCAAGCCCAGCCCCAAGAGCTGGCTACCCGCGTCGCCCATGAACAGGCGGGCCGGCGGGAAGTTGCTGGGCAGAAAACCGAGGGCAGCTCCACCCCAAACCACGGCCAGGAGGACCGTGGCCGGGACGCCGTGTTCGACCGCCAGCAGTGCCAGCCCGAGCGCTGCGGCGAGCGCGACCGTGGTCGCTGCGCCGTCCATGTTGTCGAGTAAATTCCAGGCATTGGTGAACAAGATCAGCACCCCGAGGGTCAAACCCAGCTCAATCCCCTGGGGCATCCCGAGCTCCAGCCGAATCCCGCTCAACCCGGCCAGACCCGCAGCCGCGAGCTGCGCCACGAGCTTGCCACCGACGCTCAGGCCGCGCACGTCGTCCCACAGTCCGGCAGCTGCGACCAGGGTCAGCGCGAGGGCCAGACCCCACCGCTCAGGCAGTAGCTCGGCCGGGCTGCAGGCGAAGCCAACGAGCACCGCCAACCACAGCGCAAGACCGCCCAAGAGCGGGGTGGGCGCGCGGTGGAGCTTGCGTCCAGCGGGCAGATCGAGGACGCCCAGACGGCGAGCCAACCGGCCGACCAGCGGGGTGGCGACCCAGGCCACCCCTGCCGTGAGCAGTCCCATCACGCCGAGGTCCAGGACCCTCACTCCCAGCGCTCCTCGGGCAAGTCGAACTCGGCGCTCCAAGGGCCGCGGCGGGTCGGACGTTCGAGGGCGCGGGCGAGTTCGCGCAGAAACCGTCCGCGCGGCCACTCTTGGGCGCCAAAACGCGCTGCGTGCGGGGTCAACACCTGGCAATCGAAGAGCAGGAAGCCCCAGCGCGCGAGCTGCGCGACGAGGGTCACGAGCGCCACCTTGGAAGCGTCGGGCGCACAGTAGAACATCGACTCGGCGGCAAACATCGCACCGAGCGAGGTCCCGTAGAGCCCGCCGACCAGGCGATCGCTTTGCCAGGTCTCGACCGAATGGGCAAAGCCCAGGCGGTGCAGCTCGACGAACCCAGCGATGAGCGGCGGGGTGATCCAAGTGCCCGCTTGTCCCTGACGCGGACTCGCCGCACAACCGCGGATCACGGCTGGAAACGCGGTGTCGAAAGTGACCCGAAAGCGGGCTTGGCGCAAGGTCCGCAGCAACCGTCGCGGCACATGGAGCTGGGACGGAACGAGCACCGCCCGCGGGTTCGGGGAAAACCAGGCATAGGGTAACTCCGCGCTGGGCCAGGGGAAAATCCCCTGCGCATAAGCGACCAGCAGCCGCTCCGGCGAATAATCCCCGCCCACCGCCAAGAGGCCATCAGCGGGGGCCCAGCGCGGATCCGGAAACCGCAAAAACTCGAGCGGATCGTGCATGGGGCACCGGTTGCCTCAGATGTAGAACGGAATGCGGTCACTCATTTTATTGAAAGCATAAGCGCCAACTGCCAACGCCGCGAACGCGAGCACCAGCGCTACCGACAAGTGGGTGATCGGGGGAATCTTGTGGAGAAAAATCGGATCGCGGAAAACTTCGAGGATCGAGCGCACCGGGTTGTAGCGGATGACCCAGAAAAAGTCGTGGTGCATCACGATCTGCTTGGGATAAAAAACCGGCGTCAGATAAAAAAGCAGGGTCAAGAAGACGGTCACGAGTTCGACCACATCGGTGAAAAAGACCGCGAGCGGGGCGAGCAACAAGCCTGCACCCAGGGTGAAAATCGCGGAGATCAGGATGGCGACCGGCAAAAAAGCGATTTCCGGCCCCAGGGGATGGCGGGTGAAGAGCACGAGCGCGAAGAGCGGGACCAGCGCGAAAAGCAGGTTGATCACCCCAGAGATCACACTCGCGATCGGGAAAACCGCGCGCGGCACCGGGAGCTTTTGCAGGATCCGCGCGTTGCCGCGCAGGCTGTTCATCGAAGTGATGATGCTCTGACTGAAGAAGTTCCAAAACAGAAGGCCAGACAGCGCGTAAACCGAATAATTTTCGATGTTGAAGCGGAATACCGTGCTGAACACGAAATGGAGCACCAAAAGCGTGAGCAGTGGCTGCAGCAAGCTCCACATCAGCCCGATCGCCGAACGCCGGTAGCGCACCTTGAGTTCGCGCGCGACGAGGGTCCAGATGAGGTCGCGGTAACGGTAAATATGAACCACGCGGTGAAACTATACAAACTGCTGAGAAAAGACAACTTGGCCGTACCCCCGATTTGACGACTTCGCGGCCTTGGGTTAAGCTCCGGACGATGTCGCTGACCTACTCCCGCTACCTGAAAATCGACGAACTGCTGTCGCTCCAGGTGCCGCTTTCAGCCGGTCCGGAGCATGACGAGACGCTGTTCATCGTCATCCATCAGGTCTATGAGCTGTGGTTCAAGCCGATCCTCCATGAGCTCGACTACTTGACCCAGCTGTTTCGCGAACATTCCTCAGCGCACGATGCGACCCCCAAGATCCGCCAAACCCTCGAACGGGTGCTCAGCATCCTCAAGACCATGGTCGCGCAGGTCGACATCCTCGAAACCATGACCCCGATGTCATTCAACTCGTTCCGCTACCGCCTGGACACCGCTAGCGGTTTCCAGTCGCCCCAGTTCCGCGAACTGGAGTTTGTGCTCGGGCTCAGGGATCAGAACATGCTCGAGCACCACCGGGAAAACCCCGCAGTGGTCGCCCGGCTGGAAGCCCGGTTGGCGGTGCCCAGCCTCTATCAAGAATTCCTCGACTACTTGCGCCGGAGCGGCCACGCCCTCGCGGAAGAGATCACGCGCATCCCATGCACGGCTCCGATCGAGCGGCCTGAAGTCCATGCAGTGCTGCTCAAAATCTACCGCCAGGACGATCGGCTGAGCCAGATCTGCGAGCGCCTCGTCGACCTCGACGAGGGCATTCAAGAATGGCGCTATCGGCACGTCAAGATGGTCGAGCGCACAATCGGGACGAAAATGGGGACAGGCGGCTCCTCCGGGGTCGAGTACCTCAAGCGCACCCTGTTCAAGCCGGTCTTTCCCGATCTGTGGACGCTCCGCTCCGACCTTTAATGGCGCCTTCAATTTCGCCCAGAGAGCTGTACCGGCAGCCGAATGCGCTGGCGCACCACTATTCGCGCTTTCGCGTGGCGGAACGCCTGCTCCTGACCGGTCACTCACACCAAGCCTGGCCCGACGTCTGTCTGGCGGGTCAAGTCCGCGCCTGGGAAGACGCTGCCGAACACGTCGACTTGAAGTGGGAGCGCGCGTTCGCCATGGCAGCGCGGGTGCGCGCGGGCTTCGCCCAGCTGCTCGGCGACCCCCACGGGCTTTACACCCTGGGCAGCAACACTCATGAGCTGGTGGTCCGCTTTCTCTCGGCCTTGCCGCTCAGCCAAAGACCGCGGCTGGTCACGACCGATGGTGAATTCCACTCGATCCGCCGCCAGCTTGACCGCCTGGCTGAAGCAGGGATCGAGGTGGTCAAGATCCCGGCGGATTCCCCCACGGACCTAGCCGACCAGCTGGGCCGGGCGATCGACGACCGGACCGCTGCCGTGCTGGTGTCCAGCGTCCTGTTCAAGTCCGCGCGCATCGTGCCGGGCCTTGCGGCAGTGGCTGCGGCTGCTGCACAGCACGGCGCTCACCTCTTGGTCGACGTCTACCACGCGCTCAACGTGGTACCGGTGGACCTGGTGGCCGAAGGGCTGGAAGCAGCTTTTGTGGTAGGCGGCGGCTACAAATACTGCCAGTTGGGCGAAGGGAACTGCTTTCTGCGCTTCCCAGCCGACTGCACGCTGCGTCCGGTCATCACCGGCTGGTTCGCTGAATTTGGGATTTTGGGGCAGGCGGACCCCACGCCCACCGTTCCCTATAGCCCAGACGCCTGGCGCTTTGCCGGCGCTACTTACGACCCGACCAGCCACTACCGGGCAGCCGCAGTCTTTGACTTCTTCGCCGAGCAGGGGCTTTCGCCGGGTCTGCTGCGCACCGTCAGCCAGCATCAAGTCGGGCTGCTTGCCTCGGCTTTCGACAACCTCGACGTGGACCCTGGGCGCATCCGGCGCGATCCAAGCGTGCCGCTCGCTGAGCTGGGGGGATTTCTCGTTCTCGAAACGGCTGCTGCGCCCAGACTCCACAGCGCGTTGCTCGCCCGCGGGGTGCTCACCGATTACCGCGGCGATCGCTTGCGCTTCGGTCCTGCCCCATACCTGAGCGATGCGCAACTGCGCGCGGCGATGGTTATCTTGGGCGAAGTTCTGGCTGAAACTTGCTGAAGCCGTGCTTCAGGGCTGCCCCTCTTCGCTGGGTATTTTGGAATCTTGCAGCTAGACCTAGCCAAGCGCCTATCAAGCTGCTACGATCGGGGCCATCGTCCAATCGTCCAGTAGCGTATAACCCAAAAGCGGCCGTTCCAGGCGATGTTCACCTTCCTCAACGCGCCGCCGCAGCGGGTCAACCCT
>CAZCOV010000421.1:0-4898 GCA_964499975.1 uncultured Thermoanaerobaculia bacterium
CGGCACGGGCTGGAAAGCGACGCCAGGATCTTCGAGCTCGCCCACGAAGTAGCGATCAATCCGCAGCCAATGCATCTCGCGGCTGTTCGCCACCTGGGTTTTGCCCACCACCGGGATGTTGTTCTCGCTCTGGCAGGCGATCACGCAAGCATTGCAGCCGATGCAGGTGTTGAGGTCGATCGACATGCCCCACTGGTGCCCGCCGCTGTAGTCGTGGTCGCCATAGAGCTGGTGGTGCTGCTCAGGTCCATAACGGTTTGCCAGCAGATCTGGACGCTTTTCGTAGTCGGCATGCGCGACCGTGCGCACCAGATCGCGTCCGGCCATGTCCCAGTGTTCCTGGGTTTGCACCAGGGCGTGGGTGGTCCCGGTCTTTTCCAGGCGCACCCCGCTCTGGAAGTGCGGGTTCTGGGAATTCTGCAGCCGATAAGCATTGCAGCCAACTCCATTGCCGACCCGACCCGCGGCCGTGCGACCATAGCCCAAAGTCACGGCGATCGAGCCGTCCGCCTGGCCGGGAAGCACGAAGACCGGCACTTCCAAGCTCGCTCCGCCCGCGCTCAAGCGCACCACGTCATCGCGCGCGAGCCCCAGCTCGGCCGCGGTCTTGGGGCTGACCAGAGCCGCGTTGTCCCACACCACTTTGGTCACGGGATCGGGCATTTCTTGCAGCCAGCTGTGGTTGGCGTAACGTCCATCAAACGCCGCAGCACTGGGATAAAAGCTCACTTCAAGTCCGCTGCCAGGGTCCCCGCCTAACCCCCTGAGCCCAGCCCCGCTGGCCGTCACCGCCACGGGAGGCAGGGCCAGCCCTGGGGCCACTCCGTCGTGGAGGGTCTGGCGCCAGGCGGTCTCAAAGTCACTGCCTGCAAGGAGGGTGCTCCACGTCGCGCGGACCAAATCGAACCCTGGAACTTCGTTGCCGGTGGTCAGCCAGGACACCAGCTCGATCGCGCTGCGGCCGGCAAACAGCGGCGCGATCAGCGGCTGCACCACGCTCGGGGTCGAGTCGGCGGCCCGCGCATCCCCCCAGGCTTCGAGAAAGCTCGCAGCCGGCAGGTGCCAGTGGCAGGCAGCCGAAGTTTCGTCGAAGTGACAACTCAAGTGGACGGAATGCTGGAGTTTCTTGCACGCTGCCGCAAAGTCGAGGTCCGCGGGCGTCGCGTAAAGCGGGTTGCTACCGAGCACGAACAAGGTGGTCACGGCCCCACTGTCGATCGCCGCGACCAGTTGGCGCAGGTCAGCCAGACGACCAAAGCGGACATCGCGCAACTCGTGCAGGGTCAGGGTCTGGCCGAGCGCACCCAGCGCCTGGTTGATCACCAAAGCGAGAGCGTGGACTGCAGGGGGCTGCCGCCGTCCTGCGATCACCACCGCCCGCCCCCGAGCGGCGACGAGGTCGGCAGCGATGGCCCGCACCTTGCCTTGGACCGCAGGCGAAAGCCCGCCCGCGGCCGTCGTCTCGGCGTCGATTCCGAGGCCGAGACTGCGCAGTGCTGCTGCCAGCGCTGCCGTGAAAGCAGCGATTTCGCGGCTGGGCAAGCGCAGCCGGTGGTCCGCGACTGACCCGGTCAAAGACAGCGTGCTCTCGACCACATAGAGCCGGTTGATGCGGTCAGCCGCACTCTTGACCCGCCGTGAAGCAGCAAAGCCGCGGGCCTGGCTCAAAGCCTCGCTCTCGCTGTGGAGGAAATCGGCGTCGAGCGCCACGACCACTTGCGCTTTGTCCAGGTGATAGACCGGACGCACGGCCTGACCGGTCGCCAGCTTGAACCCGTCGAAGATGTTCTCGTCGCCGACCGGCTCGTAACTCACCCCCCGCGCCGCGGGGAAGCGGGCCTGGAATTCGTCGGCCAAGCGGGCCAAGGTCGGGGACGTCGACGCCGCGCTCAAAATCGCCAAGCCCTGGCCCCCGTTACCCGCGAAAATCCCGTGCTGTTCCTGGAGAAACGTGGCGAAATCGGCCCACGTCGCGGCAGCGCCGAGGTGCTGCGGAGCGGTGGCGCGGTCCGGGTCATAAAGCCCCAAAATCGCCGCCTGGATCCACCCATTGGCGGCGCCCAACGACGACGGATGTTGCTCGTTGCCTTCGATCTTGGTCGGCCGTCCTTCGTGACTCTCGACCACCACGCCATACGCGCTGGTACCCCAGGGCAAGGTCGACGCATAGTACTGCGGGATCCCTGGAATCACCATTTCGGGAGCGGTCACATAAGGCACGATGGTTTCAACCGGACGCCGGCAGCCGGTGAGTCCCGCCAGGGCAAAAGACGCCCCCATGAGCGACAACATGGTGCGCCGGCTGAACTCGTCCGGGGTCAACGACGCCCCGCGGGGAAACTCTTGGCCGGCCAGCGACTCCTGGACCGCGGGCGAATCCAACAGCCGTTCCAGACTGCGCCTATAAGGCTTGGTGTCTTGCGCGGGCAGAGGGGAGATCTGGGGTTCGCTCTCGCTCATAGTTTCAGTCCAGCGGTTTTCCCTCGACCAAGGATCAGCGGTGGCACGCGCTGCAGTCTTGTGGGGGTGAAAGCTGGTGCGCGGCTTTCTGCTGGGCTGCAAACTCCAGCTGGTTTTTCGCCGGTTTCCACTTAGTGTTGGTGATCTGGTCGCGCGGGCGGAGGAATGGGTCAGGGTTGCGGTGGCAGTCCAGGCACCAGCTCATGCTCAGCGGTTTGGCCTGAGCCACGACTTCCATCGCGGCAATATCACCGTGGCAGGTCGAACATCCGACCCCGGCACGCACATGCACGCCATGGTTGAAAAACGCGTAATCGGGCACTTTGTGGATCCGCACCCAGCCCATGGGCTGCTGTCGGGCCAAGTTCTCGCGGAGTGCTTGCAGCTTGGGGCTGTCGCGTTTCACCAGCTGGTGGCAGTTCATGCACACCTGGGTGGGTGGCACCGAGGCCACGGCTGCGACTTCGACTTGGGCATGGCAATAGCGGCAGTCGATCGCGAGGTCCCCCGCATGCAGCTTGTGGCTGTAGGGCACGGGCTGGACCGGCTGATAACCGACGTCGGTGTATTCGGGAGAGAAGTAGTACCAGATGAAACCTGGCACCACGATTCCGACCACGACCAAGCCGAGCACCAGGTAAACAGGAGCTTTGTTAGCCCAGGGGGAGAAAATTTGCGGCACGCTTCAGCCTCCGACCGTTCCAAGGCACGCTTGAAATAAGGCCGGGGAAGGATATCGACGCAGCTTTGCGGCTGTCAAGGGTGGTTGAGGGTTCAAGGGTGGCGCTGACCCTGGGCTCGAGATCTCGTACCTGGCAGCGCGCCTCCGACCCCGCGCGCGTCAGGCGGACGCGACCTCAGACGGAGCCTCCAAGTCGACCTGGGTAAGGTAGTACTGAACTTTGCTCAAAAGAATGCGGCGCACGCCGAAAAGTCTGACGTTGGTCGCAACTGGGCGGCCCGGCGAGTGATCCGCAGCGGCAGCCTCAATCTCGCTGCAGCTCCCGTAAGAGCTCTTCTCCTGAAATCACCTCGCCGCGGTCTGCCTCCTCAATCGAGGCCAAGAGGGCGGCCTCCGCTTCAGGGCCAAGCGTGAAGGTCCCGCGGTCCTTGGGCGACTTGCCCGACTGGCGAGCCCGTTCCCGCAGAACCCCAATCAGCTCTTCCTCGACTTCCACCTCGAAGCGCCGTCGACGGATGTCGGCCTGCAACTCGAACGGCTGCTCCGCAAAAGCCTCGGGATAGTCCGTGGTGTCGTGGGTATCCCAAAACTCGGCGGCTTCCTCGTAGCTTGAGAACACGTCTGGAAGCGGATCAACGCTTTCTCTTTTGCTCATAGAACCTCCGCTCGCTTGCGCGGGCACTGATGGGAAGCCCTGCCCCGACGTGCAGGCGGTTGAGGACTCGACGGTCCAGGGTTTGCACCTTGCCCGAGGGCTAGGTGAGCTCGACGTGGTCGAGGAGGTAGGCCCGCCGATGTAG
Source organism: uncultured Thermoanaerobaculia bacterium (assembly GCA_964499975.1). GTDB lineage: Bacteria > Acidobacteriota > Thermoanaerobaculia > Multivoradales > J023 > CAZCOV01. The sequence goes on from CAZCOV010000421.1 coordinate 3,943, forward strand.
CTCACAGTACGGCGGATGAGTTCGCCGTCACGCTTGGCCCGGCTCCGTCTCCTCTTGGCTCAATCAGATCGAGCTGTGGTTCAGCATCTTGGGGCGCAAGCTGCTCGACCAGCGCCAGATTCGGGCGTGGCCGTACGGGCTCAGAAAGGACGTTGGTATCGAGAAGGTATCGGGTAGCTACCATGAGAAATCTCTGCCGGGGGACAGGTCACGCGCGCGCCCAAAGACCTCGTCAGGATCGATACCCAGCGCATCCATGTCATGGGATTTCCACAATTTCTGTACCGCGTCCCAAACGTCGTGACGGGGCGTCGCGAGCCGCTGGTAGTAGTTGTCAATCGAGACCACCATGGCCACGGGGCGCCCCCGCCGGGTCAACTCAACGGGTGGCCCGACTTCGGCTTGATGTACCAGCCGGCCAAGGTGGGTTTTGGCTTCAGCGATCGAGTAACTTTTCATGTCGACCGTCCTCCTATAGTGTGGTCATCCTGGTGACCATCTTAGCTGGGCTGGTACTACGAGGCAAGTGAAGCGAGCCCGCCAGCCCGCCCACAACAGCGGACCCACCCTGACCCACGCGCTGTGGGCGGACAGCCCGGCGATCGACAGCGCGGACCCCGCGAGCTGCCCCGCGGACGATCAACGCGGGACCGCACGCCCCCAGGACGGCGACGGTGACGGCACCGCCAACTGTGACGTCGGGGCGTTCGAGCTCTTGCCCGAGCCCGCGGCCGTCGAGGTGCCCACGCTCGGCCCAGTGGGGATGATCCTGCTGATGCTGCTGCTCGGTGGGATTGCGGTCCGCGGCGTGCGACGTCACCTGCTCTAGTTCTACCTCACGATCGACCATGACCGACGAGCCCGACCGCGCTTTGTGCGCAGGGGTGATCCTTCCCGTCCACGCTTTCAGTTTCAGCGGCCAAGCAGCAGGAAATTAAAAGGTTTCGCGAGATATT
>CAZCOV010000422.1:0-4892 GCA_964499975.1 uncultured Thermoanaerobaculia bacterium
ATGTGGGGCGCTTCGGGGTCATCACCGGCCAGTTTCAAGACCAAGTAGGCCTTGACCGAGGCGCTGACGTCCGCTGGCCCGCCGGGGTAAATCGCCCACCCCCCCGCAGCTTGTTGCTGCTTGCGGAGATACTGGGCAGCTTTGCGCATCCGGTCTTCGTCGTTCCGCCCGAGGAAAAAAAGGCAGAGGATGTATTCGGATTCGAGGATGGTATCTCCCTCGAGCTCGCCACAGAAGTGGCCGTCTGCGTGCTGCAGCGCGAGCAGGCCCTGACGGGCTGCGAGCAGCGTTTTTTGCACGGTTGCCGCGAACTGTTCGGCAGCTGAAAGCTCGACTTCGAGAGACGGAGGATCCAAGAGCATTTGTGCAGCTTCTCGGTAGATCATAGTATCACTAAACCCCAAACAATTACGCAGCGGCTGGCTCTCTGGTTTTGTGTTCGTTTTTAGCGTTCGGGTTGTGGTCGCTGTTGATTTTCGGGTGCTGTAGGGCTGAGTGCGCTGTTCCGCTTAGTTGGTTCTTCGCGAAATCGAACTCACTTTCGAGCGTGCCGCCGCGCTGACGTCATGATGGTGGTCTGTCCCCCTAACGGGCAACAAGAAGGCGTATCATAACCGCACTTCACCCCCAAAACGCAAGACCAGTGCGAGTCTGTTTGCAGCTTTCTGGGCGCCGCACCCTGCTTGCTTCCTCTAACAATCCTTAACAGGGCGCGGATTCTCAGTTGAGACCCGCCTGGACCTCGTGCTAGGTTTCATGGCTGAATCTTGGCGTGGAGGTCTCATGAAATCTTGGTGGCGGTGGCGGGTTTGGTGGCAAGCCGCACAGGCAGTGGATCGTCTCAATGACCGGATCGGCCATGCTATGGGCTGGCTGACGCTGGCCATGGTCCTGATCGGCAGCGGCAATGCGCTGGCGCGTCATGCCGGACGTTTTTTCGGCTGGAACTTGAGTTCCAACGCTTACCTCGAACTCCAGTGGTACTTGTTCAGCCTGGTCTTCCTGTTGGCCGGCGCCTATGCCCTAAAGCGAGGCGCGCACGTGCGGGTCGACGTCTTTTATGAGCGCTTGACCCCGCGCGGCCGTGCCTGGGTCAACCTCTTGGGCCACCTGCTGTTCTTGCTGCCGTTTTCGCTCTTCATGCTGTGGGTATCCTGGCCCACGGTGCGCAACTCTTGGGCCGTCCGCGAGAACTCTCCCGACCCGGGCGGCTTGCCGCGCTATCCGCTCAAGACCATGATCCTGGTCGGTTTTGCCCTGCTCTTGCTCCAAGGAGTGGCCGAAGTCGTGAAGCAAGTGCGGGTCCTCCGCGGTGAAGCGCCCGAAGCCCTGGGCGAGCCGGAAAAGGAGTGGCACGCATGAGCGGCGAATGGTTGGCACCGCTGATGTTCGTCGCAGCGTTCGCGCTGATTTTTTCGGGCTACCCGGTGGCCTTTGCCCTCGGCGGGACGGCCCTGTTTTTCGCCGGCCTGGGGGTCGAACTCGGCTACTTCGACTGGCCTCTCCTTTATGCCATGCCCGAGCGAATTTTTGGGGTGATGTCGAACTACGTGCTGCTCGCCGTCCCCTTTTTCATTTTCATGGGGACGCTCCTCGAAAAAGCCCAGCTCGCCGAAGACCTGCTGAAGACGATCGGCAAGCTGTTTGGCCCCCTGCGCGGCGGCTTGGCCCTGGCCGTGATCTTTGTCGGTGCCTTGCTCGCCGCGGCCACCGGGGTGGTGGGCGCGTCGGTAGTGGCGATGGGGATGATCTCCTTGCCGGTGATGCTGCGCTACGGCTACTCGACCGAGCTTTCGACCGGCACGATTGCCGCGGCTGGCACCCTCGGGCAGATCATCCCGCCGAGCGTGGTGCTGGTCGTCCTCGGCGACCAACTCGGGGTTTCTGTGGGCGACCTGTTCGTCGGCGCGATCATCCCCGGCTTGGTCTTGACCGGGCTTTATGCGCTTTACGTGGTAGCGGTGGCGATCTTCCGCCCAGCGGCAGCGCCGGCCATGCCCGCGAGCGAGCGCGACGTCCCGTGGCCGGAGCTACTGCGTCAGGTAGCCTTGGTCATGGTGCCCCCGCTGGTGCTGATCTTGCTGGTCTTGGGCAGTATCTTTTTCGGGATCGCAACCCCGACCGAAGCGGGCGCCTTGGGCGCCTTGGGGGCCATGGGACTGGCGCTCGCCCACCGTCGCTTGACCTGGAGCGCGCTCCGGGCGACCATGGACGAGACCACCAAACTGACCGCCATGGTGGTGTTCCTGCTGCTCGGCTCGACCGCTTTTTCCCTGGTTTTTCGCGGGCTCGACGGCGACCGCTGGATCGCCCACCTGTTGACCAACTTGCCCGGCGGCAAGCTCGGCTTGTTGGTGGTCGCCAACCTGGCGATCTTCGTCCTCGGCTGCTTCATCGACTTTTTCGAGATCGCCTTCATCGTCATCCCCTTGCTGGTCCCGGCCGCGCGCCACTTGGGCATTGATCTGGTGTGGTTTGGGGTGATGGTGGGAGTGAACCTCCAGACTTCGTTTTTGACCCCACCTTTTGGCTTTGCCCTCTTCTATTTGCGCGGGGTTGCGCCCAAATCCGTGCGCACCGAGCAGATCTACCGCGGGGCCATCCCCTTCATCGCCCTGCAACTTGTGGGGTTGGTGTTGGTGATCCTATTTCCCCAGCTGGTGACCTGGCTGCTCGATCGCTGAGCCCCGGCCGCGGCTACGGCTGAGTTGACATCGCTCCAGCGGCTCCGAGTTCACCCTGCGCGGTCGCCGAATTTTGCTATGATTCTCTCCGTTCAGCGGGCTTTGGCTTGGGCCGGATCCACCAAACCCTTTGCTCCCTTTGCGCAGGGTGGAAAAATGGCGAACTTTCTCTCTCTTCAATGCCACCATTGCCAGGCGTTTTACGCGGTGCCCGACGTTTATCGGCCGCACCTCGAAGGACGCAGGGTGCTCTGCCCGGCGTGTCGGCACTCCTGGGTTCCCCTGCCCGGTCATCCCGACGTGCCGAGCGAGCCTTCGAAAGTGGATTTACGGCAATTTCGCCGCCCCCCTGGCCCACCTCCTGCGGCTCCGAGTCCACCATCCGCGCCAGCTGGCACGGTGTCGGCGACCCCGTGGCACGAGGCAGACCACGGCGCCACCCTGAAAGTTCCCGTGGCTGCGCCGCCGACCGCCCAGCTGACGTTGCGCGTCACGGTCACCGGGCCCAACGCCAATCTCACCGGAGTTTTCGATCTCGGCGCCAAGCGTTTTGTGATCGGCCGTGCCAACTGCCACCTTCGCCTGCCCAAGGCGGCCATTCCCGATCGTTCGATCGAGGTCTACGCCGCACCGGGTGGCTTCATCGTTGCGGGGATCGACGGCTTTCCCTTGATCCTCGGTTCGATCACCGCGCCCTCGGCGCTTGTTCTGCCAGGGCAGAGCGTCCGACTCGTGCTCATCCCCTATTCCATCGAATTGCAGACCAGCCACACGCCAGGTAGCCCGCTCAAGGATCTTGCCGACCCGCAGCCGATCGCGTCTCAGCCGACCGCGTCTCAGCCGACCGCGTCTCAGCCGACCGCGGCGACGCCGCAGCCGACCGTGCCGCCGCAGCCGATCGCGCCGCCGACCATCCCAGCTTCTGGCGCCCGGGCTGGCGTGCCCCGGGGTCCGCTCATCGACCCGCCCAAGATGAAGATCCAGGAGTTGGCCGCCGACGTCCGACCCCAGCAGATGGCTTTCGGCGGCGGCGGCGGACGCACTAGCGTGCTCGACGAGCTGGACGGTGACATGACGATCACCGACATGGGCGCCAAAGGTCTGCACGCGCGGAGTCGCAACGTCGACCCGCTGCAAGGTCTCGACATCAGCCTGGTGCGCGCCGACGGTCCCCAAGAGGGCCAGCGTTTCCAGGTCACCAAGACGCCGTTGATCATCGGCCGCTCCGATCTGGGCCTGCTCGGCATGACCATCAGGGATTCGCGCGTCTCATCGAAGCACGCCCAGCTCGAAGTCAGCGGCCCGTTGGCCTGCACCCTCAAAGACCTGGCGTCGACCAACGGCACCACCGTCAACGGCCGGCCGATTTCGATTGCCCAGCTCGGTAACGGCGACCTCGTGAGCTTCGGTGGCGTCACCTTTACTTTCAAAGTGCAAAAGCGCTGATCACCGACCTGGGCAAGGTCGATCGCGGCAAGCTCAAGCTGCTGGTGGAACTGAGCTGACCCTCACCCTTTTTTGGCGGGAGGACGGCGGCGAAGTCCCGAGCGGGCCGGCTCCGATTCCGACATAAACAAACGGCTCGCGCACTGTGGGGTTAAACCGCTCGGCCGCGCGCAAGGCCATTTCCGCTTTCTTGCGCAAACTCAGGCCCGAACCCGCTTTCGGAATGGATGTAGCTGGCGCAGCTTTTGCCGGCCTGACCCGCAAAATCAAGGAACACCCCTCGCTCACCATCCAAGAAGTCGAGCGAAAACTGGGTTGCAGGCCAGGCTGGTGGCAGGCGAGGCCAAGGCGCGGGGGCTTATCTCTGGAAGAGTTCGCACAAGTTTGTCGAATGCTCCACCTGCGCCCGAGCGAGGTGCTGCGGGAAATCGACCTACCGAACGATGATCCGCCGGGAATGTCCATCCGGGGGACGCCCGCTGGTACCTTGAGGCAAGCAGTTCCAGCGGACTTCGCTGACCCTGAACTCCCGGTGGTCCGCGCCGCCCTTCGCGGGAAAGGGGGAAGTGCCGACGAAGCGGATTTGGCGGCTGCCCGCGCGCGCCTCGAAAGGCTGGACGAGCGGCGTTATCTCGATCCTTCCGCGGTGATCGTGGAGGTTGGCCGCGCGATGCCGACGATCCCCTTGGCCTTGCGCCCGTTAGCCTTGGGCGTTGCCGGCAGCAGTTATCGGCTCCTGCTCGCCTACCCTGAGGCCAAAAC
>CAZCOV010000423.1:0-4828 GCA_964499975.1 uncultured Thermoanaerobaculia bacterium
AGTCCTCGCGCAGGCTGAAACCCAGCCGCCAGTTGAGCTCGGAAGACGCTGCCAGCTGGCTCACAACGCGGATGAACTCCCGGCGCAGGAGGGATCCCTGCTGGCCGGTCGTGCGGGCGGTCTCACTGGCGCTGCTGTTCCACCTGCTGCCGGCCGGCTGCTCACCAAAACGGACGAAGAACTCCTCGAACTGGTCAAACACCACCACCACCAGCCGCTGGTCGGGTCCGCTCAGCCGCGCGATCAAGGCTGCCAGTTCCTCGACGGCTGGCACCCCGACGGCTGGCACCCCGGCGGCTGGCACCCCGACGGGCACCGGCTCTGAATCGGCTGGCACCCCGACGGGCACCGGCTTCGAGTCGGCTGGCACCCCGACGGCTGGCGCCCCGACGGTTAAGTCGGCTGGCACCTCGAATCCTGGCACCTCGCGACACCGCACCGCGCGGCGCAGGGCTTGGCGCAAATCGGCGGTCGGGTTCTCCAACAACCGGACGTAGATCGGGATCGCGAGCAGCTGCTCCAGGTGAGGCAAGACGCCGGCCAAGAGCAACGAAGTCTTGCCCAGTCCTGAACGGCCATAGAGAGCAAAAACGCGCGACCGCAGGATGCCGCTCGCCACCGCCTGGACGTCGCGATCACGGCCAGCAAAGCGGTGGACATCTTCGGCAGAGTAGTAGGCCAGCCCTTTAAACGGGTTCCCTACCGACCCCGCCGGCCGGGCAAGGTCTGGAGTGAGCGGCGCCTGGTTCATGGCTGCTGCTCTCCTCGCCGCGCCACCGCGCTCAGCCCGCGGATCAGACTTTCAGCGTCGAGTTCGAGGTTTTCCAGTTTCGGGAACTGGTGCCAGTAGGAGCGGTCCGCCGCAGCCAGCGCAGTGCCGACCAAAAAGGCGGTGCCGCGCTTTTGCATCAACTCTGGCTTGAGTAGCCGGCGGGCCAGGGCGCGCAGCAGCGGGTCACGCGGCGAAACCCCGAGGAAGAGCAGGGTGCAACCGTCGACCCGGTTCATCAGATCAAGAACCAAGTCAGCGACCGCGGGCATGCGGTCGAGCATCCAGTCCTCATCGGCTTCGGTGAGGATCATGGCGGGGGCCGCCAGCTCGGTTGCCGTCCAGGTTCCGCGCAAGTTGACCAGCACCATTTCATCCCGGCTCAGGCCTTCGGCGGTCAGCACGTCTTGGGCATGGACCACGCGCAAATCGCGACCGCGCACCCGGCGCAGGCATTGTTCCAGCAGGCCGTCAATGTAGGTGTAGACCATGCCCGGCGTGCGCCAGGTAGCGATTTGGGCCAGGCTGGGGGGTGGCTGACAGGTGCGGTAGATTTCCTGAATCATCTGGTTGAGCGCCCGGCGTTCTCCCGCATGGGTCGACTCAAAATGCTGACAAAAACGCTCGAAGATGAACGGCGTGAGCCACCCGGCCACGCTGTCGGCGACCTCCATGAGGCGGTCGAAGTCGCGGAAATCAGGCAGCTGGATCAGGCGCTGGACCAGGCCGCCAGGACCCGGCACCAGCAGTCCGTGGTCGCGCTCGGCACCAGCATTCAGGATGCCCGGCCCGAAGATCGGCAAACAGCTGCGACTGGCGATGGCGGCCCGCAGTCGGCGGTCGATGCACTCGATCAGGGCATCGTCGCCGCTCGCGGCGGTCTCGACCATGGCCAGACGCGGCAGAGCGAACAATTGCTCGTAGCCCGGTGCCAGGTAGAGCACTGGGGTGATGTAGCTGCGCGCCCGGTCTGCGTCACGGTAGGTGCGCTCGAGCGCAGCCCGTCCTTCTTGCACCGCCAGGTCCACGCGCCCGGGTTGCGCGCCGGTCAAAAGCTCGCGATAAAACGCCGCGGCAAAGTCAGCTGCCACAGCGTCGCGCAGCGCATGGCGCATCAGGACAACGGCTGGCACGCGAACTTTGGTGAGGTAATGGCCAAGCCCGTGCAGGGCTTGCGGGCCGACGCCACCGCCGTGACAACAGTTCAGCACCACCAGCCGGGAGCCCGAGCGCTGGAACTGTTGCGCAAAAAGGTGCGCCGGGACCCAGCCGGGGTCGGCTTCCGGGTCGCTGCCTGGCTCAGGATTGAGCCGCAGCTGCACTTGCCCGCGCTCGTCGAGCCGACCATGCCCGATGAAGTGGACCACGTCCCAGCCTTCGCGCAGCGTTTGGGCCAGACGGTTAAGGGTTACTTGCCCATCGAGCGTGACCAGCTGGATCGCCTCGCCGACTGCGGCCACGCTCTGGCGAATGCGCTCCCACTCGCTGCTGGTTTGCAGTTGGGATGCGGCTGGAATCACCACCAGCAGACGGGTCAAGCGCCCGCTCGCCGCGGGTGCGGCAGGCGCCGGGACGTCGGCTGGCCAGCGCACCAGCGAAGCCTTGGAGGAAGTGGCGAGCGAGAGCTCATCGCTGTCCCACATCGCTTCCCAGGGCAGATCTTCCAGCGCGGGTGGCAGCACCAGGCGGAGCTTCAAGATCGCGTCGGGCTGGGCGCGGCAGTGCTGGCGTGCGTCCCGGACCGCCCTTTCAACCGCATTATCGACGCCTCCATTGTCGACCGCAGTGCCGAGCAGTCGCGTCCACAGCTCGGCACCGAGGTTCTGGATGTCGTCGGTGCGGCAAGTGTTGTCGCGCAGGGCCTGCAGGTCGCGCGCGGTCTGGCTGTCGCTCGCGCCGGGATCAAACTCGAAAGATGCGGTGACCACTTCGCTGGCGCTCCGCAGCGCAACCGTCCAGCCTGGTGATTCTGGCCGCAGTTCAAACTCAAGGTCCCAGTCACGGCTCGCGGCGGGCGGTGGTGTGGGCTCCGGCGCTTTTGCGGAGGATGCGGTGTCCCAGGAGTTGGGTCCGGCCAGCAACGCGGGTGGCACCGATGGAAGGTCTCCCGCGGAGCTGCCGCGAGCTGGCGCCTTCTTGCGCGTGCCGGTCAGCCGCTCGAGCAGCTGACGGTATCCAGCTTTGACGTCATCTGACAAGTCGACGTAAAACTGGCCGAGCAGAAAATCGGGGGCAGCGTCCTGCCACCGACCGCGGGTGAGCACTGGGATGAGCTTGTTTTTTTCCTGGCCGGCGAACCTGCGGCTGGTGATCAGCCGTGACTCCCAGCCGACGCCGGCCAGGCGTTCGCCGTCTTCGGTGGCGTGGACTTTGATGCGGTAGGCCGGCGAGCAGAGGACGACGACGAAGTCCGCCTGACGGATCTCGCGGTTCATGAACTCCGCGATGTTGTCACCTTCCAGCAGGTGCCAGCGATCGAGTCGAACCTCAACGCCATCAGCATTCAGGCGCTCGGCAAGGAGTTCAACCCAACGTTTATAGTCGTCGTCCTCCCAAGCATACGAGATGAAAATCGTTGCCGGTGTTAGCGCCACCTACTCCTCCGAAGGCCATTCCGATCCGGACTATACCACGGCCCCTCAACCGTCGGCTGGCACCTCTCCCCCATCGGCTCCCATCGCCACATCCGCCGCTGCCGAGGTGCCCGCACTCGCAAGCCAGCCGTTCCTGGCACGCCGCAATTGGCCGTAGGCTGATCTTTTATCTGCAAGGCGCAGACTGATGCGAGACTCATTGACAAAGAGCCCTGCGCACATATACTCAAACATCGAACTCGGCGAAGAAGGGCGCTGGGGCAAAAAGGAGCATGTTCCATGAACAGAGTCCTGATGCTTGTCGCTGTCTTGATTTGTTTGTCCTCAGTTGCCTTTGCAGAAACATCGTCCCAGCCAACGGCACCAGCTGCAGTGCCAGACGTGGACGCCGTCGGAATCTCGGATGTGACCAGCGACTGTGCGGCAGTTACTGACACTCCCCTGTTTACCTCCTCCGTCCCCCAGCAAGAGAACCTCGCAACCCGTGCAGCCTGCACGGCCACGGCGACCTGCGCGTCCGGTACCGTCAGCTGTAGCGGCACCACCAGCTGCACGGCGGTGGATCGCAACTGCTCGATCGGCGAGCGCGGTCGCGTCACCTGCAATGGTGTGACGACCCTCTGTCCGACAACTTGCACCACCTGCTCTTGGTGTTGCCAGTGCGAGCAGACAGGCGACTGCTTCGCCTGTTGCCGCTGTGATGGCGGTTCGGGTCCAGCGTGCCGTAATTCCTGTGGGTTTGACGTGCCTTGACGACAAGCCCTAAAGCATCTCAATACCCCCTCCGCCGGCCTACCGGCGGGGCGGGTGCTGAAACGCTCTCTTGCTGTCGACTACATTTCCAAATCTTAGTCTGAATGCAGAGAGGCGCGCTCCAAGCACTAGACTTCGGACACGGCTTCCTGGCGGAGAACTAAATCACAGCCTACCAGCAGTAGCTGCAGTAGCAAGTGCCGCTCGAATACCCATTAGGAAACCCACACCCATGATCGGCGCAGCTGGTTTCCGTGCAGTCGTCGAAACACTGTGCATAAAATGTGGTACAAACCTCCGAGCATGATAGCACCTGATCCTCTGGTGTGAGCTGTATGACAGGCTCTGCTGCCACCAACAGCTGGCCGGGAGCGGCTGGGATGATCGCAGCCGCGAGCGTTGGCTCGCCGCGATCGGCAAGAGTGCCACCACTGCTGCTGTCATGGGCCCAAACACCCAGCGTGCCTACAAACAGGTGTAAAACGATCCCCAAAACGATCTGTCGCATCTCGATCTCCTTTCTGGTTTTGATGAGCCTCGGCCAAGCTGGCCGCAGGTGCAAAGCCTAGACTGAGTGTCACGTTGGGGGTTTGCCAAACCTAGCACATGTCTTGAGGCCAGAACCTGTCAAAACCTCTTGGGAGCGATCAGGGCTTCCCTCCCAGCTCATGCAGGGGAGAGGACAGTTGCTTTCGCGATTGGAGCTGCGCTT
>CAZCOV010000424.1:0-4793 GCA_964499975.1 uncultured Thermoanaerobaculia bacterium
TTTCAGCCTTTGGCCAAGTCGAGGTTTTCTCGAAGTTCGACTGGACGCTTTACGTGCAGGAAACCGCGTCTGGGCTCGTGATCGACTGGGTTTATGACGCGGATCTTTATGACCATCTGCGGATCGCCGAGCTGGCCCGGCAGTTCGCCGGTCTGCTGCTGCAGGGGACGGACCGGCCGGACGCACCGATGGAAGCATTGTCGCTCGTCACCGCGGTGGCGCGCGCGGTGCTACCCGATCCCGCTGCGATTTTGCCCGAACCCTGGAGAGGTCCGGCGTCCGCGGTGTTTGTCCGCCAGGCAAGCGCGGCTCCTGAACGGGTGGCCGTGGCGGACGACCATGGCGCCTGGACTTACCGCGAACTCGAACAGCAAAGCCGGCGATTGGCGGAGACGCTCTGCGCGGCTGGCATCGGTCGTGGGCAAGTGGTGGCGATCTGGGCGCACCGCAGCGCTCCCCTGGTCTGGGGTGTCCTGGGCGTGATGCGTGCGGGTGCAGCCTTTGTGCTGCTCGATCCCGCCTATCCCCCAAGCCGTCTGGTCGAGATGCTGGAAGCCGCCCGTGCCCGCGCTTTCCTGCAGGTGCCAGCCGCCTCCGTGGTGCCAGCCGCCTCCGTGGTGCCAGCCACCGTGTTAGCTGAGCTCGAACAGCAGGGGGTCAGCCTTCGCCGGGACCTCTGGTTTCAGGCCGGAGCCACGGGGGATGCCAGCAGCGACGCCTGGCTGGAGGAAGACCTTTTGGGGTACGCGCTCAGTCCGCAAGATCTGGCCTACCTCGCGTTCACTTCGGGCTCGACCGGCAAGCCCAAGGGCATCGTCGGGTTGCATGGCGCGCTCGGACGGTTTGTCCCGCCGGTGGCGGCAGCTTTTGGTTTGGGAGCGAACGACCGCTTTGCCTTGCTCGGCGCGCTGGCGCACGATCCCCTCCACCGCGACCTCTTGACCCCGCTGCAACTCGGGGCAACCCTGCTCATTCCCGCCCCAGAGCAACTCAGCGAGCCGGGCTATCTCGCGGCTTGGATGCAAGAGCAGGGGATCACGGCGGCGCACCTCACGCCGGCCATGGGCAAGATCTTGAGCGGAGCCTTGCACGAAAACGCGGCAGCTCCACCCAGAGTGCCTGGACTGCGTTTCCTCGCAATTTTGGGCGAAACCTTGACCGGGCAAGACGCCGCGCGCCTGCAAGCCTTGGCGGCTGCCTTGGTGGTGGTCAACTCCTATGGCGCCACCGAAACCGCGCGGGCCGTCACTTACTACCGCTGCCCCGATTCCGGTGCGTCCAGCGCGCTGATCGTGCCGCTGGGGCAAGGGCTCGGTGATACCCAGCTGCTGGTTGTGTCCAGCGGCCAGCTGGCCGGGGTGGGGGAGCTGGGTGAGATCCTGATCCGCAGTCCGCACTTGACCCTGGGTTACCTCCGCGACCCAGCCGCGACCGCCCAGAAATTCATCCCCAACCCCTGCCCTGGCGCGCCCGCTGGGGAACGCGTCTACTGCACCGGTGACCGCGGCCGGTACTTGCCCGATGGCAACGTGGTTTTCGCCGGGCGCGGCGACCGTCAAGTGAAAATCCGCGGCTTCCGCGTCGAGCCAGGAGAGGTCGAGGCCGTGCTCGAGCGCCACCCCGAAGTGGCGGCAGCTGCGGTGATCCGCTGGGAGCCGCAGCCGTCGGAAGTGCGTCTGGCCGCGTTCATCGAAGCGAGAGGGGCTGCGCCCAGCGTCGAGGAATTGCGCCGGCACGTGCGCGCCTACCTGCCCGACTACATGGTGCCAGCCGCCTGGACGTTCCTCGCGCAGCTGCCTTTGACCCATAACCGCAAGGTGGATCGCGCGGCCTTGCCCGCGCCCACTGCCGCCAGCGCCGAACGGGGGGCGGTCGTGCTGCCGCGGACCCGGATCGAGCAGTTGCTGGCGGCGATCTGGTGCGAGGTCCTGGAGACTTCGACGGTGGGCGTCGGGGACAACTTCTTCGACCTCGGCGGGCATTCGCTGGGTGCCATCCGGGTGGTTTACCGCCTGCAAGAACTGCTGGGGGTCGACCTCGAAGTGCGGACCCTGTTTGCCGCGCAGACCTTGGCCGAGCTGTCGTCTCAGGTGGAAGCGCGGTTTTTGGCGCAGCTGCTGGCACTGTCCCAAGCGGAGACGATGGCCGCGCTCTTGGCTGTGGGCCCGGACGTGGGTCCGCAGGACGCCTTGGCAGGAGAAGCCGAATCCGCGCAGCTCTCACCCAGCCAACTCGCTTTGCGCAACCGACGGCTGGCCCTGGCCTTGGCGCGGAGCTCGGGCGAACGGGCGATCCCCCGGCGAGCCCAGACGCGGGCCCCGCTCGCGTGGATGCAGGAAGCTTTTTGGCTCATCGAACAACAAGAGCAGGGGGGTGCGGTCTACCGCTTGAGCCAGGTGCTCGAACTGCGCGGTCCCCTCGAGGTTCAGGCGCTGGCGCAGAGCTTTGCTTGCTTGGTGGCGCGCCATGAGAGTTTGCGCACCCAGTTTGCTGCGGATCTCGACGGTTTGACCTATCAAGAGGTGCTGCCCACCTTGCCCGTTCTCCTGCCGCAAGCCGACTTGCGCGGGCTGACACCAGAAGACTGCGCGCGGGAAACCCGGCGCTGGCTCACGGCGCGCGCCCAGCAAGGCTACGACCTGCGGGTGGCACCCTTGTGGCGGTTGCTGCTGGTCCGCCAGGCGGACGAGCAGGCCAGCCTCCTCTTGGCGTTTCACCACATCATCAGCGATGCCTGGTCGCTCGATATTCTGTTCTCCGAATTGGCGGTGACCTACCGCGCCTTGGTGCAGGGACAGCCGCCGCAACTGCCCGCCTTGTCCGTGCAGTACGCCGACTATGCCCAGTGGGAGCGCGACCGCTTACAAGATGACGTCCTCGCCCGCCTGCTCAGCTATTGGGGCGAGAAGCTGGTGGGCGGCGTCCCGCAGCTCGCTTTGTCCACCGACCGGCCGCGGCCAAGCCACCCGAGCTACCGTGGCGACACCGTGCAATTCGCTTTGCCCGCGGACCTGTCCGCCCAGCTGGCTGCGCATAGCCGGAACCAGGGCGCGAGCCTGTTCATGTTCACCCTGGCGGCGTTCCAGCTGCTTTTGGCCCAGCACTCCGGTCAAGTCGATATCTTGGTCGGGAGTCCGAGTGCCAACCGTTTTCGCCTGCAGACCGAACAGCTGTTCGGCTGCTTCACCAACATGCTCTTGTTGCGCACCGATCTGTCTGGGGATCCCACCCTAAACGAAGTCCTGGCGCGCACTCGCGAGACCGTGCTCGGCGCCATGAGCCATCAGGAAATGCCGTTCATGCTGCTCTTGGCCAACTTTCCTCCCCCGGACTTTGCTTTCGATCGTTCGCCTTTCCAGGTCATGTTCACCTTCCTCAACGTTCCCTTGCATCCGCCCGCAGGGGTGAACCCTACCGACCTCGAGTTTGCCGCCGGACCGAGCATCGGCCGGGGCAAGACCGATCAGGATCTCGCTTTGTGGCTCACCCATGCGGACTGTTTATCTGGCACGCTGGTTTACGATACGGACCTCTTCGACCGCTCGACCATCGAACGCATGGTTGCTGACTATGAGCGCTGGCTCGCAACCATGTGTGGACGTCCCCAGATGCGGCTGGCAGCAGCTCTAGAAACGCTGCGGTGAAAGCCCCGTTCTGGCTGGCTTGGCTGTTCTTCCTTGCGTCAAGCCCCAGGGTCCGCCTAAAATTTGATCGGAAGGGTCCAGGTCGAACGACCTTACAGCAGGTGTTCCCCCCACTCCTAAAGGAGTTGGTACTCAGATGGCTGGTTAGCCCACCAGCAGCGCATCGCAAATTTTCAGCTGCGAACATGCACAATCTCATCTTCTCTGAGGAAGAGCCGGTCAGCCTCGTCCCGTCGGCGTCCCGCCAATCCCGCCGAGACCCTGGGGGAGTGCCCGCGCCCGCGCCCCTGTCGGTGGCCCAGCACCACGGGTGGTTGCGCTCTCAGGAGGCCACCGCCCAAAGCCAGCACCGGCTTTGCGCTTTCCACTTGGGCGGGGCGCTCCACCTTGCGGGCTTGCAGCAGACCCTCGAAACGATCGTGAGCCGGCATGCCATCTTGCGCACTTCCTTCGAGTTGGTGGCGAGCGAGCCGCAGGGTTTGCCCCTCCAGGTGGTAGCGCCCGAGCTCAGACTGACCCTGCCAGTGATCGATTTGCAGGCGCTGGCAGCCCCGGCACCGATCGTCCGGGAATGCGCAGAAGTGCTGCAAGCTCGGCTTTTTAACCTCAAACAACCACCGCTGTTTGCCGTGTGTCTGGTCCGGCTGAGCTCCGCAGAGCACGTCTTGTTGATGGTGTTTCACCCGCTGATTTTCGACCGCGAGTCCGCGCGGATCCTGCAGGACGAAATCGCGCAAATTTATGACGCAGGGGCCACGGGTCAGCCCGGATCCTTGCCGGACCTGGCGTTGCAATACCGTGACTTTGCGGCGTGGCAGCGCAGTTTCTTGACCGCAGAAGCCGTTGCCGGTCAGCTCGCATTCTGGCGCGATTTGCTGGCTTTAGCCCCCGAACTGCTGGAGCTGCCCACCGACCGTCCACGGCCAGCCGTGCAGACGCTGGCCGCCGGACGCCTCGAGTTCAAGCTGCCGGATGCGCTGGCAGGCGACGTCCACGCGCTCGCTCGCCGCCAGGGGTGCGCGCTCGAGGTGGTGGGGCTTGCGGCATTTCAGGTGGTGCTCGGACGCTTTAGCGGTCAGCGCGATTTGGTGGTGGCCCTGCAGGTCGACCAGCGCGATCGGGCCGAGCTGGCGAGCTTGATCGGCCCCT
>CAZCOV010000425.1:0-4767 GCA_964499975.1 uncultured Thermoanaerobaculia bacterium
GGCATCGCCTGCTGGTTCATCGACACCGACTACAACGAAGAAAGCTTCTTCGTCCGCCACGCCTACTTCCTCGGCGCGAACGACCCCTACAAAGCGCTCAAGACCACCCTCAAAGCCGAAATCAACGAAGAAGCCTGGGAAACCCTGCACAGCGACACCTCCCGCCCCTTCGCCCAACCCAAATCGGGGCGCATCGCCGTCAAGGTGATCAACCACCTTGGGGACGAGGTCATGAAGGTGTTTCGGGTGGGGTGAATCACATGGCGTTTGTCCGCAGCAGTTTGTAGACGGCCTGGTTGTTGCCGTAGACGTTCATAAAGCTAAATGGAGTTTGATTGCCTGGCTAATGCGCTCGAGGTCAGATATCGACAGCGTGCCGATCTGACCTTGTAGCCGCTCTTTGCTGACGGTGGCGATCTGGTCAGCCATGGCTTTACGCTGCTCACCATTCAAGGCAACATAAGCTTCACTCGGATAGAGCCGCCCTACATTACTGGTCAGGGGAACCACTTGAACGCGGTTGAGAAATTGATTCGCGAAGTTGTTGCTGACAATGACCGCTGGCCGACGTTTCCGAATTTCGCCGCCGATTGCTGGGTCGAAGTTGACCCACCACACTTCACCTCGGTTCATCTGCGATGTCGCTTAGGGTTGCTTCCGACCACTGAAGAGCTTCGGATTCTCGGGCCTCGTCCGCTGCCATTTGGCGATAGGCGGCTGCTAACTCGGTTTGCAGCACGTGAGGCCGAACCAGATCCTCAATGAACTGGCTGATACGGCGTGGGCCAATGACCTGGTTGAGTCCGCGGTAGACTGCCTCGTCAACGGTGATGGTGAGCTTGACGTGCATAGCAGGTAATCGTTATGTAGTGGTGTAGATGCGGTGCATGTGTACTGTATACGTGTCCTCCACGTATTTTCCCATGGTGCAGCTCCTTGGTCAAGTCGCTTTGCCCGCAGTGTGCGCCGACGCGGACCGTCCTGGAGGGCAGGGAGGCTGCCTTGCTCAGCTGCGCGCGCTTAGCTGACCAGGTAGGGGAAGCCGGGAAAGGTGTAGGGCGTTCCTAGCGGCGTCCCAAGTGCGACTTCGGTGGGGAAAACCGCGGTTGGGCGGGCACGGGCGGAACCCCAGCCCCAGAGTCGACCTTGGACGATGACGAGGAGCAGGCCATGCTCGTCACCGATCGCCCAGAGCGGAGTGCCAGGGGGATAAGCCCCCAGTCCCGTGGCTTGCGCGAGCTGAGCAGCGGATGCGGGCACGTCTGGCACGATGAAAGCGATTTCGCTGGCAAGGAGCACATCTTGCACAGTGAAAGGTCCGGGGGCTGCGTTGTCGAGCGTGTGGCGGGCGATCAGTTCAACCAGGTTCCCCGCCGGATCCCAGAAAAAGAGCGAGTGGGCATCCCAATGGCGGAACCACACCACTTCGGGGGGTAAGGCTGGGTCGCGCAGGTCGGGGCTGGGCAGAATCAGCGATGTTTTTTCCAGCAGCCAAACGCGGGCGCTCGCAATCTTGTTGTGCGGGATGTTGAACGCAAAGTGGTAAAAAGGTTCACCGTTTCCCGCGCCAGCCGGCGTGAAGCTGAGTTCTGAGGCGCCCACGGCGAACGTCACGCGGTCCGTGCTTTCTTGCAGCAGCGGGAGTCCGAGCTGCTCGCTATAGAAGCGGCGCAGCTCGCCCAGGGATGCGGCCGTGCGCAGCCGCAGCGAGCGCAAGCGTGGGCTCGCGCCCGCGGGGGGTGAGACGGTGGCTCCAGCAGGGTGAAGGGAGCCGTGGAAGGCGGTCAGCAGACTCCAAGCCGCAGTCCCGGTCAAGAGACTGCGCCGGCTCAGCCAGGGTTCGTCAGGAATCGTGGGACGCAAGTCGTCGAGGTCCATGCGAAGATCTACGGCGAAAAGCTCCTGAGGTTGCGGACCACTGAAGGCTCTCCTAGTCCCCGAGGGTGTGCGCATGGCGAGCGGTCGTTGAAGCGGTTGGCGCGATGTTGAATAATGCAAGTGACCAGCAAGCCGGGCACAGCCGGACCCGAGTTTGCCGAGGCAGCTGAAATGCGAGTCCCAGGAACTCATACGACAGAACAATCGCTGATTCCGGCGCTCAGGCCGATCGTATTGGGGGCACACCATGACGCTTGAGGAAGGAGTTGCCGCAGAGCGTACCCGTGCAAAATGTGTCACGATCTTGCTCGTTATCGGGATCATGATCGACGCCGTTGCCATCGTGTCGGGCCTGGCCCAGCAGGAACTGCTCAGTCGTGCTGCGAGCAGCGTCGGTATCACCGATGCGGAAGCAGCTGCAAACGACGCTCGACACGGCATGATCGGAACCTTCCAAATCTTCGTTTTCCTCGCTACCGCCGTCTGTTGGCTTATTTGGCTTCATCGCGCCTATGGCAACTTGAAACTCATGGGTACGTGCAAGTCGGACTACACGCCTGGCTGGGCGGTAGGCTACTGGTTCATACCCATCGCCAATCTGGTCCGACCCTACCAAATCACCAAGGAACTGTGGTTACGGAGCGCAAGACGGAACGCAGTGGAGTCGATCAAGGAATTCCCGCCCGCCGTGGTTCTCACGTGCTGGTGGGGGGTCTATCTGATCTCCGGGTTTCTTGGACAGCTTCTCATGAGGTTGTCTTCCCGTGCAACCGCGATCGACGAACTACAGAGCGTTACGATGATGGGCATCGCCCTCGATGCGGTCGGCATCCTATCGGCCGGGCTAGCTCTGGCCGTAGTCCACACGATCGACACGCTCCAGCAGGAGACGCTTTCGCGTGTGGCGGCCTGACGACCGGTTGCCCAGGCGAACGCCCGCCCGGATATTGGATGTCGCGGATGTCGCATAGGCCGCCAGGTTCAGAAGGCGGGGCCTGGACGGTAGCAAAAAGGGATATCCTGAGCGGGTGGTCTCACTCGTTGCCGCAGCCAAACGTCAGCTCACCTTGGTCACCCACCGCCTCCATGCCTTGCCGGTGCTGGTGTTGATGCCGCACAGTCGATGCAACTGCCGCTGCGTGATGTGCGATATCTGGAAGGCCAATCAGCATCGCCAAGAGCTGACCACTGAGGACCTCGCACCGCACCTGGCGACGTTTCGCCAGCTGGGGGTGCAACAGGTCACGCTGTCCGGGGGTGAAGCGCTGATGCACGCGAATTTGTGGCGGCTCTGCGCGCTGTTGCGCGAGCTCGGTGCTGCTGTGATTCTGTTGTCGACCGGATTGCTCTTGCGGCGTCATGCGGCCGAGATCGCGCAACACTGCGCCGAAGTGATCGTCTCGCTCGACGGCTCCCGCGAAGTCCACGACCAGATCCGGCGGGTGCCGCGCGCTTATGACCAGCTGGCGGCCGGGGTCAAGGCCTTGCGCGAGCAGCGCGCGGACTTGCGGGTCACTGGCCGGACCGTGCTGCAGAAACGCAATTTTATGGATTTGCCGCGCATCATCGACGCTGCCCACACGCTCGGGCTCGACCGCATCTCCTTCCTGGCTGCTGATGTCTCGTCCACCGCGTTCAACCGTCCAGACCCCTGGGATGCCCAACGTCAGGCTGAGGTGGCCCTGGACTTGGCCGAAGCGCACAGGTTTGCCGAGCTGATCGAACGCACTCTGGTCGACCATCGCGCGGACTTTGCGCAGGGTTTCGTCGCCGAAAGCCCGGCCAAGCTCCGCCGGC
Organism: uncultured Thermoanaerobaculia bacterium; assembly: GCA_964499975.1. Classification (GTDB taxonomy): domain Bacteria; phylum Acidobacteriota; class Thermoanaerobaculia; order Multivoradales; family J023; genus CAZCOV01. The sequence continues at coordinate 3,676 of CAZCOV010000425.1, forward strand.
TCGGCGCTTACTACTTGGCGCTCCACGGTGAGGGTGACTTGCCAGCGCCGCGCTGCAATGCGCCGTGGGTGTCGGCCGTGGTCGAGGCGGATGGCACCGTGCGCCCTTGCTTTTTTCATCGGTCCCTGGGCAACCTGCACCAACAACCCCTTGCCGCGATCCTCAACGGTGCGGAGGCGGTGACCTTCCGCCAACAGCTCGAGGTCGCGTCAAACCCGACTTGCCAGCGCTGTGTTTGCTCGCTCCACCTGGCTCCCTGGCAAGGGCTGTGACGATTGTGACGATAGGGCTGTGACGATGGGGTGCGCAGGGGCGCGCTATACTGCTGGCCCATGATCGTTTTCTACAACCCTTGGAGCACCAGCTCCGCCAAACATCCGCTGCCGATGTCGCTCCTTGCGGTGGCCTCGATGCTCGAAGGGGAGGTCGCCTACACCCTCGTCGACGGCAACCTCGAACCCGATCCGGTGGCGCGGATTTGCGCGCTTGCCGCGGGTCAGCGCTTGACCGCAGTGGCGATCACGGTGATGCCCGGACCACAACTCAACCATGCGGTTCCCCACAGCCGCGCGCTCAAGGCAGCCTTGCCCGACGTGCCGATCGTGTGGGGCGGGTATTTTCCGTCGCAACACGATCAAGTGGTGCTCGCCGATGGGTGCGTGGACTTCTGCGTCCGCGGCCAAGGCGAGCACACCTTCCGCGAGCTGTTGACGGTGCTCACCCAAGGCGGGGATTTCAGGTCGATTTTGGGGCTGAGCTATCGCCTGGACGGTACGGTCCACCGCAATCCCAACCGTCCGCTGGTAGCGCTCGATGACTTGCCCGATTGGCCTTACGAGCGGGTGGACATGGAGCGTTATTTCCACCGCCACTACCTCGGCCAGCGAGTGGCCACGCACCAGTCGTCTTATGGCTGCCCGTTTGCGTGTAATTTTTGCGCCATTGTCAGCATTGTCGAACGCCGCTGGGTGGCGCAATCACCCGCTCGGCTCGCGCGGATCTTGACCCACCAAAAGACGCGCTGGGGCGCGGATGCCGTGCAATTTCACGACATGGATTTTTTCATCCAAGAGCAGCGAGTGGCTGAGTTCT
>CAZCOV010000426.1:0-4757 GCA_964499975.1 uncultured Thermoanaerobaculia bacterium
CGTCCGGTCACTGACCAAATCGTCGGGTGAGATGTGTGCTGCGGTGCAGCGGTGGCTTGAGTCGGGCTTGCTTTCGGTCAGATTGGGGGTTGTCGTCTGCAAGCAGCCATAAAACAGACGACGCATCACGGTGTGAGAGCCCGGTCTGACTCGGGTTACCCGACAATCGGCAGTTAGAGCAACGTAGAGAAGATGCGATTAGTGAGATAGAAGCCGTATGAGCCTCGACGACCTCAAGCGACTCCTACAAAACCACTTCGGCGACGGCCTTGTCACCGTTGTCGGTTCGGGCCTTTCTGTGGCCGAGGGGGTCCCGGGCATGGGGGGCTTGGCCGATCATCTTCGCGATAACGTGGCCTCGAACCTGGGAACCGAAGACAAAGCTCTCTGGGCCGAGCTTCTACCGCTCATAGAGAAGCACGGGTTGGAGACGGCGCTCCAAGCCAAGGCGCCGAGCCCAGCGCTGGAGGCCGCGATCGCCGCACGGACTGGTGAACTGTTCGCGGCGCACGAGCGGCGCGTCATCTCCGAGGTGTTCGCTGGCCGCAAGTTGCGTTTGACCCGCCTTCTTGCTCACATGCTCAAGCCCTCCGCTGGCCTGCCGATCATCACGACGAACTACGAGCGGCTAGTCGAATTGGCCGTCGAAGAGGCGGGGCTCGCCGTGGACACCATGTTCGTCGGCCGTTTCGCTGGCGCGCTCGACGAGAAGGAAAGCAGGTACAGCTTCTGCCGCGGTGTCGAGCTAAAAAAGGGGCGCGCCAAACTTCAGCACCGCGAGCGCGCGCTCGTGTTCAAGCCGCACGGCAGCCTCGATTGGTACCTGCGGGGCGATAGACCTGTCTGCTGCGTGGCCGAGGTCGACGGCGCAACGCGCCTCATCATCACTCCCGGCCAGAACAAGTTTCGCAACGGCTACGACAGCCCGTTCGATCTTCACCGTGCTAGGGCCAACGAGGCGATCGACCGTGCCGGGCGCTTCCTCATTCTGGGGTACGGGTTCAACGACGACCATCTAGAGACGCACTTGTTGCCCGCTATCAAGGCGGGCAAGCCGACCCTGATACTGACCCGCACTCTTAGCGCCAAGGCGCACACACTGGCGCTGTCGCACGCAAATGTAGTTGCTCTTGACTTCGCGCAAGGGGCCGGCGCCGATGGCACGCGGGTGATCCGGGACGGCGTGCCGACCTTCGTACCAGGGCTCGCGCTTTGGGATGTGAACTCGCTTGTTGACGAGGTACTTGAGCCATGACGGAAGCCGCTGCCGCCCTTCAGTTCACTGAGGCCGACCTGCTCGGAAGAGTCGCCGCGGTGGATACAAGCCGGGTGACGATCGATGTTTCTAACTCGGTGTTGCTGACGCGAATCGGCATCGGTAACTTGATCGCCGTGCGCGGCAGCACGGAGCGCGAGTACCTGATCGCTATAGCTGAGCGCGTGACCCGCAGCTTGCGAGACGAGTTGCCCGAAGAAGCCCCGGAGGATGGCGACAACGTGATGCTCGTCCCCGTTCCCACCGACCTCGTTCGCGGCGCTCTCATTGGCACGTTCCGCACGGTCGATGGCGAAAAGAAGAACACATTCAAGCGCGGCGCGGATAGCTTCCCTCAGATCGACCGCGAGTGCTTTGTCATCTCCGCGGCGAACCTGCAGCGGTTTATGGGTCTCCTCGGAGCTGACTTCCCTGAAAGCGAACGCCTCAAGCTGGGCGTGTTCGTCACCGACCGCAACGCAGATGCAATCGTGAGTGGGGATAAGTTTTTCCAGCGGCATGCCGCCATCCTCGGCAGCACGGGCTCTGGTAAGAGCTATGCCGTGGCCCTAATCCTGGAGCGGGCGGCCAAGCTGAAGTACCCCAATATCGTCATCTTCGACATGCATGGTGAGTACACGCCGCTGGCCGACACCGCCAAAGGTGGGTTCGCCACGCGCCTACGCATTGCCGGGCCGGGTGATCTCCAGATTCCCGGCGCCGATGCGCTCTTCCTACCCTACTGGCTGTTGAATCGCGACGAGATGCTGTCGATGATTCTCGATCGCAGCGATCAGAACGCACCCAACCAAGCGTCTCGGTTCACGCTTCACGTCAGAACGCTCAAGCAGAGGACGCTCGAAGCGGAAAAGAAGACCGAGACCGTCAAGACCTTCACAGTCGATTCGCCCGTCCCCTACTCGATTCAGGACTTGGTCAGCTTGCTGGAGAAGGACAACACAGACAAAGGCGTTGGCCAGAAGGGTACCCCGATCAAGGGGGATTGGGAGGACAAGCTCACGCGGTTCATTTCCCGGCTTGAAGCCAAGCTCGATGACCGTCGCTACGGGTTCATGTTCAGCCCGCCCGCCGCGGCGAACGGCTACGCTTGGCTGGGGAAGCAACTCGTAGCATTGCTAGGTGCGGCCGGTGGCAAGGGCATCAAGGTGATCGACTTCTCCGAAGTCCCGTCCGATGTTCTGCCTGTTGTCACGGGCACGCTGGCTCGACTCCTGTACGACGTTCAGTTTTGGATGGAGCCCGCCAAGCGGACACCCGTCACCCTGCTGTGCGATGAGGCGCACCTATACCTTCCCACGCGTGACGATGCTGATGCCGTCCAACGGCAGGCGCTAGGCGCTTTCGAGCGAATCGCGAAGGAAGGGCGCAAGTATGGGGTTTCACTGCTCGTCGTCAGTCAGCGCCCTTCAGACGTGAGCAAGACCATCCTTAGCCAGTGCAACAACTTTCTGTCGTTGAGATTGACGAACGAGACCGACCAAGCTGTCATCAAGCGGCTCATGCCCGACTCGCTCGCCGGCCTAACCAGCATCCTCCCGCTCTTGGACACCGGCGAAGCGCTGATGCTTGGCGACGCTGTGCTATTGCCCTCGCGAATTCGCTTGGACAAGCCGTTGATTGCGCCGGACAGCGCAACGCGTGACTTCTGGAAGGAGTGGGGCACGCTGGCATCGGATCCAGCGGCTATCGAGACCGCCGTGGAAGCCCTACGCAGTCAAACCCGGGCAAAGAATTAGTGATGTCCGCGTCGTTCAAGTGAGGGAGCATGCATTCATGAAACCGGTCCACCCGCTCATCACCGTGGATCCGCTGCGTCGCGGCGGCCGGGCCTGCGTGCGCGAGCTTCGCATCAGCGTGGGCGACGTGCTGAGCTGGCTGGCACAGGGTCAAACGCCCGCGCAGATCGTGGTGGACTACCCCGAACTGACGACCGAAGACATCCGTGCCTGCCTGGCCTGGGCCGCCGCCCGTGAAGACCACGAAGTGCGGCTGGCCCTAGCGTGAAACGGCTGCTCGACGAGAACCTCTCCCGGCGCCTGGTGTTCGCCTGCGCGCGGCCTTCGACGACCCCGTCACGCGCGTTGTGGTGATCGAGTGAACGAGGCCGCGCAGTCGCCGCGGTGCCGCGCCCGGCAGGCTGTTGTTTGTTCGACGTCAACGTAGACTATTCGACACCACCGTAGCCAAATCGGCTACATTGCCGTCCAATCGACTACGGCCCGGCAATGAACGAATCCACCCTGGAAGAGCTGTTCGGCGGCGTGGCGCGCTTTCGCGCGCTGCGCTCGCTGTTCGCCGAGCCCGGGCGGGGCTTCGGCCAGCGCGAGCTGGCGGCCGAGGCCGGCATCGACCCCGGCAACGTCGCCCGGCTGCTCAAGCGCTGGACGGCCGCGGGCCTGGTGCGGCGGCAGCAGCAGGACGGCCTGCCCCGCTACTACGCCAGCGCCGATCCGAGCCTGGCCGCGCTGGCCACGCTGATGCAGCAGGACAGCCGGCTGGTCCGCACACTGCGCGAGCCACTGGCCGGCCTCGCGGGCGTGAAGCTGGCGCTGGTGTTCGGCTCGGTGGCGCGCGGCGAGGCCCGTGCCGGCAGCGACGTGGACGTGCTGGTGCTCGGCAGCGCCTCCGAGCTCAAGCTCAATGCCGCGCTCAAGCCCGCGGGGCGGGCGCTGGGGCGGCCGGTGCATGCCACTGCCTTCAGCATCGACGCCTTCAAGCAGCAGCTCCGCGCCGGCGAGAGCTTCGCGCTGGGCGTTGCGCAGGGGCCGCGCATACCGCTGATCGGGGACTTCGATGCTGAAATCCTTCAAGCAACTGGCCGATGAGCCCGGCTCACCGCTGAAGCCCCGCCCCGCCAACGGCCGCGACGTGGTGGCCTGGCTGGAGCAGGCGAGGGTGAAGTTGCAGGACGCGCAGCAGCCCAGCGTGTCGGCCGGCACGCGCATGGACGCGGCCTGGGACGCGGTGCTGATGGCCAGCCTGGCCGTGGCCTGCGCCGAAGGCTGGACCGCGACCAGCGACCGGGGGCACCACGAGGTGATCTGGGAAGGAGCGGCTCACGCTCTGGGCCTGGGGTCTGGGCGCCACGACGAACTGGATGCCTTGCGCGGCTGGCGCAACCGCAAGTACCGGGCGCAGCAGGGCTCCACCGAGGCCGAAGTGGCCGAGGCGGTGGCGTTGGTGGCCCCGTTCCTCGACCGCGATGTGACCGAGTGGTTCGCCAGCCGGCATGCCAAGCTGCTCAAGCAGGGGCTGGCCCGCTGAACGACTGCAACGCAACGCTTGCAGCCCTCGACGCCGAAGCGATCGCAGGCGCACCCGCGTCATACCGAGTTGCATTCGATCGATTGGATGGACTCCCTCTCCCACTTGCGGGAGGGGGAGCAAGCTTGATGGAAACCCGGGTCGATGGCGCCACGCCCTCCGGACGGTCATCGTCCGGTCATGCTGGCCATCCGCGGGGTCACAGATACTTCTTGAC
>CAZCOV010000427.1:0-4755 GCA_964499975.1 uncultured Thermoanaerobaculia bacterium
GCCCCTACGGGAACGTCAGAATTGCCCTGACGGTCCAGGTGGGATTGCGACCGTAAGGGCAGGCCCCCGTGCCTGCCCTCCCCGGCGCTAGAATTGCAGCATCTTGGCCAACCAGTTCGAGTAGCATATGATCAACTCGCTGGGGGAGCGAGCGCACCGCGCACCATTTTTCCGGCATCTACAAGTCAGCAGACTACTCAGAAGAAACTCGAATTGCTGAAGGAGTCAACCCGATGAGTTCGCAATGGGAAGAAGAAGACGACCAGATCTACAAAGTGGTGATCAATCACGAGGAACAGTACTCGATCTGGCCCGCAGACCGTGAAAATCCCCTTGGCTGGTTTGACGTCAAGGAGAAGTCAGCAGGGCCCAAGCAGGAATGCCTCGACTACATCGAACAAGTGTGGACTGACATGCGGCCACTGAGTCTGCGCAAGAAAATGGAAGAAGACGCCAAACGCCAGGCCGAAGAACAAGCACAAAGTGGAGGCGAGCAGCCCAACTGAGGCTGCAGTCCTGCGGCTCAGACGCTCAAGGAGAATACAAAATGGCTGAAATGGGGAAGTACTGCAAAGCTTATTATGCCGAGAATTTTCGTAAATTTTCTGGCTGGGAAGAGAACATTGCGAACTTGCGTCGGGAAAAGATCGAAAAGCACGGGAAGGAAGAAGAGATCATTCGTACCGAGCTCAAGGATGACGACATCCTGTACTTGCAGGAGAACTACATCGTCACCGACGGGATTTTCAAGGATGAGAACATCATCTTCGACAAGGTGACAGATGCCTGGCAAGAGTTCTGTCACCGGGACCTTGGGTTTGAAATCCCGGTCTACGAGCCGATCGAGATCAAGACCGCCGAAGGCGATACGCAGAGCTGATTTTGGAGCGGAGCGGGTTGAACCTTGACCTTCGCCTTGGACCTTGTCAGCGGTGCGGCCGTCAGCTACGTGCTCGGCGCGGTGACTCCTGATGAGGTCCGCAAGGTTCTTTCGGCGCACTTTCGTTTGCACACCCCCGAGCGCCCCTGGCGCCCTGCGCTGATTTACCTCGATACCTTCGATAGGCAGCTCAGCCGCAACAGTGAAATGCTGGCGGCGGCGCGGGAGAAGCCTGCAGCCTGGCAGCTGTGGTGGCAAACGCCGGGAACCGGCGCAGAGCTGCGGTGCACAGTCGAGAAACTGCCTGCTTTTGCCCAAGACCTACCCGCTGAGCCGCTGCGCTTGGCGTTGGAGTCGGTGGCTACGGTGCGGCGCCTCCTGCCGCAAGTCCACGTTGAACTCGACGGCCAGCTTCTGGAGTTGCGCGATGCCCATGACAAGACCGTGCTCCGCTTGTGCGCTGAGCGCGGGTGGGTCCGCCCGGTCAAAAGCACGCTGGCCCTCACTGCGACGGCGCCGCCCAGCAAGCCTGGGCAAGCCGCGCTCCAACCCTGCTTGCGCCTGTTTCCAGTGCGCGGTTACGACGAAGAGTTCGCCGCGGTCCGCCACCTTCTCGCGACCGAGTTGGGGTTGGCAGCGTCGAGCACAGGCCGCTCAGCGAGTGCGCTGGCAGCGGTCGGCATCGCGGTCGATCCAGAGCCTGAGCTCGAACTTCAACCGGACCAACCAGCCCAAGTCGCGGTGGGCCAAATTGCGGGCCGTTTGCTGGCGAGTCTATGCCGTCATGAAGAAGGCACCCGCCGCAACCTCGACAGCGAATTCCTGCACGACTTTCGCGTGGCGCTCCGCCGCATGCGCTCTCTTTTGAGTCAGGTCGTCCGGGACGTTTTCGCTCCCGCGGACGTTGCAGCGCTGCGCAGTGAGCTCGAGTGGCTCAGCCAGGCGACCGGACCTACCCGCGATCTCGACGTTTATTTGCTGCAGTTGCCGAGTCATGGCGCGCGTTTACCTGCAGCAGTGCGCGCCGACCTTGCGCCCCTCACCGATTTTCTTGCCCGCGCGCAGCAGCGCGAACAGCGGCGGCTGGCGCGGGCTTTGCGCACCCCGCGGTACGCGCAGCTGATCGCGATCTGGCAAAAGTTTGAGTACGACGCGGAAGCCGTTCGTCCAGCAGGCTCCGAATTGGTGCTCAGGACCGGCGAAGTGGCGTCGCGTTGCCTCGACCGCGCCTGGCGGCGGGTGCGCAAACGGGGGCGTCTGATCGCGGAAGAAGCTCCGCCTGAAACGCTGCACGCCCTGCGGATTGCTGCCAAGAAACTGCGCTATCTGCTGGAGTTTTTCCGCAGTCTGTACCCCCCAGCCGAGATCGCAGAAGTGATCAAGGAACTCAAAAAGCTGCAAGATGCGCTGGGAAACTTCAATGATTTGAACGTACAGCAACGGGCCTTGGAGTGTTTTGCCGCGCAGCTGTGGGCAGAACCCCGAGCTCCAGCGTCCACGCTTCTCGCCATGGGCCGCCTGATCGCCCTGCTCGCTGCAGACCAAGACGTGGTCCGGCAGGAGTGCATCCAGCGGGTTGCCGAGTTCTTGCGTGCGAAAAACCATCGCCGCTTCCGCGCGCTGTGGCGAGCGCCGGCTTTTGGGGAAGCCATTATCAAGTCTGAAAAAAGGCGTTCTCGGAAACGAGAATAGGCTTAGCAGCAACATTTCTTACTGGGCGCTTACTTGGCGGGGACCCTTACCGCGGCTCAGTCAGATATCAGCCAGACACCCGCCAGATATCAGCCAGACATTATATTCCCTTATGCTGTTGCAGCAATACCCCTTGGTGGCAGTGACTTGACGACTGTTCTTGCTTTTTCATTATATGAAGAGATCGACCAAGCGCGGGTCACCCGTCACGAACACCGCCCGAGACCACTACCGGGGAAGGGGTCGAGGACGGAACGCAGAAGTTCTGCTCCATACTGACGGAATGGCATATGGACCAATGGCTGAATAGCCAAGATACAATACATAAAACCACCGAATTTGCGCTTTCCCGCGAACGACGCACGCGCTTGCCCTCCAGCTGGCTCGGCCACCCGCGGCTCCGGCTCAACCGCCGAACGCTGATTCAATCAGGGAAATTCTTCGTCCATAGGGAAAAATTCCCGCGAATTCCCCGACCGCCCAAGCTCCTGTGGCCAGGAGGATGGGAGGCGAGGTGAGAAGCAGGGCTCATCCACCAGCATGGGCCTGGGGGATCTCATTTTTGGCACGGATCCTGCTTCTAAGTCTGTCGTCAGAGGAGCTCATAGCATCTAGGAGGTTGTATTGATGTTTCATCACGGAAAGCTAGCCCCCGAAAGCGCGCTGTTTTTCAATCTGACGCCGATGCGTCCAGCGGTCGACCAGAGTTCGGCCCAAGACATAGCTCTCTTCACCAGCACCAGAACTGCCTTGCTGCAAGCGCTCAGCTGCGCTGAAGGCTCGGCGCAAGACCTGACCCAGCGCATTGCGGAATGCACCTACGGCCAGATGAACCTACCTTCAGATGAGGTCCATTGGGCGCTTCGCCAGCTGGAGCGCGAGGGAAAGGTCGAAAGCCATCGTCCGGAGCTGGCCAGCCGTACCCATTTCACGCCGCGGGTGTACCGCATCACCCCGCAAGGTCTGGCCATTGCTGCTGCCGAGCGCCGGGCTGCCTGGGGGCTCTTTGGCCTGTCCCCACTGGCCAGCGCTTCCTCAGCTGGCTAGATCCCCCTGGGCGGTGCGATCACCGCAACCACATCGTCTCATCGCTCCATCCTTGTCCACTCTTGGAGACGGAGAATACCTGATGGATGACGATCACATCCGGTAGAGCCTCTGTGGCTGATTGTGGATAAGATTGCCGGTGTGCCGCACCGAACGGGTCAACTGCTGCGGAGGAAATCGTGAACCCGAAGAACCCACTTACCTGCCAGCTCGCTCTCCTCGCCCTCCTGCTCTCGAGCGTCCCGACGGGCCTGCTCGCCACCTCGTTGACCGACCCGGCCTGGACCCAGAGCGGGCTGTGGGATGACGGCCAGGCGGAGATCGCTTTTTATGAGGTGCAGCGCCAGCGCAACCAGTACGGACGCCCGGATCAGCAGCAATTTCCCGTCGGCACCTACTTGGTCAAGCACGAATTCGACCCAGTAGCCCAGCGCAAAAGCGATGGTTCATCCGCACCGACGGTGGGCGCGTTCAAGTGGGCACTCTTTTACGAGATCGACAGCGGGGCTTATCAGTACAAGCGGTCGTGGGTGATCAACGTGGCGCAAAGCGATCTGCGCCCGCTCAAGGCGTCGTTCACCAGCTTCGACTGGTGCTCCAACCGCTACCATGAACTCGCTTTCCTGCTTAATGGCACGGTCGAAAGCCTGGCGCGCAGCGATGACTACAGCAACTCCCAAACGGCTTTCAGCTACCAGCCCAATTCCTTCCCGGTGCAGCAGTTGCCGCTGCTCGTCCGCAGCCTCGATTTTCAGGACCAGCCACAGCTTCAGTTCAACGTGGTCTTGCCGGACGGCCAGCTGGTCGGGGTCCAGGCTGAGTTGATCGGCCAGGCCACGGTGACTACCCAAGCCGGGACCTTCTCGAGCGAAAAGATCACGCTGCGCTACGCTGCGGCGATCCCCTCGATCATCGGCGAGCAAGCCGACTTGGTCGAACACTACTTTCGCGGCCTTGGACCTGATCGCTTGCTGCTCCGACTGGAAGCGGAGCATTACACCATGAGCTTGACCGAGAACCTGCGGTCAGCCTACTGGCGAGAGAATTTCTACCCGCGTTTGGAACGGGTCAAGGTTCGGCCCTAAGGGTCGACGCATCAATAAATTCACATTTCTGGCGCCCAGATTGGGGCCAGA
>CAZCOV010000428.1:0-4742 GCA_964499975.1 uncultured Thermoanaerobaculia bacterium
TCACCCGGCAACTGGCCGAGCAATTGGGTTACCCCAGCGAAGACGAAGCAGCTGCATGGGCCCCCAGCGCAGCAGCCGAGCCCGCGGACCTGTCTTTGTCGTTTGCGCAGCAGCGGCTGTGGTTCCTCGATCGCCTCGAGCCGGGTCGAGCTACTTACAACATTCCCGCGGCGGTGGGTTTTGCGGGCCAGCTTGTGGTTCCGGCGCTGCGGCGCGCTTGGAGCGAAGTGGTTCGGCGGCACGAGGTCTTGCGTACGAGTTACCACGAGCGCGGCGGTAGGCCGACCCAAGTCATCCATCAGGCGACTCCGTGGGATTTGCCGCTGGTGGATTTGAGCGGCCTCGACCCCGCAGCGCGCCGAGTGCTGTGCGATCGGCTGGCTGCTGCTGAAGCGGCGCGACCCTTTGATCTCGAACGCGGTCCGGTCCTCCGCACTCGGCTGCTGCGGCTTGCGGCTGAGGATCACTTGCTGCTGGTGACCGTGCATCACATCGCGGCGGACGGCTGGTCGATCGGCGTGCTGGTGCGGGAAGTCGCCTTGCTGTACAGCGCTGACCTGGCGGACCCGGAGTTCCCCCCGCGCTCACCGCTGGCGGAGCTGGCAGTGCAGTACGCGGATTTTGCGCGGTGGCAACGCAACTGGCTGAGCGGCGCGACGCTCGTCGCGCAGCTCGACTGGTGGCGCGCGCAGCTGGCAGCCGTTCCGCCGCTGGAACTCGCCACCGACCGTCCACGACCCCCGGTTTTCAGCTCGCGCGGCGCGGTCCTCAGGGTCAGCTGGTCGGCCGCGCTGACCAGCGCGCTGGTCAGGCTCAGCCGCAACTGCGGTGCAACCCTATTTTTGACCTTGCTGACCGGATTCGAAATCGTGCTCCAGCGCCTTTCCGGTCAACGTGACTTTGTCATCGGCACTCCGGTGGCCGGACGTCATTTGGCCGACCTGGAGCCAATGATCGGCTTTTTTGTCAACACGCTGGTGGTCCGCACGGAAACGCGGGCGGATTGCTTCAGCCGGTTGCTGGAACAGAAGAACCGTCGGATGGTGGAGATCTACGCGCACCAAGATGTGCCCTTCGAGCAACTCGTCGAGGCGCTGGACTTACCCCGCGATTTGAGCCGCTCACCGCTGTTTCAGGTCTTGCTTGCTTTGCAAAACGCACCGGCTTCGGATTTCGAGCTGCCCGGTCTGCGCCTGTCCTCCCGCCCGCAGCAGACCGGGACGGTGAAGTTCGATCTGGAGTTGATGCTGAGTGAAGTCGGTGGCGGGCTCGCCGGTCGGCTCGAGTACGCAAGCGATTTGTTCGATGCGACGACCATGTCGCGGTGGATGCGCAGCTTCGAGACGCTGCTTGCAGCAGTGGTGCGCGATCCTGAAGTTCCGTGGGCGGCGCTCGAACTGCTTGCGGCCAGCGAACAGCAGCAGCTGGTGATCGAGTGGAACGACCGTCCGTCGTCGGCGCGTTGGGGTCAGCGGGTGGATCAACGGGTGGATCAGCAGGTGTCAGCGCAGGCGGCGCGCACCCCCGAAGCCATCGCGCTGGCTTTTGGCGATGGTGAGGGTGGTCCCGTGGGGGAGCAAGTCCTCAGTTACGGCGCGCTGGTGACGCGGGCGGACCGCCTGGCCGGGGTCCTGGACCGCTTCGGGTCAGACGGCCAGCAGGCGCGCTTCGGGGTCTTTGCCGATCCGTCGGTTGATCTGGTGGTGGGCTTGCTCGGAGTTTTGCAATCGGGTGGCACCTATATTCCACTCGATCCTGGGTACCCGCGGGAGCGTCTGATTTACATGGTCAAAGACGCGAGCCTGGACGCGCTCTTGACCCAGTCGCACCTCGCCGCCGAGGTGCCAGCCGAGATGCCAGCCGCCGAGGATTCCAGCGCAGAGATCCCGCAAGTCTGGCTCGATCGGTCGTGGTCTTGCGCGCCGCCGTCACCTCGACGTCGGACCGCTCACCCAGAGGACCTGGCTTACGCGATCTACACCTCGGGCTCGACCGGCAGACCCAAGGGGGGGGGGATTGCGGACCCTGCGCTGGGGGGTTTCCTCGCGGCTTTTTCCGAGGCGGTGGGGTTGGTCCCGGAGGACACGCTGTTAGCGGTGACGCCGTTGTCGTTCGACATTTCGGGGTTGGAGATCTTCTGGCCGCTGGTGCGCGGGGCGCGCTTGGAGCTGACCGCGCGGGCGGTGACGCAGGACGGCCGCGCGCTGGCCAACGCGCGAAAACGTCGGCGGGTGACGGTGATGCAGGCCACCCCCGCGACCTGGCAGCTGCTGGAAGCAGCGCGGGGGGGAGGCGAGGCATCCCCGTTTGCGGGCTTGCGGGTGTTGTGCGGGGGTGAGGCCCTGCCGCGGGGCCTGGCCGCGACGCTTTCAGCCGAAGCTTTCGGGGTGTGGAACCTCTACGGTCCGACCGAGGCCACGATCTGGGCGACGACCTGGCGAGTCGAGCGTTCTGCCGCGCGGATCTTGCTCGGCCGTCCGCTTGCCAATACCCAAGCGTGGGTGCTCGATGTTGGGCTCTATCCGGTGGCGATCGGGACGCCGGGTGAGCTTTTCTTGGGCGGTGCGGGTCTGGCGCGCGGCTACCTGGGACGTCCTGGCCTGACCGCAGAGCGGTTCGTGCCTTGCGGGTTCGCGGCGGGTCAGCGGATGTACAAGACGGGCGACTTGACGCGGTTCTTGGCGGACGGTCAGCTGGAGTTTTTGGGCCGCATCGATCACCAGGTCAAAGTCCGCGGCTTCCGCATCGAGCTAGGCGAAATTGCAGCCGTGCTCAGTGAGCACCCCGGGGTGGGGGAGTGCGCGGTGATCATCGAAGATCAGGAAGGAACAGCTCGGCTGGTGGCCTGTTGGTCAGGGTTTACGGTGACGAGTTCGCTGCGCGAGCATTTGCGGGAGCGCTTGCCCGAGTTCATGGTGCCGTCGCTTTTTGTCGAGCTGGAGATGCTGCCGCGCTTGCCCAACGGCAAGGTGGACCGCGGTGCGTTGAGCCGGCTGGCCCGATCGGCGCAGGATGTCGGCGCGGTGGGAGCGGAGTTTGTGGCGCCGCGAGATCCCCGCGAAGAGGTTCTGGCCGGGATCTTTGCGGCAGTGCTCGGCCATGCGCGGGTGGGAATTCACGAATCATTTTTCGAGCTGGGTGGGCATTCCTTGCTGGCAACGCAAGCGATCGCGCGGATCCGCGAAGCCCTGGGGATCGAGATACCGTTGCGGGTTTTGTTCGAGTCGCCGCGCATTGCCGAGCTCAGCGCGCGGCTGGAAGAACTGCAGCGCGCAGGAAAGCAGCACGCGGCACCACCGCTTGTGGCCCAACCGCGTCCGGCGAAGCCAGCCTTGTCGTTTGCGCAGCAGCGGCTGTGGTTCCTCGAACGCTTCGCACCCGGGCAGCCGACATACAACATGCCATCGGCTTTGCGGCTGGAAGGCGAGCTCGATCTGAGAGCGCTAGCGCGCGCTTGGAATGAGGTGGTGCGGCGCCACCAGGCCTTGCGCACAACCTTTGCGGCGGAAGACGGAGTCGCCTATCAGGTGATCCATCCGTGGACCTCGTGGGATTTGCCGCTGGTGGATTTGAGCGGGTTGAGCCCTGACGTTGCAGCGCTCTGGCAGCGCTTAGCCGACGCAGAAGCTGCGCGGCCCTTCGTGCTTGAACAAGGTCCGCTGCTCCGCGTCCTGTTGGTGCGCCGGAACGCGGTGGATCATTTGCTGGTCGTGACCTTGCATCACATCGTCAGCGATGGCTGGTCGATCAACTTGTTGATTCGGGAGATCGCGCTGCTGTACGCGGCTTACCATGCCGACCAACCCTCACCGCTCGCGGAGCTGGCAGTTCAGTACGTTGATTTTGCGCAGTGGCAGCGAGGGTGGCTGGCAGGGGCGGTCTTGGCCGATCAACTCAGTTATTGGCAAGCGCAGCTTGCGGGCTTGCCCGCGCTCGAGCTGCCGACCGATCGTCCGCGGCCGCCGGTGATGAGCCACCTGGGCGCGGTACAGTTCGCGCAGCTATCTGCTGGGTTGGCCGATGATTTGGCGCTTGTGGTGCGGCTGCAGAACGCGACTCCGTTCATGGCGCTGCTAGCCGCACTGAGTGTGCTGCTGGCGCGTTGGAGCGGTCAGCAGGACCTAGCGATCGGCTCACCGGTTGCGGGGCGTACCCATCGCGAAACCGAGGACCTGATCGGTTTCTTCGTCAATACTTTGGTCTTGCGCAGCCGGATCAGCCGTCAGGCGAGTTTTGCCGATGTCTTGGCCGGGGCGCGGCAGGCGGTGCTCTCAGCCCACGAGCATCAAGACGTGCCTTTCGAGTCGTTGGTGCAGGAGTTGGCTCCCCTCGATCCGAGCCGGACGCCGCTGTTCCAGGTGCTGCTGACATTAGCGATCCCGCCCCCGGCCGTGACCATGCCGGGATTGCAGGTGACTTCGTGGTCGCAGCAGCGCATCACCGCGCGTTTCGACCTGGACTGGACGTTTCAAGCTGGGCCGGCGGGTTTGGGGGCGGTGTGCAGTTATTCGACGGCGCTTTTTGACGCGACCACGATCCAGCGGTTGCTCCGCGGTCTGGAGGGGCTGCTGCAGGCGGTGCTGGCGCGTCCCAGCGCGTCCCTGGAGGAGCTGAGCTGGCTACCTGCGGCGCAAGCGCAGCAGCTGGTTTTGGAGTGGAACGACCGTCCGTCGTCGGCGCGTTGGGGTCAGCGGGTAGATCAACAGATAGCGGCGCAAGCGGCGCGTACCCCAGATGCCATC
>CAZCOV010000429.1:0-4734 GCA_964499975.1 uncultured Thermoanaerobaculia bacterium
AGAGGTCGATGTGAACCAGGCGTCCGGCCCGACCCTCGTACTCGTGGATCAAGGTGTAAGTCGGCGACTGCACGGCGCCGCGCTCTATCCCCAGGGCCTGAGCCAGCCCGCGCACCAACACGGTCTTGCCGCTGCCCAAGTCGCCGCAGAGGAGCAGCACCCCAGCGGGCAACAGCTTTGGTCCCAGCGCGGCCCCGAACTGCTCGGTCTCGGCCTCGCTGCGGCTCGAGTAACGCTGGCTGCGCTGGCTGGACCTGGGTTCAAGCACGGCGCAGCTCGGCAAAAGCTTGGGGCAAGGCCGCGATCAAGTCGCCCGCAGCCAGCCCTTCCGGCGCTCCTGCATAAACCGCCAGGTCGCCGGCTTGACCCTGAAGGTAGGCTGCGAGCTGGCTGGCGGTGACCAGATTGTAACCTTGTCCGACCAAAGCCGCGAGCAAACCGGTCAAGACATCACCGCTGCCCCCGGTGGCCATGCCGGGATTGCCCGTTGGGTTGACGAAAACCTCGCCTTCGGGTGTGGCGATCAGCGTCTGATGACCTTTGAGCACGACCACCGCACCACTGCGCGCGGCGGCCTGGCGTGCGGACGCGAGGCGGTCCGCCTGGACAGCTGAGGTGCTGCAGCCGAGCAGCCGGGCCATTTCTCCTGGATGCGGGGTCAAGACCGTGCCCGCTGGCCGCGCCCTGAGTTCGTCCAAGCGGCCAGCAAAAGCGTCGAGGCCATCCGCGTCGAGGATCAGGGGCGCGCGCAGCGCCAAGACCAACTCGCGGAGCAAGGTCGCAGTTTCCCCGGCGCGCCCCAAGCCTGGACCGATCGCCACCGCCTGCTTGTCCGCGGCGAGGGCCAGCACTTCGGCCAAAGCGGCGGGGGCCAGCCAGCCGTCAACGGTCGCGCTCAGCGCCGCGGTCATGGATTCGAGCGAGCCCGCGTCGACTGCTGGCAAAAGCGGTGCGGGCACCGCCACCGTGACCAGGCCCGCGCCGCCGCGGACCGCTGCGCGCGCGGCCAGGATCGCAGCCCCGGCCTTGCCCGGCGAGCCGGCCACCAGCAGCACATGGCCGCAGGTGCCTTTGTGATCGGTCGGCTGACGGGTGAGCAGGCAGGCCGCGAGTTCGTGGTCCACCAGCAAGTGGAGCGACCCTGGGGCGGTCGCAACCAGCTCGGGTGGGATCCCCAAATCGGTGACCACCAATTCGCCCACCGCAGCTGCCGCCGGTGCGAACACGTGGGCGACTTTGGGCGCGGCAAACGTCACGGTCAGCTGAGCTAGAACGTGCGGCCCCAGGATCTCGGCCCGACTGCCGTCGAGCCCACTCGGGATATCGACCGCCAAGCGGGGTATGGGCAGGCGGTTGAGGCGCGTGACCAGCTCTGCGAAGTGTCCGGCAAGGGGGCGCTTGAGCCCGGTCCCGAACAAGGCGTCGACCAGCACGTCAGCGCGCAGGACCGCTTCGACCACCGCGCTCAGGTCGGCGTCCGGCCCCACGGTTTCGAGCGCGAAATCCGCGCGCTCCAAGATCGCGAGTTGGGTCGCGGCATCGCCCGGCGGGAATTCCCCGCGGAGAACCAGGAAAACCTGCACGCCGTAGCCGCGGGCATCGAGGTGCCGGGCGAGCGCTAGGCCGTCGCCGCCATTGTTGCCTGGGCCGCAGAAAATCGCCACCTGGGCCGCGTCTGGGAACCGCGCTCCCAGCGCATCCGCCACTCCGATCGCCGCGTTCTCCATCAGCACCAGACCGGGGATGCCCAGGGTCTCGATCGCGCGGCGGTCGACCTCGCGCATTTCTTCGGCGGTCAAGATCCGCATTTGCTATGCCTTCCCGGGTTCGTTTGCGGTCTTGGTTCGAGGCGTCCCCAAGCCGCGAGCAAAGCCCTGGTGCGGGGGCAGAAATCGCGCTGGGGGGCCAGGCGCTCGGCCAACCGTTCGAGGTCCGCGGGTACGTCGACGTCGTCCCCGAACGGCAAGAACTCCAGGCGCAAACCGTGCTGTACGCAGCGTGCGCGGGTTTCCGCGAGGACGGTCGAGGTGCTCCAGGAAATGCCCGCAAACAGTCCGGGCAGCACCGCCTGCCGCTTTAGCGCGATCAAATAATAGCCGCCGTCGCGGGCCGGCCCGAGCACGACTTCGGCCCCGGCAGCGAGGCGGTCGAAAGCCTCTTCCACGGTGGCGAGCGCCAACTCTGGGTGGTCACTGCCCACGGCTGCGACCAAGGGAAAGTCTTGACTCGCCGCGGCCAACCCCTGAAACAGCCGGGTCCCGAGGTCACCGTCGGCTTGCGCCATGCCGTCTGGCAGCGGCTGCGCGGGCATGGCTTCACCCGGTTCGAGGGCCCAGGCTAGCCGTAAATGGAAGCGTCCGCCCACAAGCCGCGCACACAGGTCCTCAAGGAAAGCCTGGTGGAGGGCCGCGGCCTCGAGGGCGGAAAGCGCGCCGATCAAGCGGGTCTTGACCTTGCCGGGCCGGGTGGGTTTGGTGAACAGCAACAGGCAGCGGGCGAGGGAGGGCAGGGTTTCCATGGACGGGAAGGGGGGCGAGGGGTATCGCTGCGGCCGGACGGTACCGCGTCGATCTGCTAGCCCCCTTGCACGAACTGGACGATTTCCAGCCGATCGCCGGCAGCCAAACGGGTCGCGGTGAACTGCTGCCGGGGCAAGATGCCGCCATTGTATTCGATCGCGACTGTGCGGGGATCTCGCCCCAAATCGCTTAACAGCTGCGCCAAGGTCCAATCGGACGGGACTTGCCGCGACTCGCCGTTGAGGAAAATGGCAATCATGATCAAGGCATCTACAGGCGGTGCTTTACAACAAGTGCTCTACAACAAGTGCTCTACGACGCAGTGCTTACAACAAGTGCTTGAGCTCAGCCAGGCCGATCTGGCTGCCCGCGGTGATGATCAGCGCTGCGGTTCCCCGTTCGACCGACGGAATCGCGAGCGGCAGGCGCACCAGCCCATTGGGGTCGGTCTCGCCGGCTGCCAGGGTGCGCGGACCGCCAAACGTCGAGATCATCTTGATCGCGATTTGCGCGCCACCGATCGGGTCACCGCTCTTGCTCGAACGGGTGCGGAGCACCACTTCGGTGTTACTGCCGGAACGCAACTCGGCGTCTTCTTCCAACACCAGAACGAGTTGCTCCTGCTCGGCTTCGCTGGTCAGATATTCGAGAATGACCTGGTCGAGGGTACGGCCGCTGTCTTCCGAGAGCGCGAACGCATCCGCGGTCTGGTGATGACGGGTCGTGGTGATTTCGCTAGACGAGGGTTCGCCGCCGCAGAATTCTCGGATCTTGTCATCGAACTTGCCCGCCTGAATCGCTTTGATCATGGTCCGGTGCTGATGGTCCATCAGCGCCACGATCTCTTCTTCGCCCTTTCCGCTCTGCAGCAGATCGGCGTAACTCGCCCGCTTGGCGACCACCACCCGGCCGCCATAGTAGATCAAGCTTTCCATGCAGGGATTGGCATACCCCTTGTCCTCAGTTTGCACATGGAGGACTAGGTCTCTATACCTAACGTCTGTGTTGTACCCGGTGATCATCGGTTATGGTTCGGCAGGTCTCAGCTTGCCCTGGCGATACCCTGCGCAGCCCATTTTAAGAACACCTCTTGCAAACGGTCAAGGACCCTGGTGAGCGCCTGTACTTGAACTGTCGGATCTGGTAGCCTCGCGGGGTCTACGTCAGGACCTCGACCGTGACCCTGGTGAGGCTCTTTGCTGCTGCCGAACCCGTGCCGCGGCAGGTTCAACCAAGAACCCGCCCGCCGTTGCTGGCGAACTTTTGCGCGGCGCAAAGGCGAGCAAAGATTAAAGATATAGAGGCTAAAGCGATGGCCAACATCATCCATGTCGTGGGCACGGGGACGATCGGCGAGCCTTTGATCGGCCTGTTTACGGACTTCCGGGACAAGCTCGGTATCGACGAAGTGACGTTTCATAAGCGGACGCCGCTGGTGAGCGATCGGGCGCGGATCAATCACTTGATGACGCGCGGAGCCAAGCTCGCGACCGACAATGAGTTCCGCGCGGACTTCGAGTCCCTGGGGCACACGGTTTCTTATGAAGCCGAAGAGGCGCTCCAGCGCGCGACCGTGGTCATCGATTGCACCCCGGTCGGCAACAAGATGAAGGACCAGTTCTATTCGTCGATCAAGGGCCCCAAAGGGTTCCTGGCCCAAGGCAGCGAGACCGGGTTCGGCAAGCCTTATGCCCGCGGGGTCAATGACGAAGCCCTGGTGTGGGGCGAAGACCGCTTCATTCAGATCGTCTCTTGCAACACCCACAACATCACCACCCTGGTCAAGACCATCACCGCAGAGCCGGACGGCAGCTACAGTTTGAACCGTGGCACTTTTGTCTGCATGCGGCGGTCGAATGACATCAGCCAGAGCAAGGATTTTTCCCCCTCACCGCAAGTCGGCAAGCACGACGACCCCCTGTTCGGCACCCACCATGCCCACGATGCGCATCGGGTTTTTTCGACTCTGGGCTTGGACCTCGACTTGTTCTCGAGCGCGGCCAAACTCAATACCCAGTACATGCACTCGATCTGGTTCAACTTGGTGTTCCAGCGGGACTTCGCTCTCGACGAGGTCAAAACGCGGTTCAAAGACAATGCCCGGGTGGCCGTGACCGACAAGCGGGACGCCAATTTGATTTTCAGCTTTGGCCGTGACCATGGCTACTACGGTCGCATCCTGTCGCAGACGGTGGTCGTGCTGCCGACGCTGATG